>JANYHE010000124.1 GCA_025359215.1 Hyphomicrobiales bacterium
AGAATGGCATGTTCCACACAATGGCTCACATGGTCTCGCAAAATTTCTTCCTCAGCGCGCCGCAGTGCAGCCCGAACAGCCGAAATTTGAGTAACAATATCAATACAATAGCGTCCATCCTCAACCATGCGCAAGAGGCCACCAACCTGGCCTTCAATGCGTTTGAACCGCTTGAGAACGGAACTCTTTGCTTCCTTTTGCATCATTGACACATACCTATAGGGGGTATAGGCGTCAACGCTCAAATCTTAGTTTTGGAATCTCGATTAATTTGAGAATGAATAGCTGCCATGGAACAAGCCTTTGAATTGGTGTCGCATGGCGACAATGCGTCGTCACCCGACAAAGTAATTGATATGGTTTGCGGCATGGTGGTCGATCCTAAAACCGCAATGCACACAGCCGAGCACAACGGGCACACCTATTATTTTTGTGGCGCAAGTTGCAAAGCCAAGTTCATTGCAAATCCTACAAAGTATTTGACGGATGAAAAGCCAATAGCGCCGGTGATTGCTGGTGCGATTTATACCTGTCCCATGCATCCCCAAATCCAACAAGTAGGCCCGGGGTCGTGCCCCATTTGCGGCATGGCGCTTGAACCTCAAACGGTCACGGCGGAGAGTGGCCCCAATCACGAGCTCATTGATATGACGCGCCGATTTTGGATTGGCCTCGCGCTGACTGTTCCTGTTTTTATTTTAGAAATGGGCGGGCATGTCACAGGGCTCACCATGCTTTTGGGAGAACAACTTGCCAATGGGATTCAACTGGTGTTGGCAACACCTGTGGTTCTGTGGGCTGGTTGGCCATTCTTAGTGCGGGGATGGCAATCTCTTCAAACTCGTAATCTAAACATGTTCACACTCATCGCCATGGGAACAGGCGTGTCATGGATTTATAGCATCATTGCAACACTGATGCCTCAGATTTTTCCATCTGCATTTCGCACATCGGGTGGGTCGGTGGCGGTTTATTTTGAAGCTGCAGCCGTGATCACCGTGTTGGTGCTTTTGGGCCAAGTGCTCGAATTGCGCGCGCGTGACCAAACATCGGGAGCCATCAAAGCGCTGTTGGGGCTAGCGCCCAAAACGGCTCGCCGTGTGAATGCGAATGGCGCTGATGAAGAAGTAGCACTTGATTCAATTGCAATCGGTGATTTCCTTCGTGTCAGGCCCGGTGACAAAGTGCCCGTCGATGGTGAGATCACCGAGGGACGCTCATCACTGGATGAATCTTTAGTCACGGGCGAGTCGATGCCTCTCACCAAAGATAAAGGTGCAAAGGTGATCGGCGGCACATTGAATGCCAGCGGCAGTTTTGTGATGCGCGCCGAAAAAATTGGCAGTGAAACCATGCTGGCGCGCATTGTGCAAATGGTGGCCAACGCTCAGCGCAGCCGCGCACCCATTCAGCGCATGGCAGACCGTGTCTCCGGCTGGTTTGTGCCTGCCGTTATCGCCGCAGCACTTTTAGCTTTTGCGGCATGGTCAATCTGGGGGCCAGAACCCCGCTATGCCTATGGTTTGGTTGCAGCCGTTGCAGTTCTGATAATCGCCTGTCCCTGTGCCTTGGGGTTAGCCACGCCCATGTCTATCATGGTGGGTGTGGGGCGGGGTGCCCAAGCTGGAGTTCTCATCCGCGATGCCGAAGCTTTGGAGCGCATGGAAAGTGTCGACACAATTGTTATCGATAAAACTGGAACGCTGACAGAAGGCAAGCCGTCTGTAGTTTCGATAGCAACAGTTGAAGGATACGCTGAAGACGAGGTTCTGCGCCTTGTTGCTTCAGTGGAGCAGGCCAGCGAGCATCCCTTAGCAGCGGCAATTGTGAAAGCAGCGGAGAATCGCAATCTGGAACTCGCCAAAGTCATGGGCTTTGATTCACCTTCTGGCAAAGGGGCAATTGGCATGGTTGAACGCAAACGTTTGGCCATCGGCAACGCAATGTTTATGGCCGAGCTCAACATAAAAATTGAGGAACTTTCAGCAAAGGCCGAAACCATGCGCGCGGATGGTGCAACCGCCGTTTACGCCGCCATCAACGGCAAAATTGCTGGTGTGATTGCAATCGCTGATCCAGTGAAGATCACGACACCGCAGGCACTCAACCAACTCAAAAATGCAGGCTTGCGCATTGTCATGCTCACCGGCGACAATCGCACCACGGCCAATGCCATTGCAAATCGTTTGGGAATTACCGAAGTGGAAGCTGATGTTTTGCCTGATATGAAAGCGGCAGTCATAGCGAAATTGAAGTCAGAAGGCCGCGTAGTTGCTATGGCTGGCGATGGTGTGAACGATGCGCCCGCGTTGGCCGCCGCCGATGTCGGCATTGCCATGGGCACCGGCACGGACGTGGCAATGGAAAGCGCTGGCATAACGCTGCTGCGCGGCGATCTGATGGGAATTGTAATTGCCAGAAACCTGTCAAAAGCCGTGATGGGAAACATTCGCCAGAATCTGTTCTTTGCATTCTTCTATAACGCAGTCGGTGTGCCCATTGCTGCAGGCGCATTATACCCAATGTTTGGCCTTCTACTCTCGCCCATGATCGCCGCCGCCGCAATGGCACTGTCATCGGTCAGCGTAATCGGCAATGCGCTCAGATTGCGAAACATTGCTCTGAGCGGTGATTAAATGGGGAAATGGTGCTGCTTAGGTGACTCGAACACCTGACCCCCGCATTACGAATGCGGTGCTCTACCAACTGAGCTAAAGCAGCAACTTGTGCGTGAATTAAACGGTTTCTAGATCGATTTCAACTGGGGTCACTCAATACCTGGATCGTCGGGTGCGCGAAATTGTTGGAGGGGCTGTGCTTCAGCAGGTTTTGTTTGAAGCAATGGTGTTTCTGCGGGTGGCGAAATCTGCCATTGGCCTTGTGATGTGTATTCAAAAGGTGGTTTCCATTCGCACGGCACAATATCGCCCGTCACGGGTGAAACTGGGGTCCAGCGCGTGGAAGCGACACCGTCTGAAACCCACACAGGATCACGCGGCGCATGAAGTGCGCGGGCCAGCCACTCGCGCGCGCGGCCTTTGTCATCTGCCGCTTCTTCGATTTCCGCCATAAGCCCGCACAAGCGCGCCTGCGGTTTGTCCTCGACAAAACTTTCTAATGATGACCGCGCTACATCCCAGCGCCGTGCGTTAATGGCAGCGCGGGCCAATGAATAGGCGGCTTCAATATTTTCGCCGGGCTTCCCCACCAAATCGCGCACGCGCTCAAATCGCTGTTCGGCATCATCATCTGTTTTGCTGTTGGCCATCACATCCGCAAGCTGCGCATGCGGGTTCAAAGCCCAAGTGCTGCGCAAAATTTTGTTGGCCTTGCGCAGATTGTTATCAGCAAGATAACACCGTGCTGCCACCAGAGCCGCCGGAACCAGTTTCGCATCTAAACCGTGGGCCTGCACCGCCAAATTCAAAGCGCGTGAACGATCAGTTTCTTCTTCTGCCAAAGCTTGCGCTGTGAGAAGTGCTGCTTGTTTTTTGAGTGCTTCATCACGGGGCATCAAACTGAATTTTGCTTGATTGGCCACAGTGGCCGCCGCTGCCGCCCAATCTTTGGCAGCGGTTTGAACTTGTAACACTGCTGCGGAGGCCCAAGGCAGCCTTGGATTTTTTGCTAGTGCCCGGTCGGCAATGCTGCGTGCAGCTGGCCAATCGCCAGCTTGTTTTGCTTCAGCAAAAAGCCCGCGCAAGCCCAGCAATTCTGTTTCCGGAGATTTGGTCATATCTTCAAAGGCGCGCTTCACGCCAGCCCGGTCGCCTTTAAGCTGTGCGGCCTGCGCGGTGAGCAGCGTGATCAGTGGTTCATGCTTCAGAGTTTCTCCGGCAATGCCAGCATGGCGGGCAGCCGCCTGTGCATCGCCAGCGCCAGCCGCAATAATCCCGCGTGACAATGAATCGTAGGCTTTGCGATGTTTGCGAAAACGCAAGCTTTCCCGCATGGCCGTGGGGCTGCGCCAAATGCGCTGCGTAATGCGCCACATAAAATAAAGCACCGTGAGAACCACAGCGAGTGACACCACACCGACCAAAACCGACATATGAATATCACGTCCCAACCACTGGATGGTAATGCTGCCCGGTCTATCGGCGAGCCATGCAAAGCCTATAGCCGCTAAAACCAAGAGCCCAAACCGCCATAAGAGTTTTACCATATGCATCAGCCCTTCGCCGCAATTTCACGAAGCACAGCGGCTGATGCTTTTTCCATCGCCTGTTCTAAAGCTAATCTGGCAACAGCTTTGTCATGCCATTTTTGCAGCTCAACTGGCAAAGCACCCTCAGCTTGTTCGAGCGTGAGAACAGCTTTTTTCAAATCGCCTTGTTCGGCAAGTACTGCACATTGCGTGGCAATGTCTCGCCAATCAGCAACACCCGAATCTTTGATCGTAATAAGTCCGGACATCATAGAAACAGCCGAACCCCACCAACTGTTATCAGGTGCAGCTGGTGTGGGTTCAGATTTTGGCAGGGTTGCAATAATATTTTTCAACTCAGCACTCAAGCCTTGTGCATTGGGCAAGCCTTGGGTGGCTTGTGCGCTCAGCACTTCAAGGCCTTCTGCTGCAGGCACCATGCGGGCAATGCGCCCAATCTCATCGGCATAGGGCGCACCTTGCGCCACATTTGCTTTCAGATCAGCCAATGATTGCGATAGCACCGCTGTGTCAGCCTTGGCAGTTCCGGTGGAAGTTTTCAGGCTGGCCACGTCTTTTTCCAAACTATCAACGCGTGATGCAAGCGCCGAAGAATCTGCACCAGCTGGTGCTTGCGCAGTGCCGTCTGAACGCATTGCTGATTTCAATTCGTCGATTGTCGCAGTGGCGGCCGCAAGAGATTTCTCCAAAGCTGCGATGTTTTTCTTTGTGCCAACCGCGTCTTGGTTCAAGGTTCCCGTCTGCTTTTTAGCTTCTTCCGCAGCGCTAAGCGCGGCACCCAGTTGAGATTTAATTTCATCGCTAAAACCAACCACAGCATCAAGCTTTCCGCTCAGTGTTTTAGTTGTGGCCTCAAGCGCATCAACGCGCACAGCCATGGCTTGAGTTTGATCCGATGGCAAATAGCTGGAAAGAAGATCACGGTAGAGCCAACCACCGCCCACGGCACTGGCCACGGCCACAAGGCCGACGATACCCAGCGAGGTTCGACTGCGCTTAGGTTGAGGCGAGGATGCTTTTTCTTCCGACGTGCTGTCAACAATGTTATCCGGAGAAATGTCAATAATTTCGCTTTGGTTTTCATGGTCACTCATGACATCTCACCTATTCCGCTTTAGAGTTTTATTCAAGCGCCGCCAAAATGGAAGCTTCGGTCGGCGTATTCGCCATGACTATGGGCCAGCTCTGTGGCAGGCTAGCGGCCACATTGGCGGAAAGGCAATAATGCACCATGTTTTCTGCCAAGTTTTCAAGTTTCAGCCTTAAAATTTCCGCCCGCCAAATCGTGGCACTTCGCGGTGAATAAAGCATAACTGCATTTGCCTGCTCAATTTCAGCTTCATGGCCCGACAGACGCGCAGGCACGGCATCATAAGTCACCACACGATCAACCCGAAACCCTGCTGCCGTTAATTTGCCTTCAAGATCACCGGATGTTTCCGAGCCGGAAATATAAAGGATGGGTCCAGCCTGAGGATCATATTTTTGCATCATATAAGCTGCCAGACCGTCAACATCGCCGCCTTGTGCTGAAACGTTGGCAAAGCCAGCATTCATAGCAGCCTGCAAGGAATGCGGCCCAACGGCTATAACCGGGCAAGCTTTGAGCGCAGCAGTGATGCTGACGGAGCGCACCCCATTGGCACTGGTGAGGCAGATTGCTTGATAGCTTTTCGCAGGAACGGTGACATCTGCGCGCGGCACAATTGTAATCATTGGCAGCACCGAAACACTATGCCCCATGGCCCTCAACTTTGCCGCGAGAACCGCTGAATCTTCTTCAGGCCTCGTGATGATAATGTTCATCAATATGCAATCAAACTGCCGCCTTTGGCTTTCACATCTTCGCCCGCATCACGGCCCATGGCTGCTGCATCGGCAAGACCACCCGATCGTGAGACTTTGAAGACATGTTTGCCATCAAGAGTTAACGCTTCGCCGCGGAATTGAATGTTGCCATTTTCAATTATAGCATGCCCCGCAATGGGGGTGCGGCAGGAACCATCAAGGGCTGCCATAAACCCGCGCTCGCACATCACCGCAATAAAAGTGTGTTCATGGTTGAGCGGCGCAAGAATTTTTCGCGTGGCTTCGTCGTGTGTTTGAATTTGAATGCCAATTGCACCTTGAGCAACCGCTGGCAACATCTCATCAATTGAAATGGCTTGTGTGATTTTATCAGCAAGCCCCAAGCGGTTCAAACCCGCACAGGCCAAGAATGTGGCATGGGCCACACCATCTTGCAATTTCTGCAAACGCGTTTGCACATTGCCGCGGAATTGGATTGTTTTCAGGTCAGGCCTCAGCCGCAAGGCTTGTGCCGTGCGCCGCACCGAAGAGGACCCTAACAAAGCCCCCTGAGGCAATTCCATCAGAGAATTTGCAGCAAAGCTCAGCAACGCATCGCGGGCATCTTCGCGGGGCAACAAGGCCGCAAGGTCTAAGCCTTGGGGCATGTGGGCTGGCACATCCTTCATTGAATGCACGGCAAGATCGATTGCACCAGCAAACAAAGCTTCTTCCAATTCCTTGGTAAAGAGCCCTTTGCCGCCAATCTCACTCAGTGGGCGATCACGGATCTGGTCACCCGTCGTCGTGAAGGTAACGATCTCAATTTCATCCTGCGCCCAACCATGAGCCGCCATCAAACGGTCGCGTGTTTCATGGGCCTGTGCTAAAGCGAGGGGCGATCCTCGCGTTCCAATTCTAATTTTACTCATTTGCCAAGTTTAGGCGGTCGATGCTAGAGCGGCAACCCCAACCTGAGTTATAAACACCCCACATGAAAACTTTAATCCTTGGCATCGAAACCTCGTGTGATGAAACTGCGGCCGCCGTTGTTTCGCGCAGCGCCGATGGCCATGGGGAATTGCTCAGCAATGTCGTTTTGTCGCAACTCAAAGAACATGCCCCCTTTGGTGGCGTGGTGCCAGAAATTGCCGCCCGCGCCCATGTCACCCATTTGGATCGCTTGATTGCGCAAGCGATGCGCGAGGCCCAAGTGCCGTTTGACCAACTCAGCGCCGTTGCGGCAACAGCAGGGCCCGGCCTGCTGGGTGGCTTGATTGTGGGGCTAATGGCAGGCAAGGCCATAGCGATGGCCCATGACATTCCATTTCTAGCCATCAACCATCTGGAAGGACATGCTTTAACACCGCGCCTTTTGGGTGACTGTGAGTTTCCTTATTTGCTGCTGCTCATTTCTGGTGGCCACACCCAGTTTCAAATGGTCTCTGGCGTGGGCCACTATAAGCGTCTCGGCACGACCATCGATGATGCACTCGGGGAAGCCTTCGACAAAACGGCCAAGCTCTTAGGCTTGGGCTATCCTGGTGGGCCGCGCGTTGAAGCCTATGCCAAGCGCGGCAATGCCAAACGCTTCAATTTTCCGCGCCCTTTGAAGGGAAGGGATGATTGCAATTTTTCATTCTCCGGCCTGAAAACAGCCGTGCGTGAAACCGTGTATTCTATGGGCGAATTGACTGATGCGGATGTAGCCGATGTGTGTGCCAGTTTTGAGCTGGCCGTAGCGGAAACCTTGGAAGATCGTTTGAAGCGCGCCTTTGCTGCATTTCGATTGGCGCACCCTGATGCAATTAGTCCGGCTCTTGTTGTTGCAGGCGGGGTGGCCGCCAATGCCCGGTTGCGCCAGGTTTTTGAAACAAGTGCTGCGCATCATGGCTTTGTTTTAGCTGTTCCGCCATTTCATCTGTGCACGGACAATGCGGCCATGATTGCTTGGGCAGGGGCTGAAAGACTAGCACTGGGCCACAGCGACGACATTAGCTTTGCGGCCCGCCCGCGCTGGCCCCTCGATACTGTATCAGCCACAGTTTATGGCTCCGGCCGACTTGGAGCAAAGGCATGAAAATCACGGTGATGGGTGATGGGGCCTGGGGCAAAACCCTGGCCTTCGTGGCAACCAAAGCAGGCCATGAAGTTGCCATCTGGTCGCGCCGCAATCCCATCCATTGGGCGTGTGATGCAACCATTCTTGCAGTTCCTGCCCAAGCGGCACGCAGTGTACTGCCCAATGTCAATTCGCCCGTCATAATTTCCGCCGCTAAAGGCATTGAACGGGGTACCGGTTTTACAATGGCAGAGCTTGCCAAGCAGCTAAAACCCAGTGCAGAATTCTATGCTTTGTCCGGCCCTAGTTTTGCCGCAGATGTTATGGCAGGCTTGCCGACTGCTGTAACTTTGGCAGGGCCAACGCTTCATTCTGCTACACAGTGGGCAGCCGCACTCTCTTTGCCTACGTTTCGCATCTATGCATCAGACGATGTGACAGGCGTTGAAATTGGCGGTGCGTTAAAAAATGTGCTGGCCATCGCTTGCGGCATATCGGATGGCAAAGGGCTGGGCGAAAGTGCGCGCGCCAGTCTCATCACCCGCGGCTTTGCCGAGCTCTCCCGCTATGCCCGAAAAATGGGTGCAAAATCTGAAACGCTCATTGGCCTTTCAGGCCTTGGTGACTTGCTTCTCACCAGTTCCAGCACCAAATCCCGAAATTATGCGTTTGGTCTGGCCATCGGGCAGGGGGCCTCTTCAGCTGAAGCATTGGCCAAAGCCCCCGGTGTCGTCGAAGGTGCACACACCGCAGCCATTGCGGTTAAACTCGCTCGTCAACATGAAGTCGATATGCCCATTATCAACGCTGTTCATGCCATCATTGACGGCGGCTCAAATCCAGCAGAAGAGATTGCCAAATTACTGGCACGCCCTGTCAGTGTTGAATTTAAATAGGAGATAGAAATGCTTTTTGTAGTATTGTGCACCGATAAACCAAACAGTTTGGATATGCGCCTGAAAGTGCGGCCCGATCATGTGGCTTTTCTCAACAGTTTAAACGGCGCGATGAAAGCTGCGGGCCCGTTTCTTGATGAAGCCGGAAATCCATGTGGCAGTCTGGTCATCATCGAAGCTGAAAATCACAAAGAGGCTGAAGCCATTGCCGCAAAAGATCCCTATGCCATTGCGGGTCTTTTTTCGTCTGTTGAAATAAAACCATGGAAATGGACAATGAAAAATCCGGAGACTGTCTAATGGCCTATTGGCTTTTTAAATCTGAGCCTGATGTGTTTTCCTTTGCGCAGCTCATGAAAAAAGGTGCGAGCGGTGATGAATGGACTGGCATTCGTAACTATCAAGCACGCAACAACATGCGGGTGATGAAATTGGGCGATAAAGGTTTTTTCTATCATTCCAACATCGGTAAGGCCGTGGTTGGAATTGTTGAAGTTTGCAAGCTCATCCACCCAGATTCAACCGCCGATAGACCCGCATGGGAATGCGTTGATGTTCGCGCCTTAGTGGCCATGCCGCGCGATGTTACACTTGACGAAATTAAAACAGACGCACGCCTCAGCGAAATGGTGTTGGTCAAAAATTCGCGTCTCTCAGTGCAACCAGTTTTGCCAGAAGAATGGAAAATTATCTGTGATTTAGGCGGTTTAAAACTGCCGCCAAAGCTTTCGTGAATCACAAGAAATTCATTATTGAAAACACAACTATTCTTGCGCCCCCCTTGGTGCCGGAAATCAAACTTCATCTTGCTCATGAGGCTTTGCCAATCTGGCAAAAGACTGAGGACGAACTGGGCGAAATTGGCCTGCCGCCGCCCTTCTGGGCCTTTGCTTGGGCGGGCGGGCAGGCGCTAGCGCGATATATTTTGGACAATCCAGAAATCGTCGAAGGCAAGCACGTAATAGATATGGCTTCAGGTTCAGGCCTTGTTGCAATCGCCGCCATGTTGGCGGGTGCTAAATCTGTGTTGGCGGCAGATATTGATCATTTTGCCTTGGCGGCAATGGCAATCAATGCGGAACTCAACAAGGTTCAATTGAAAATCACTGCGGATGATTTGCTGGCCATACCGCCACCGCAAACAGATGTTCTGTTGGTCGGCGATATGTTCTATGAAAAAACCACCGCAGATCGCTGCCTTGCTTGGTTGCGACAAGCCCATGGCACTGCTATTTTCATTGGCGATCCTGGGCGAAGTTATTTGCCACAATCGGCGCTGACAAAAATTATCGAATATTCAGTACCCGTATCACGAGATTTGGAAGATGCAGAAATTAAAAAATCTGCCGTTTGGAAGCTGAACTAAATCGGGTGTGACTCAGGGTTCACAGCCGCAATCGCCTCATCACTGTGGCCAGTGTTGTTGAAATAAAGCGCCACCATCAAAACCGCGAGCGATAGCCATAACCACACATCGGTTCCACCACCGAAAAACAATGCACCAATGATCACCGCTGCGGGCGTTGAAACATAAGTTGCCTGCACTGTGTAAACAGCACCTTTCTGGGTGATCAAAGTAAAATACACCACACGCTCCACAACCCACATCAAGGTCACAGCCACTAATATCCAATGGTCGAACGCGCTAGGGCTGGTCGAGCCAATTGGTTCATAAAAATATATAAACGGCAAAACTGTAAGTCCAGACCACAAGCTTTCAAATGCTCCGGCTTGAATGGTGTCGGCCCCCTTAGGCCAAGCCCGCGCTGCAAAAGTGTTGTAAGCACAATAGAGCAGAGGAATTGAAATCGACCCAATCAACGGCCATGAAAGAGAGCCCGACAGTGTGCCTTGTCGTGACAAAATCAAAATCAGAGTTGATAGAAATCCAAAGGCAATGGCCAGCAATTTGCGCGGCGATGAACTTTCATGACGTGTGACCAAGGCGATCAGATAATTGAAAAACGGTGACATGGTGATGATGATGGCAAGCTCCGTGGGCGGAACAAAGCCTGCCAGATAAAGATTGAGGCCGAATGGAATGTTCATCAACAGCGCGCAGCCCAAGCCATAATAGACCAGTCGCTTGTCAAAATTGCCAAAACCCGTGCGGTAAAGCGCCATGCAAAACATAATCAGCCCCACGCCAAGGCCTGTATAAAATATTGTATGGGTAACAGGCATGTTGATGCTGCTGAGGTGTTTGTAAACACTGGGAGACACCCCCCAGAACAGCCCGAGCAACATAAAATATAGAAAATGATTGGGAGATTTCATAAGTGGGGCTTTTTAAAAACTAGTTTTGCAAGCTATACTACAATTCAAAACACCTTGGGAGATGAATGCGCCATGTCAGATAAAATCTACGCCGTGCCCGCCGCTTGGAAGAAAAAGGCGTATTTCGACGAGGCATCGTATAAAAAGTCTTATAACGACTCTGTGAAAAACCCTGAGAAATTCTGGGGCAAAGAGGCCAAGCGTTTAGACTGGATCAAAGCGCCCAAGAAAATCAAGAACACCAGTTTTGCTTATCCGAATGTTTCGATCAAATGGTATGAAGATGGTGTTCTGAACGTTTCAGCTAATTGCATTGATCGCCACTTGAAAAAACGCGGGAATCAAACGGCCATCATCTGGGAAGGCGATAATCCTTATGATGATAAGAAAATAACCTACCGCGAACTTTATGAGCATGTTTGCCGTCTTGCCAATGTGATGAAAAAGCACGGCGTCAAAAAAGGTGATCGCGTCACGATTTATATGCCGATGATTCCAGAAGCAGGCTATGCCATGTTGGCTTGCGCGCGCATTGGTGCTGTGCATTCTGTGGTGTTTGGTGGCTTCTCACCAGAGTCACTGGCCGGCCGGATCAACGACTGCAATTCCAAATTTGTCATCACCGCAGACGAAGGCTTACGCGGTGGTAAAAAAATTCCACTCAAGGCCAACACGGATGATGCGTTAAAACGCTGCAGTGGCGACGAAAAAGTTTTGGTGGTTCGCCGCACAGGTGCCCCTATCGCCTTCGATCCTGCACGTGATCTTTGGTATCATGATGAAGTGCAAAAAGTTTCGGCAGAGTGCAAGCCGGAGAAAATGAAAGCAGAAGACCCGCTGTTTATTTTGTACACCTCAGGTTCCACCGGAAAACCCAAAGGTGTGTTGCACACCACGGGCGGTTATCTTGTCTATGCTTCGATGACGCATCAATATGTGTTCGATTATCATGATGGTGATGTTTATTGGTGCACGGCAGATGTGGGCTGGGTGACGGGCCACAGCTATATTCTCTATGGCCCACTGGCCAATGGTGCCACCACCTTGATGTTTGAAGGGGTGCCGAATTATCCCAACACCTCGCGCTTCTGGGAAGTGATCGACAAGCACCAAGTGAATATATTTTACACCGCGCCAACAGCCCTTCGTGCCTTGATGCAGCAGGGTGATGAGCCTGTGACCAGAACTTCGCGTAAAACTTTGCGGCTTCTGGGTTCCGTTGGAGAACCGATCAATCCTGAGGCTTGGGAATGGTATCACCGCGTGGTAGGCGAAGGCCGCTGCCCGATTGTGGATACGTGGTGGCAAACCGAAACGGGCGGCATTCTGATTACGCCATTGCCCGGTGCCACCAAACTTAAACCGGGCTCTGCCTCAAAACCCTTCTTCGGCTGCCAACCTGCTTTGGTCGATGACAAGGGCGCTTTCCTTGAAGGTGCCGCTTCTGGCAATCTGGTTATTCTGGATTCTTGGCCGGGCCAGATGCGCACCCTCTATGGCGATCATAAGCGCTTCGTTGAGGCTTACTTCTCAACCTATAAAGGCATGTATTTCACCGGCGATGGCTGTCGCCGTGATGAGGATGGCTATTACTGGATCACTGGCCGTGTCGATGATGTGATCAACGTATCCGGCCACCGTTTGGGAACTGCCGAAGTTGAGAGCGCTTTAGTCTCACACAGCAAAGTGTCCGAAGCCGCCGTGGTGGGTTACCCGCATGACATCAAAGGGCAGGGTATCTATTGCTATGTCACCTTGATGGCAGGCGAGCAAGGAGACGATACCTTGCGCAAATCATTGGTTGATCATGTGCGCAAAGAAATTGGCCCGCTGGCAACACCGGACAAAATTCAATTTGCACCGGGCCTGCCCAAAACCCGGTCCGGCAAAATCATGCGGCGCATCTTACGCAAAATTGCCGAGGACGATTTCGGAGCGCTGGGCGATACGTCAACGCTGGCTGATCCGGCTGTGGTCGATGATTTAGTGGTAAATCGTCAAAATAAAAGATCTTGAAATGTAGGAATTTATAACTATATTGGATGATAGCCGGTCTTTGATAGGAGTTTCTAAATGCGGATTTTAAATTTTGTTATTCTCGTTGTGGTGGCCAGCTTTCTCTCCGGCTGCGGCATTAACAATGTGCCGACCTATCAAGAAGCGATGAAGGCGAAATGGAGTGACGTGCAGAACAATTATCAGCGCCGCGCTGATCTTATTCCAAATCTGGTTGAGACGGTGAAGGGCTATGCCGCACAAGAAAAAGATGTGCTCACTGCTGTTGTCGAAGCGCGCGCCAAAGCCACGCAAATGGTTTTGCCAGCAGACATTATCAACAACCCCGAAGAGTTCAAAAAATATCAGGATGCACAAGGCCAGCTTTCTCAAGCTTTGGGCAAGCTCCTTTCAATTCAAGAAGCTTATCCTGATTTGAAATCCAACCAAAATTTCTTGGCGCTGCAATCGCAATTGGAAGGCACTGAAAATCGCATCACGGTGGCCCGCAAGGATTATATTGATGCAGTTCAAACTTATAACACTGAACTCGTCACTATTCCTGGCCGTTGGTGGGCGGCCTGGTTCTATCCGACAGCAAAACCAGCTGAAACCTTTGCTGCTGATCCCGGCGCTGCAACGGCACCTAAAGTGGATTTTAACAAGCCGAAAGCTTGATGCAAAAACTAAGAGTCATCCTGCTCTTTGTCGCGGCACTTTTTGCCGCGACTTCAGCTTGGGCAGATCCCAGTTTTCCACCTTTGACAGCTCCCATTGTCGATGCCGCCAACGTTTTAGATGCAACGGCCAGAACCGTGATCGAAAATCGACTTCGGGACTATGAAACATCCAGTCATCACCAGGTGGCGGTGGCAACTGTGCCATCGCTTGAAGGCTATGACATTCGCGATTATGGCAACCGCCTGTTTCGCTTCTGGGCCTTGGGCGACAAACAGCGCAATGATGGGGTGCTGGTTTTGGTGGCCCCAACTGAGCACAAAGTATCTATCGAAGTAGGCTATGGTTTAGAAGGCGACCTGACGGATGCGATGTCACGCCTGATTATTGAAAACGCCATGGTGCCGCGTTTTAAAGCAGGCGATTACGTGGGTGGAATTCACGCGGGCCTCGATGACATTGAAAAAGTTGTGGGCGGGCAGGGCAGCCAAGTGGTGGAGCGTGTGCAAAACCAATCAGTCACTAATAATAGCATTAGCGATAATCTCCCCTTCATCATCATTTTTCTTGTCGTTGGCTTCATATTGATCAGAGCTTCGGGGGGGCGAGCCATCATC
Organism: Hyphomicrobiales bacterium; assembly: GCA_025359215.1. GTDB lineage: Bacteria > Pseudomonadota > Alphaproteobacteria > Rhizobiales > Aestuariivirgaceae > Aestuariivirga. The sequence continues at coordinate 14,482 of JANYHE010000124.1, forward strand.
ATACCGGGCGGCGGCTTCAGCAGTGGCGGTTTTGGCGGCGGCGGCGGTGGCTTTTCCGGCGGCGGCGGCTGGTCAGGTGGCGGTGGCAGCTCTGGTGGCGGCGGTGCTTCCGGTGGATGGTAAAATGAGACACGACATTGCCGCAACTGATCGTCAGAAAGTCACTCTCGCAATCAAAAAGGCAGAGCTTCTCACCAGCGGCGAAATCGTCGTGATCGCAGCCCGCCAAAGTGATGATTATGTGCACGTGCCAATTCACATCGCTGCAGGTGCGGCCCTCGCGGTGCCGTTTTTACTGCCCCTTCTTTCACGGTTTTTTCCGTGGGCGGCAGTCTCGCTGTTCTGGGTCTTCATGGCGCAACTGTTGGTGTTCATCATCGTTGCAATCGTGCTGAGCTATCATCCTTTGCGGTATTGGGTGACACCTAAAAAACTTATGCAAAAATATGCGCACCGCTATGCCGCTACACAATTTCTGGCGGTTAATACCCATGGCACGGGTGGGCGCACTGGCGTGTTGATTTTTGTGTCGCTGCTTGAGCGCTATTGCGAAATTATTGGCGACACCGCCATCGCCAGCAAGGTGAGCCAGCAAACTTGGCAGAGTATTATTGATGATATGCTGCCCCATTTGCGCAGCGGCAATTTAACTGAAGGGCTCGTTCACGCTGTTGAACGCTGCGGGCATGAGTTGGCCAAACACTTTCCACCAGGCACCGCCAATCCCAATGAATTGCCTGATCATTTCATCGTTCTCAACTAACAAGTCGGGCGTCACCTTGTATTTTGCCGCCCGTTGTGTTTTTAAGTGCCAAATTATAAACATGAGACTAGGAAAATCCGAATGATTGCGCGCCGTTCTTTCTTACGAATTTTAGCTGCTAGTTTTATTGCCGTTCCATTACAGGCTAACGCGACTTCAATTTTCGATAGTTTCACACCGCAGTCTAAATTGAAAAAGCGCCTTAAAATTGCAGGCAATATCAAGTTTCACGCCAAGCCAGTAAAGTTCAAAAAGCCCACCTACGAAGGCTATAAAACCATTGATTTTTCTACGCCCGAAAAGCCTGGCACCCTAATCATCAAAACCGACGAGCGCGCACTCTATCAAATATTAAGCAATGGCAAGGCCAACCGTTATTCGGTGGCCGTGGGCAAGGAAGGCTTTTCGTGGGCGGGTGTTGCCAAAGTGGGCATGAAGCGTGAAAATCCTGTGTGGACACCGCCACCAGAAATGATCACCCGCAAGCCAGAATATGCCAAGTGGGCCAACGGGATGCCGGGTGGCTTGCCCATTAATCCCTTGGGGCCGCGTGCCATGTATTTATTCAACAAGGAAGGCGACACTGGCTTTAGAATTCACGGCACAATCCATCCAGAATCGATTGGCACTGCCGCATCTTCAGGCTGCATTCGCATGTTGAACAAAGAGGTTATAGAATTGTTCGATCAAACTAAAATTGGCACGAAGGTTATAGTGATCTGATGTGACATGTAGCCCGTTTGCTTTGTTGCAGCGCAGCAGCTAAAACGGAACTTCGTTTGAAGGTCAATTTATGTCGCAAAATAGAATCTCCTCCCGGCCCTTGTCGCCGCATCTCCAAGTCTATCACCCCATGTTATCGACAGCCATGTCGATTTTCCATCGCATCACCGGCATTGCCTTAAGTGCAGGGATGGTTTTGTTGGTGTGGTGGTTTAGTGCTGCTTCCACATCGGATGATTATTTTATTTTTGTGAACGGCTTATTTGCCCATTGGCTGGGTCGCCTTGTGCTGTTCGGTTTCACTTGGGCTTTGATGCACCACTTGCTAGGCGGCTTGCGCCATTTCATCTGGGACACAGGGCGGGGCTTTGACCTGAACAAAGTAGAATGGCTGGTCCGCGCCAATGTGATTGGCTCAATTCTTCTCACGGTTTTAATCTGGATCATTGGCTATGGAGTGCGCGCATGACCACTGATCTGGGCAAAGTGCGGGGCTTAGGCTCAGCCAAATCGGGCACTGAACATTTCTGGATGCAGCGAGTTACTGCAATCGCGAATCTGCCTTTGGTGATTTACCTCGTTTATTTCATTTTTGCGCACCTCGGCGCACCGCGCGCGGCGATTATCGCGTCAATCAAAAATCCATTTTGCGCCGTAGCGCTTTCTCTGGCGATGATCTCCATCCTCTGGCACATGCGCCTTGGCTTGCAGGTGGTGATTGAGGATTATGTGCACAGCGAAGGCCGCAAATTGGCAACGTTGCTCATCATCAATTTCGCCACGTTCTTTTTAGGTGCCGTAGCACTTTACTCTATTTTGAAAATGAGCTTTGGACTTTAATGACCTCCTATCCCATTACTGATCACACATTTGACGTCATCGTCGTTGGCGCTGGCGGCTCGGGCCTTCGTGCTGCCCTCGGCGCATCGCAGGCTGGATTAAAAACCGCGTGCATCAGCAAAGTGTTCCCAACACGCTCGCACACAGTGGCAGCACAAGGCGGCATTGCCGCATCACTGGCAAATATGGGTGCCGATGATTGGCGCTGGCACATGTATGACACAGTAAAGGGTGCTGATTGGTTGGGCGACCAAGACGCCATTGAATATCTGGTGCGCAATGCGCCCACAGCAGTTTATGAACTTGAACACTTCGGCATGCCATTCAGCCGCACTGAAGAAGGCAAAATTTATCAGCGCCCCTTCGGTGGCCACATGATGAACATGGGTGAGGGCCCCCCAGTGCAGCGCACCTGTGCCGCAGCGGACCGCACCGGCCATGCCATGTTGCACACGCTTTATGGGCAATCCTTGCGTTACGACACAGCCTTCTTCATTGAATATTTCGCCCTTGATTTGATCATGGAAGATGGTGTGTGCCGTGGCATCATGGCCATGTGCATGGAAGATGGTTCACTTCATCGTTTTCGCGCCCACCAAACCATTCTGGCCACAGGCGGATATGGCCGTGCTTATTTCTCAGCAACCTCGGCCCACACCTGCACGGGCGATGGCAATGCCATGGTGCTTCGCGCCGAGCTGCCGCTGCAAGATATGGAATTTGTGCAGTTTCACCCCACAGGCATTTATGGTGCTGGTTGCCTGATCACTGAAGGTGCACGCGGCGAAGGTGGATATCTCACCAACTCAGCAGGAGAGCGCTTTATGGAGCGTTATGCACCGTCAGCCAAAGACTTGGCCTCGCGTGATGTAGTGTCGCGTTCCATGACCATCGAAATTAGAGAAGGGCGCGGTGTGGGCCCGCTGAAAGATCACATTCATCTCCATCTCGAACACTTGGATCCTGCCGTGCTGCACGAGCGCCTGCCCGGCATTTCGGAGAGCGCGAAAATCTTCGCAGGTGTGGATGTCACCAAAGAGCCAATCCCAATTTTGCCAACCGTACACTATAATATGGGCGGCATTCCCACGAATTATCATGGTGAGGCTTTGGCTGGTGATAAGCGCGATCCTTCGAAAACAGTGCCGGGCCTTATGGCTGTGGGTGAAGCCGCTTGTGTTTCAGTGCACGGTGCCAACCGCTTGGGTTCAAATTCATTAATTGATCTTGTCGTGTTTGGCCGCGCTGCCGCTTTGCGCTGTGTTGAATTGGTAAAGGCAGGTTCCGCTCATGCTGAATTGCAAGCGGGCGCTGGCGATGAGGCCATTGCGCGGCTTGATCATTATCGCAATGCCAATGGGGGAACTTCTACAGCTCAGCTGCGCGCCCGGATGCAACGCGTGATGCAGGATGATGCCGCCGTGTTCCGCACAGGCGAAACTTTGGCGCAAGGTGTGAAAAAAATCGGCGAGATTTGGAACGACACATCTGACATAAAGGTCACTGATCGCTCACTGGTCTGGAACAGTGATCTGATCGAAACGCTGGAATATGAAAATCTGATCTTGCAGGCCGCAGCCACAGTCACCAGCGCCGAAGCCAGAAAAGAGAGCCGTGGCGCACACGCAAGGGAAGACTTCCCCAAGCGCGATGACAAGAACTGGATGAAGCATTCTTTGAGCTGGGTCGACAACGCTAAGCGCAAGGTGACACTGGGCACGCGCCCCGTGCACGACTTCACCATGAGCAAAGACATAGACTACATCAAGCCAAAGGCGCGGGTTTACTAAGATGGTTGAATTTGCACTCCCCCAAAACTCTAAGCTCACCCCCGGAAAAATCTGGCCGATTCCAATGGCCAAAAATCTCCGTGAGTTTAAAATCTATCGCTGGAACCCCGATGATGGCCAGAACCCGCATGTGGATACTTACACGCTGGATATGGACACCTGCGGCCCCATGGTGCTGGATGCGCTGGTTAAAATCAAAAATGAGCAAGACCCAACCCTCACATTCCGCCGCTCGTGCCGCGAAGGCATTTGCGGCTCCTGCGCCATGAATATTGATGGCACCAACACGCTGGCCTGTTTGAAATCTTGCGATGATGTGAAGGGTGCCGTGAAAATTTATCCGCTGCCGCATATGGCAGTGGTGAAAGACTTGGTGCCGGATATGACGCATTTTTATGCGCAGCACCGCTCCATCGAACCATGGCTCAAAACCACCACGCCAACGCCACAGGCCGAATGGAAACAGTCTGAGTCCGAACGCGCATTGCTGGATGGCCTCTATGAATGCATTCTCTGCGCTTGCTGCTCCACATCGTGCCCAAGCTATTGGTGGAATGGCGACCGTTACTTGGGCCCCGCCGTGTTGCTGCAAGCTTACCGGTGGCTGATTGACTCACGCGATGAAGCAACGGGTGATCGCCTCGATAATCTTGAAGACCCGTTCCGCCTTTATCGCTGTCACACCATTATGAACTGCGCCAAAGCCTGCCCCAAGGGCCTCAGCCCCGCGAAAGCCATCGCTGAAATTAAAAAAATGATGGTGGAACGCCGCGTATGATTTTGCATCAAACGGAGCTGCTCAAGCTTCGTGATGAAATTGATGCGGTGGACAGAGAGCTCTTTGCACTCATCCAAAAGCGCTTTGAAATTGTGGATCGGGTTATTGCCGCAAAAAATAGGGCGGGCATCCCGGCCATGCTGCCAGACCGCATTGAGCAAGTGGTGCGGAATGTGGTGGGCAAAACTAAAGGCACAAATGTGCCAGTTCAAAGTGTTGAAAATCTTTGGCGCACTTTGATTGCTGAAACAATTTCCTACGAAGAGCTTACCTTGAGCACCAAACACCCAAAACTGTAATCAACAGCTTGTTATGGCTGCGATATTGCAACTTCTTAAACAAAGGTTAATCTTTTGTTTCAAGGAGAGACACAGTGGCTCGGCTAATAGGGTTTTTATGCGCAATGATGAGCCTTTTTCCGTCAAACTTGATGGCACAAAGTGCTTCGGCCAGCTTTAAGGTGGGCCTCACCGTTGGTTCAGTGGCGCGTGCCGCCGCTCGCGAGGTAACATATACTTGGGGCGCTGCTGCGATTTCTGTGACCGCCGCGGGTTATGGAAATGTTCAACGCGTTGAAAAAACCACTACAGTTTATTGGTTTAAAGCGAGGCGCGATGGCGGCAATTATAGAATTGCAGTTTCAATTGTATCTGGCGCAGTCGTATCGATCGTCGCTGTCTAAGATTTTCTCTTCAAGTTGGACTAGTGTTGCACCGCAATAAAGTTTATAGCACTTGCAAATTCAGCACACGAGGATTCTCATGTCACTTGATAGCTTCAAATCCCGCAAGACACTCAAGGTGGGGTCCAAGACTTACACTTACTTCAGTTTGAAAGCGGCCGAAAAGAACGGCCTCAAAGGCATTTCAACTTTGCCTGCTTCAATGAAAGTGCTGCTTGAAAACCTTCTTCGAAATGAAGATAACCGCACTGTAACCAAAGCGGACATTCAAGGCTTCGTGGCTTGGCTTTCCAACAAGGGCAAGGAAGACAAGGAAGTGGGTTTCCGTCCGGCGCGCGTGTTGATGCAGGATTTCACCGGCGTTCCTGCCGTAGTCGATTTGGCCGCAATGCGCGATGGCATGAAGCAACTCAAAGGCGATGCGCAAAAAATCAATCCATTGGTGCCGGTTGATTTGGTGATCGACCATTCGGTTGTGGTTGATAGTTTTGGCAGCAGCAAATCTCTGGCCGCCAACGTGCAGCGCGAATATGAGCAGAATATGGAACGCTATAAGTTCCTGAAATGGGGTTAAGGCGCGTTTGAAAACTTCCGCGTGGTGCCCCCCGGCACGGGCATATGCCACCAAGTGAATTTGGAATATCTTAGCCAAACTGTGTGGACGCGTGACGAAAAAGTGAAGGGCAAAATGGTCACCATGGCCTATCCGGATTCACTTGTGGGCACTGACAGCCACACCACCATGGTGAACGGGCTTGGCGTTCTGGGTTGGGGTGTGGGCGGCATTGAAGCCGAAGCGGCCATGCTGGGCCAGCCACAATCCATGCTGCTGCCCGAAGTCATCGGCTTCAAGCTCACCGGCAAACTCAAAGAAGGCGTGACTGCCACCGATTTGGTTTTGCTTGTCACCCAAATGCTGCGCAAAAAAGGCGTGGTTGGAAAGTTTGTTGAATTTTTCGGTCCCGGCTTATCAGCCCTCACCTTGGCCGATCGCGCCACCATCGCCAACATGGCGCCTGAATATGGCGCAACCTGTGGCTTCTTCCCCGTGGATAGCGTGACGTTGAGCTATCTCAAATTCTCCGGCCGCAAAAATGATCGCATTGCGCTCGTCGAAAAATATGCCAAGGCGCAAGGTATGTTCCTCACCGCCAAGAGCGCAGACCCAGTGTTCACCGACACGGTGGAGCTTGATCTGGCTTCCGTTGTGCCCGCGATGGCTGGGCCCAATCGCCCTGAAAAATTCGTGCCCTTGCAAGATATCAAAGCGGGCTTTTGCTCCGCCTTGGATGCGCCAAAGGATAAGGCCGGCTTTGCCAAAACGGGCGAGCAAGACAAGCGCGTGAAAGTGGAAGGCAAGAACTTTGAGATCAGCCATGGCGATGTGGTGATTGCCGCCATCACCAGCTGCACCAACACGTCGAATCCCTCAGTGCTCATAGGCGCGGGCTTGCTGGCCAAAAAAGCTGCAGCACTGGGCCTGCAATCCAAACCGTGGGTGAAAACGTCATTCGCACCCGGCAGCCAAGTGGTGAGCGAGTATATGAATAAATCTGGCTTGCAAAAGGAGCTGAATAAAATCGGTTTCTATCTTGTGGGTTATGGCTGCACCACCTGCATTGGAAATTCCGGGCCGCTGGACCCGGCCATTTCCAAAGCCATCAGCGATAATGGCATTGTTGCTTCCGCTGTGATCTCGGGCAACCGCAATTTTGAAGGCCGCGTGTCGCCAGATGTACAAGCGGCTTACCTGGCATCGCCGCCACTCGTGGTAGCTTATGCGCTCGCAGGTTCAACGCAAATTGACCTCACCACTGAACCTCTGGGCAATGACAAAAAAGGAAGGCCAGTGTTCCTCAAAGACATCTGGCCTACCAACAAAGAAATCGAAACTTTCGTGAGGAAAAATATCACCGCGAAAATGTTCAAAACCCGCTATGCGGATGTGTTCCAAGGTGACAAAAATTGGCGCGGTGTCACCACCAGCAAGGGCGAAACTTATGCTTGGGACAACACTTCAACCTATGTGCAAAATCCACCCTATTTTGACGGCATGCAGAAGTCACCAAAACCCATCACCGATATTAAGGGTGCGCGCATCCTTGGCTTGTTCGGCGATAAGATCACCACCGATCACATTTCGCCTGCGGGCTCCATTAAAGCGGCATCGCCTGCTGGAAAGTATCTCACCGACAACGGTGTGCGCCCGATTGATTTCAACCAATATGGTACGCGCCGTGGCAACCATGAAGTGATGATGCGTGGCACCTTTGCCAACATCCGCATCAAAAATTTCATGGTCAAAGGTCCTGATGGCAATGTGAAAGAGGGCGGCTTCACGATTCATCAGCCCTCAGGTGTTGAAATGGCCATCTATGATGCGGCCATGCTTTATGGCACTGAAAAAGTGCCACTGGTTGTCTTCGCCGGAATTGAATATGGTAACGGATCGTCACGCGATTGGGCGGCCAAAGGTACGAATCTCTTGGGCGTGCGCGCTGTCATCGCCCAAAGCTTTGAACGCATTCACCGCTCAAATCTGGTGGGCATGGGTGTGGTTCCACTGCAATTCATGGAAGGCCAAAGTTGGCAGTCATTAGGCTTGAAGGGCGATGAAAAAATCGCCATCAAAGGCTTGGCCGACGGTCTAAAGCCGCGCGAAACCATGAAAGTGGAAGTCACCAGGGCTGATGGCACCACGTCGTCGTTCACGGCGCTCTGCCGTATCGATACCTTGGATGAGATTGATTACTATAACAACGGTGGCATTTTGCACTACGTGCTGCGAAACTTGGCCAAGGCTGGGTAATTATACAACTTGTTCAACATCATCATTCAGGCAAAAGCATAAATCTGCTAAACTGGTGTTTTACCAATAGGAGTCGCATAAAATGTATTTTGATTTCATGGTCATTCCAGTTCCCACTGCAAACATCAAAGCCTACAAAGCCCTAGTCAAAAAATCAGCCGCGGCTTGGAAACGCGCGGGTGCATTGGCCTATGTGGAAGCCATTGCAGATGATGTGAAAGAGGGGAAAGTCACCTCATTTCAGAAATCTGTTAAGCTCAAGCCTGATGAAACCGTGGGCTGTGCTTATCTGGTTTTCAAATCTAAGGCGCATCGCAATGCATGTTGGAAGAAGATCATGCAAGACCCGTTCATGAAAGAGTTTGACCCAAAAACCATGCCTTTCGATGGCAAGCGCATGTTCTTTGGCGGCTTCAAGCCACTGGTACAATTTTAACTAAATTAAAGTCCACAATTTACCCACGTGAAATTAATCGGCGTTAGGCTCTTCGCAAGGAGAACAGCCATGGCCGTTTCAAATTTATTCGCCAGCAAATCAGTGCTGGAACATTTTGTGCGCGGAACGATTGGCATTGTCGCTTACTACGGTGCTGGAAAACTGTTGGCGCTGCCTTCACTAACAGCACTGGGTGCAGCCGTTATTCTCGGCGTGGCGTCATTTGTCATTATGCGGGGTTGCCCCGTGTGTTGGACAATTGGTTTGATGAACACAACGCGCAATCAACTGTGCCCAATTCCCATCAAATCTAAAAAATAGTTTCCCGCATCGCTATCACCCAAGTGTGATTTGTGGGTGTTTTTGTATTTCACCATATTCGTAACATGGAAAATTCATCATCGTTCTCACGTCGAAAAGTGCTTGGCCTCGCTGCTTGTAGTTTGGCAGTGCCGTTCGTTTCATCGCCAGCATCGGCAGCTGCTGCTCCTGTGCTGGTGGAACTCTTCACCAGCCAAGGCTGCTCATCTTGCCCTGCCGCAGATAGGCTTGCAGGCGCTCTGGTCAAACAATCCGGCGTGATCGTGGTTTCTCTCAATGTTGATTACTGGGATTATTTGGGCTGGCGCGACACACTGGCAAGCCCCGCCCACACCAAACGCCAGATGGATTATGCCCATGCCCGCGGCGACAATGATGTCTACACGCCGCAAATGGTGATCAACGGCCACGACCATGTGGTTGGCAGCAATTCAGGGTCAGTGGCAAACGCCATTTCAAACGCCAAAAATGCAATGGCATTGACCATGAGTGCCACCGAAAATGAAATCAAAATTGAATTGCCAAAGGGTGATGCCGACCATGGCACACTGTGGGTCATGTCAGTTGCGCCAGAAGTGAGCGTCAAAATCGAACGTGGCGAAAACACAGGCTCGACCATCACTTACCACAATGTGGTTCGCAAATTATCGAACGTCGCAACGTGGAACGGGGCTTCAGCTTCCATCACGCTGCCACGCAAGGAATTTCTGACGGGAGCCAATACAAGCCTCATCGCTGTTTTGCAAAAAGACAAAGCTGGTCCTGTGATTGGCGTCGGAAAATTCGGCGCAATTTAAAGTGGGGTCGCCGCTCACGCTTTCGTGAAAAGCTCTGCGCGCACGTGTTGCGGCACGCAAAGCACGCGGATTGGTCAATACACCAACAAGTCCAGAGTCGCGCATAATCATGCGCGGCTTTTTTAGTAACGTTTTACTCACACTCTCGTGAAGAATTTGCCTGTGTTCGTGACCAATCCGACTTGAACCACGGCCGTGAACCTCTCGTTACATGTTTAGATCGCGCAATTGAGCAAGATCTTAAATCCAATCGGGAGACGACTATGCGCAAGACAATTATCGCATCTGTATTACTGGGCCTCATCTCAACAGCATCATTTGCTGGCAACCCCATGGTGGGTGGATCGGAAATGTTCCCAACCAAGAACATTGTCGAAAACGCAATGAACTCTAAGGACCACACAACACTGGTAGCCGCCGTGGCTGCTGCTGGCTTGGTGGATACATTGAAGGGCGCAGGCCCATTCACAGTGTTCGCGCCAACCAATGAAGCCTTTGCTGCATTGCCAGCAGGCACAGTGGACACATTGTTGAAGCCAGAAAACAAAGACAAGCTTGTTAAAATTCTCACCTGCCATGTTGTGGGTGCCAAGGCGATGGCAGCAGATGTAGCAGCCATGGTGAAGGCTGATGGCGGCATGCACAAGGTGAAGACCGTGGGTGGTTGTGAGCTCACATTAAAGGTCGATGGCGACAAGGTCACTGTAACCGACGAAGCCGGTGGCGTTGCCAACGTAACAATCGCCGATGTGGCCCAGTCAAACGGCGTGATCCACGTGATCGACAAGGTTCTCTTGCCGAAAATGTAATTAATCAGACGGTGCTTCGTTTCTGAAGCACCGTCACCCCAATCCCAAATTTAAATCAATTCAAGGAGATAAATCATGTCAAAGAAACTCATCGTAACTGCCCTTGTATCGCTCGCACTGGCTTCAGGCGCGGCATTTGCAAAAAACCCAACAGTGGGTGGCGCTGCCATGTTCCCAAATAAGAACATCATTCAGAACGCAGTAAAATCGCCAATCAACAAAACCTTGGTTGCCGCAGTTAAGGCTGCTGGTTTGGTCGACACGTTATCAGGCCCTGGTCCATTTACAGTTCTTGCTCCAACGGATGCCGCCTTTGCTGCGTTGCCAGCGGGCACCGTTGAAACTTTGTTGAAGCCAGAAAACAAAGCAACACTGGTAAAGATCCTCACCTGCCACGTAATCGCAGGTAACGTGATGGCCAAGGACGTAATGTCCATGGTGAAAGCCGATGGCGGCGCGCACACAGTAACAACTGTAGGCGGCTGCAAAGTGACCTTCACAACATCAGGCGGCAAAGTTTATGTCACCGATGAAAAGGGTGGCAAAGCTCAAGTGACCACAGCAAACGTTCGCCAATCAAACGGCGTGATCCATGTGATCAACGCAGTGCTGTTGCCGAAGTAATTCTTTTTTGATCAATTAACCAAGGCCAGGTGCGCAAGCTCCTGGCCTTTTTTGTTTCGGGTTCATTCCAAAAGCTCACGTCTACAATGCACCGAATGCATAGATGTGATGTTTAAAAAAGGCGCATACCACCCGCCCATGCTGCAATGCAGCATAAACAGGAGAATTCACATGACCACCACTCAAACTGCCAGCGGGGATGAAGATGCCGCTGCAATTCACCGACACGGCCTCGCAAGGCCGAGTAGTTTCTTAGTTCTGGCTTTAGGCTCCATCGGCGTTGTCTACGGCGATATCGGCACCAGCCCCATCTATGCGTTTCGCGAAGCCATTAAAGCCGCAATGGGCGAAAATGGTACCGTTAGCCAGCCTATTGTTTTCGGCATTCTGTCATTGATGATCTGGGCTCTCATTCTCGTTGTCACCGTTAAATATGTTTTGATCATGCTCAATGCCGATAATCGAGGCGAAGGCGGCATTCTTTCGCTCATGGCTGTGGCCCAGCGCGGGCGCGGCAAGTTTTTTATTGTCATCCCCATTCTCGGCATGATCGGTGCAGCGCTGTTTTATGGCGACGCGATGATCACGCCTGCTATTTCCGTTCTCTCGGCGGTCGAAGGCCTCAGCCTCGTCACCAAGACGTTCGACCCCTATATCTTGCCCATTACATTGCTGATTATTGTTGTTCTGTTTGCAGCACAATCTTATGGCACAGCAAAAGTGGCACAGCTTTTTGGGCCTATCACGCTTATTTGGTTCGGCGTTTTGGCCGTGTCGGGTTTCACGCACATTCTGCAATATCCGGCGATTTTGCAATCTGCCAATCCAATTCATGGTTTCAATTTTATGATGTCCAACGGCAAGTTGGGCTTGCTCACCGCGGGTGCAGTGTTCTTGGTTGTGACTGGCGGTGAAGCGCTTTATGCCGACCTTGGCCACTTTGGCAAAAACCCAATTCGTTATGCGTGGTTTGTTGTGGTGCTGCCATCTTTGCTGCTCAACTATTTAGGACAGGGCGCACTGCTGCTAAATAATCCTGCGGCTTTAGAAAATCCATTTTTTATTATGATGCCACAATGGGCTTTGCTTCCAGTGGTTATTTTAGCAACAGCGGCAACCATCATTGCCAGTCAAGCTGTCATCACTGGCGCCTTCTCGCTCACGCGCCAAGCGATACAGTTAGGGCTTTTGCCACGCATGCAGGTGTTGTTCACCAGCGCTTCAACCTCAGGCCAAATCTATCTGCCGCAAGTCAACTGGATGGTGATGGTGGGCGTTATTTTGCTTGTTCTGGCGTTTAAGTCATCATCAAGTTTGGCCGCTGCCTATGGAATTGCGGTTTCCGGCACCATGGTTGTCACCACTATTCTTGCCATGTTTGTGGTGCGCAACAGATGGAAATGGTCATACCCCGCAACTTATGCCGTGTTGTTACCGTTGCTCGCAATTGACGTTTCATTCCTCGGTGCCAACAGCTTGAAAGTGGCCGAAGGAGGCTGGGTTCCACTGACCATTGGTGGGGCGATATTTGCAGCCATGTGGGTGTGGCGCAAAGGCGTATTGCAAATCAGAAACTCGATTAAGAAATCGGCATTGCCACTCAAGACCTTGGTGGAATCTTTAAAAAAGTCTGCCTCTGTTCAACGCGTTAAAGGTACGGCTGTATATTTCACATCGCAGCGCGACAATGCTCCGACAGCATTGTTACATAGCCTAAAGCATTTCAAGGTGCTGCATGAAAACAACTTTATATTGAATTTGGAATTGGCTGATGTGCCCTATGTTGAGGAGGGAAAACAAATCCAGCTCACCAAATTGGCTGATGGTTTTTGGACGGTGAACGCAAAGTTCGGCTATCTCGATTCAACCGATATTCCCAAAGCTTTGCGGCGTTCAAAATGTGGCGGCCTCGCTTTTGAGGATATGCAAACAACTTACTTCTTGTCGCGCCGCTCGCTGCAACGCGCCAAAACCAGCGAACTTTCGGCGTGGCAGAGCTTGTTGTTCGTAACGCTCTCCCGAAATGCAGACGATGCCAGTCGCTACTTCCAATTGCCCGCTGACCGCGTGGTCGAGATTGGAAGCAGGCAAGAATTGTAAAAAAAGGGCGGGGTTAAAATCCCCGCCCTTATTTTTTAGGCGACCTTCTTGAGCAACCCGCGATTGATGATGCATTCAGCAATCTGCACGGTGTTGAGCGCTGCCCCCTTGCGAAGATTGTCTGAAACCACCCACAAGTTCAAACCATTCTCGATGGTTGAATCTTCGCGGATGCGGCTGATGAATGTTGCGTAGTCGCCAGCGCATTCCACTGGCGTAATGTATCCACCTTCTTCACGCTTATCGATCACCATGCAGCCTGGTGCTTCACGCAAAATATCGCGCGCTTCATCGGCAGTGATGGGCGATTCAAATTCGATGTTCACTGCTTCTGAATGGCCCACAAATACGGGCACACGCACGCAAGTGGCTGTGACTTTGATTTTGGGATCAAGAATTTTCTTGGTCTCAACCACCATTTTCCATTCTTCTTTGGTGTCGCCAGAATCTAAGAACACATCAATTTGTGGAATCACATTAAAGGCAATCTGCTTGGTGAATTTCTTCGGCGTGGGATGGTCATTCACAAAAATGCCTTTGGTTTGAATCCAAAGTTCGTCCATGCCTTCTTTGCCTGCGCCTGATACAGATTGGTAAGTGGCAACTACCACACGTTTAATTTTGGCCACATCATGCAATGGCTTCAACGCCACCACCAATTGAGCAGTGGAGCAATTGGGATTAGCGATAATGTTGCGCTTGGTGTTGCGCTTCATATATTCTTCCAACGCGTGAGCATTTACTTCTGGAACAATGAGCGGCACTTCCTGGTCGTAACGCCAGCATGAGGAATTATCGATCACGATTGGACCCATGGCACCAATCTTAGGCGACCAGACTTTTGAAATTTCAGAACCGGCCGACATCAAAACGAAATCGACTTGGCTGAAGTCAAAAGTTTCTAAGTCTTTGCATTTTAAGATCTTGTCGCCAAAGCTCACTTCCAAGCCAATTGAACGGCGCGAGGCAATCGCGAAACATTCATCAACCGGGAATTCCCGCTCCGACAGAATGTTCAACATTTCGCGGCCCACATTTCCGGTGGCACCAACGACTGCAACTTTATAACCCATCATACTTCATCCTTTTCGTTTAGGCCCGCCCCCAAGAGCCAAAGCTCCATCATCGGTCCAATCTATCGACCATCCACCCCCGCGGGGGTGAGTGGCCGGGGGAGGGGCCTTAGGCCGTTTTCTTGGTATGTTTGGCAGTGGTCGAGCAGAAACGCGCCGCGCTGGCTGCGGTGGGTTTGCTTTTTATGGTCAAAGTCCTGCTCATAAGGCGGGCTTCTAGCATTTTCGGCCCTCAAGTCAATCAGCCACTCAACAAAGGGGTTGGCAGTGGTCACCAGCTTCGCTAATGAGACGCCCACGACCAAAACTTGAAGCTTCGCGGAGAGGTGGCAGAGTGGTCGATCGCACCGCACTCGAAATGCGGCATACATGCAAGTGTATCGGGGGTTCGAATCCCCCCCTCTCCGCCAATATTTCTTTTTATGACTATGTGAAGTTCAATTTCAGGTTTGAAAAAACCCCCGCCGGAACCAACGCGCCGTGGTGGCCAACCACCAAACCGGCAACGCGATGCCCCAGCCTTGTGGCTGCTATTGTATCCAACTTCGCCATTCGGCCCACCAAATAACCAGCGTTGAAACTGTCGCCCGCACCAGTCGTGTCGATCACAGTGTTCATAGGCTCTGGTTTCACATTAAAAAGATCGCCGTTCACCAAACCCCAACTTGTGTTGGCACCGTCTTTGATAACAACTTCGTTGACTCCGTAGCCAGCAATTCTTTTGGCAGTGTCGGCGGGTGTGTTGTCCCCAAACATCATCTGTTCGTCCGCAAAGGTTGGCAGCGCAAATGTTGCCACCTTATAGCCCTGAATTGTGGCTTCTCTCATCTGCGCTGCTGATGACCACAATTTTGGACGGGCGTTTGAGTCAAATGCAATGGTTGCTCCCGCAGCTTTTAATTGCGTTAGTTCATCCAGCAGAACGTGGCGGTGCTCAGATGATAAAATGGCGAGTGTAATTGCTGAAAAATAGATGACGTTTGCGTTGGCAAGTGCGAGTGAGAAGGCACTTTCGTCTTCCGTCAAAAGTTTTGCAGCCGAATTGTTTCGCCAATAAGTGAAGCTGCGCTCTGCGCCAGTGAGGCTAATGAGATAAAGCCCCAAATTGCGATCTGTAATCCTGCTAACATATTTCGTGCCGATCGAATTCTTGTTGAGGAAATCAACGAGCCTATCTGATAAAGGATCACCGCCCACAGCGGTCACATATTCAACTTCGAGAGCGTGCGCGTCAGCCAGAGCTCGCACATACCATGTGGTGTTCAGCGTATCTCCCCCAAAGGCCAAGCTGTAGAGTCCGTCTCTGGCCAATTGAAGTTCTGCCATGCATTCGCCAACACTTCTAAACTTCATAATCGGCCTGCTAAATTTAATGCAGGCGATGTTCTGATCGACGCCAACAAAGTTTTTCTAGCCGAACTGAGATGAATTTTGCACGCCTGCTCAATTCGAAAGGGGTCTCGGCTAAGCAGTGCGCCAATATAATCCAAATGCTCTCCAACCGCTGCCTTATTGCGTTGCTTTTCGTCAACTTTGCTCCACAAATAATGGTAATGAAAGATCAATGAGATAATATCGTAGAAGTCCATAAAGAATCGATTTTTTGATGTGCTGTTCACGAGGCGATGAAAGCGCTCATCGAGGCTAGGGAAATCCCGAAACCGGGTGGGAATATTTCTAAGCAAATCTCTATGTTCCCGTTCCAATGCTTTAAGTGCGGGCCAAACATGCGAAGTTTCTGGCAGGGTTTCGAAGGCAAGGGCAGAGCGCATTTCAAAAAGTTCTCGAACCTCAAAAAGCTCCAATGCAAACTCCTGTGTAAACCCTCTGATGATCCAACTGGAGTTCGGTTTCCTTTCGATAAGTCCAAACCGGCCAAACCGATTTAAATATTCTCGCACCGCACCCGTGGATACACCGAATTGCCTTGCCAGTTCGAGGCCATTGACAATATCGCCAGCCTTGCGATCACTTCGCATCATCCATTCCAAGAATTTTTTTTCAACTTGAATAGATGTTGCCACCGTTTCACTTTCCGGAAAAAAATCGCGGGGTTTTGGTAACCGTGAAATGGTCCAATTGCTGGCTGTCGCCTTAATAAAGCGCTTGCTTTTGAGTTCACTTAAAATTTTTCGCACTGTAGTTCTGCTGGTTCCGAGCTGGCCTGCCAGCACATTTTCGGAAGGCACATCAGTCTTCACACCCTGTGAAATGATATATTCAAGGGCTAAATTATAAGTTTTTTTGAAAACCGTTTCGCCCCGCATTCAATTTCCCTCAAAAATCGATGTGTATTTTAATCTGCTTCTTTGTTGATAAAAAACAATTTGACACAACTATGTTCTACTTGTCTCTTATGCACAAGAGACAGCAAGTCTCAACAGGCGGTAAAAACAGGAAGAATGATTGTTGTGGATGGGAACCTCAAAATAGCCTTCCGAGATCATGTTCGAATGAAGCAGACTGTCATGGCGTCAACACCATGAGTTTCACAATGAAAGCTGTTGTTTGCGATAGTCCTCATCGCATAAGGCTTCAGGACCAACCACGCCCACAGCGTGGTCAGGGTGAAGTGTTGGTGAAAATTTCTCGTGTCGGCATTTGCGGCACGGACTATCATATCTATGAAGGGCTTCATCCGTTTCTTGAATATCCGCGTGTTATGGGACACGAACTTTCTGCAATCATTGTAGACAGCGATTCATCATCAAACTTCAAGGTTGGGCAATTGGTTGTAATAAATCCCTATCTTGCTTGCGGCACCTGCCATGCCTGCAGTCTTGGCAAGCCGAACTGTTGTATGAAAATTCAGGTCTTGGGTGTCCACCGTGATGGTGGCATGTGCGAGTATCTGGTTTTGCCGGAATCAAACGTTTTAACCGCAGATGGCTTGTCTGCGGATGCCGCTGCTTGCGTTGAGTTTTTGGCGATCGGTGCCCATGCCGTTCGCCGCAGCGGCATGAAATTAGGTGCGCAGGTTTTGGTCGTGGGTGCTGGTCCCATCGGCCTCGGTGCCGCACTTTTTGCGCTGATTGCGGGCGGAAATGTGACGATCATGGACCGTGACGACTTGCGCCTTGAGTTGGCGGGGGCCACGGCAGGCATTGAAAACACAATTGTTGCGAATGAGGATGCCGACGATCAGGTTTTACGCGCAACCAACGACAATGGCTTCGACATCGTTTTCGACGCGACCGGCAACAGAACTTCGATGGAAAGAAATTTCAAATATGTTGCCCATGGCGGAAGTTATGTCTTGGTTGGTTTGGTGAAAGAAGCAATCTCTTTTTTTGATCCAGATTTCCACAAACGAGAAATGACATTATTGGCCAGCCGAAATGCGACAGCGCAAGATTTCGAACATGTGATCTCTTCTATCAAGTTGGGAAAAATACCAATTTCAAAATTGATTACCCACCGCACAAGTTTGGACAATGCCTCTGCGATGTTACCAATTTGGGCGCATGACAAGAATGGCCTGATCAAAGCGATGATTGAGATCGAATAATATGACCAATCGCATTCTTCAATTTGGCACCAGCAGGTTTTTACAAGCCCATGCTGATTTATTTGTGCATGAAGCCCGCTGTGAGGGCCAAGATATTGGACCAATTACGGTTGTAAAAACCACACTTGGAAATGCGCGAGGGGGCCGAATAGCGGCATTCGGCTCGCCAGCCGGATTTCCTGTTCGCTTGAAGGGTTATAAATCTGGTCAGTTGATTGATGAAACAACGCAAGTCACCAGCGTCTGTCGCGCCATTGATGCCAATGTTGAGTGGAGCACTCTTCAATCGATTTTTGCGGAAGAAACAGAAATCGTCATATCGAATGTGGGTGAGACGGGCTATGATCTGGTGGGAACAGAACAGGCCGTTTGGGGCTCATCAAACACAGCGCCTCAAAGCTTCCCATTAAAACTGCTCTCATTGCTTTTCTATCGGTATGAAAAAGGTGGCAAGCCGCTTTTAATTCTTCCCTGTGAACTTGTAAGCAATAATGGCCGCGTGTTGCGCGCACTTTTTTTGAAAATTTCACATGACTCCCAAGCAAGCAAAGGTTTCACGCAATGGCTGGAAGAGGCAGTAATTTTTTGTGACACCCTCGTGGACCGCATTGTTTCCGAAGCGATTGATCCGGTTGGCGCAATTGGTGAACCCTATGGCTTGTGGGCGATCAAACGGGAACCCAAACTTGTTGAACCTTTGCAACATCCCTGCATTGTCTACACAGATGACTTAGAACCTTATTTGCGTCTCAAATTGCACATTCTCAATCTTGGGCACACATTTCTTGCAGAAATTTGGAAGACTGAAAATAGGCCCGAGCCGGAAACCGTTCGCGAGATTCTGCAGGATGCAACGGTAAAGCGACGCTTGATGACACTTTATCATGATGAAGTTATTCCAGGTTTTGTAGCCCGCCATTTGGGTGAGCAGGCTGTTGCTTATGTAAAAATTACTATGGAACGCTTTGAGAATCCGTTTCTGAACCATCGGATGAGTGATATCGCGCAAAATCATCGTTACAAAATCGAGCGCCGCATGATTGATTTCATGCGCTGGGTGCGAAATGTGAATTCCAATTTGAACTTTACGTCGCTCGAAGCCATCGTGGCTGCGGTTGGTGATGGAGTTGAATAAATAAAGTTGTCGAAAAATAAGTTTTGTGCAAGTTTGTTTTTTGAGAACCACTGGCTCGAAGAAGCCGGGAACGTCGTGAACGAAAAGACGGTGCAAAAAATTGCGCTGGTAGATCGGGAACAACAGGCAAGGCAGCCCCTGTGAGTGCTGCTACATTTGGGAGGATACAATTATGTCTTTACGGAAAATTGTGACCGGATTGGCTCTTGCAGGAGTCGCAACATGCGGACTTGCTGCTTCGGCCTTTGCTGGAGAATTTGATGGTGTAACCGTCAACATCCTAACACGTCCAGGCCCTGTTATTGCTGGCCCGCTCAAATCACGTGGTGTTGATTTTGAAAAAGCAACAGGCGCCAAAATTGTCGTTACTGAAGTTCCATTCGCGGAAATTTTCCCGAAGGTGCAGAATGACTGGTCCACAGGCACAAACTCAATCGACGCAGCGGTTTTCGCTGCTGGTTGGGGTGTTGAATTAGACTCCGCCGGCCTTCTCGAAGATCTCGATCCTTATGTAGCCAAAGACACCAAGATCGATACTGCCGATATCGCTCCCTATTTCCGCGATTTCGGAATGAAGATTGGCGGCAAATTCAAGCTTATACAGCTCGATGGCGACTTCCAAATGGTTTACTATCGCAAGGACGTGCTTGAAAAAGCTGGCCTGCAACCACCTAAGACTTGGGAAGACTATATTGCTGTCGCCAAAGCCATAAATGGCCAAGACATGAACGGAGACGGCAAACCAGACTATGGTTCTTGCATTTTCAAGAAACGCAATGCCCAGTCTTATTTTGCCATCCAAACAATCGCAGCACCCATCGTGCAAACTCAAGGCACTGCGCAAGGCTTCCACTTTGATAACGCTACAATGAAGCCCATCATCAACAATGATGGTTGGAAGAAAGCCTTTGAACTCTACAAGGAAACCACAAAATATGGTCCGCCTGAAGAGTTGAACATGGACATCGGCGACACCCGTGGCCTGTTCAAGGATGGTCGCTGTGGCCTGCTTATCGAATGGGGCGATCCTGGCACATTGCAGCTCGATCCTGATGCAGCCAAAGTCAAAAACTTGATTTTTGCTGTTGGCGCAGTGGGCTCCAAAGAAGTGTTGGACCGCAAAACTGGCAAGCTGGTTCCCGTGTCTAAGGAAAGCGCTCCTTTCGCAGTTGATGGCATAAATTATGCGCCATTCTCGGCCTTCGGTGGCTGGGCTGGTGCGATTAATGCGAAGGCTGACCAAAAGAAGAAGGATGCAGCTTATGCATTCCTGTCTTACATGAATCAGTCTGCGCAATCGAGCGTCGATGTCACCATCGGTGCAACGGGCTATAACCCTTACCGTCTGTCGCAGCTCAAGAGCACAGACTTCTGGGTGAAGGCGGGCATGTCGGAAGACCTGGCCAAAAACTATATGGGTGCCATTAACGGAGCCATCAATAATCCAAACATGGCTTCGGATATGAAAATCCCGGGCGCTCAGAAGTATACATCAGTGGTCCTGGATACAGAACTCGCTCGCTATATGGCTGGCGAAATCACTGTTGATGAAGCGTTGAAGAATATTGAAGCGGGCTGGGAAAAAGTTACCGATGATTTCGGCCGTGACAGCCAAATTGCCGCTCAAGCTTTGGCACTTGGAAAATAGGCTCCAAAGCAATGTCTCACGTTCGTGATGCAAACCAGCCGGGGGAAACCCCGGCTGGACTTACACCTCAGCAAAGTTGGGCAGAATGGATTGATCGTCATTCGCGCACATTTTTTATTGCGCCGGCCGTATCTCTGATTCTGATATTTGCTATATTCCCAACATTTTATTCCATTGTTTTCGCATTGAGCAGGGTGAAATTCTCGCCCACAGGTTTGAAATTCCGCTTCGTGTGGTTTGATAATTTTACGTCCGAATTCACCGGCAGCGAACAAGATCATTTTCTCGGCCGCCTTGAGGGTATGAGTATTTTTGGTTGGCTGTTTTTTGTTGCAATGATTGGTGCAGTGCTGTGGTGGCTTTATCGTTCTAAACAAAATGGGTCGTCATGGATCGGTATGATCGGGCGATTGATTTCTGCTTCCATGGCCCTGTTTGTGGCTTATTTGCTCAGCAACACTTTGTTTTCCGGCCATCAATGGGGCACACTGCTGACCACGCTTTTTTATGTGATTGTGGGCTGCACTTTGCAGTTCATAATCGGAACGGGTTTGGCGTTTCTCTGTTCGCAACCGATTTCTGGCAAGAACTTTTTCCGTGTTCTGTTTTTCATTCCTTTGATGATCACCCCACTGGGCGTTGGTTATGCCTTCAAAATGGTGCTCGACATCACTAAAGGTCCACTGCAGCCTTTGTGGGATGCTATTGGATGGCAAAATTGGGCATGGTCCACCGATGCTTGGGCGGCGCGCTGGTTTGTCATCGTTGGCGATTCTTGGCAGTGGATTCCATTCATCTTCATCATCATGCTGGCAGCCCTTGAAAACGTTCCGCGCGATCATGTTGAAGCCGCACAAGTCGATGGGGCTTCCAGCATCCAGATTTTCCGTGAAATCACGTGGCCACAAATTGTGCCAGTCGCTGTGACGGTGATTTTAATCCGCATGATTGAAGCTTTCAAGATCGTCGATCTCCCAAACATCATGACATCGGGCGGCCCCGGCATTGCCACTGAATCGATGACCTTGCATTCCTATTTCGTTTGGCGTGCTAACGACATGGGATCATCAGCAGCAGTGGCTTATCTGCTGCTCATCTTGTCGGTAGTCGTGTGTTCGTCATTTTTCAACTACGTGGTTCTCGGTCAATTGCGGAAGGCCCACAAATGAGCGACACGTCCTTTAAATTTGAGAAATCAAACCGCGGCCTGATGGAACGGCTGTTTGAGGCACCTGCGATTGGCAAGATGTCTCCAGTTGCAAAAATTGTTGCTTATAGCATTTTGATATTCTGGTCGGTCTATGTGATTTTCCCAATCTATTGGGTGGTGATCACCGCATTCAAAGATGCAACAACCGTAAACGGCGGACCATTTTATATTCCCTTTGTCGATTTTCAGCCCAATCTAGATGCATGGCGCACCATGCTCTCGGCTGATCCATTTTGCGATGGCTATGCCATTTTCAGGCAATTTGGCTTGCTTGCGTATAATGCCTTCGCATTTGTAGTCTCGCCCGTGGTGAGATTAGCGCCCATGGAGCCACAGATTTGCAAAGTCTATCTGGCCTTTACCAACTCTGTTGTCATCGGGCTCGTTTCAACACTTCTCTGCGTCACCATTGGCAGCATGGCCGCTTATGCATTAGCGCGCATCGAATACAAACCAAAGTTTGGCAACATTGTTATGTTCGTAATTTTAACGCTGATGGTGATCTTGGTCACAAGCTATGTCGGCATCCGGTGGTATGTAACGTCCGCCATTGCGTTGGCGTTGTTCTTTCTTCTGGCGCGCAGTTTTGGCAAACGCTTCACCGCAAAGCTCGGCAATAACGATATTCTGTTTTGGATTATTTCCCAGCGCATCTTACCGCCAATCGTGGTGATCATTCCGGTTTATATGATGTTCCAAGCCGTCAGCTTGCTGGACACGCATTTGGGCCTGATCATCATTTATGCGGTTGCCAACTTGCCCATTGTGGTGTGGTTGATGCATGATTTCTTTGCGGGGCTTCCCATTGAACTGGAAGAATCCGCCCAGCTGGATGGTGCCACCCGCTTTGGAATTTTTTGGGATATTGTTCTGCCACTCACACGGCCTGGTCTTGCAGCGGTGACGTTGCTTACTTTGATTTTGAACTGGAACGAATATCTTTTCGCCGTCTTTCTCACCACATCAAAGGCCATCACCATGCCGATTATGGTTGCCGCAAAAAATGCCGGCGAACGTGGCACGCTGTGGTGGGAGATGTGTGCGGTCATCGTGGTGATGATTATTCCGGTGATTTTAGCTGCAATTGTCCTGCAAAGATTTATAGCCAAGGGCGTGCTCCTTGGCGCTGTCAAAGGTTAAAGCTCATGTTGAATCAAAAGCCCGGTGTTCCTGTCTCCTTTGACAAAGTGCAAAAGTCATATGGCGCAGTGCGCGTGCTTGAAGAATTAAATCTTCAAGTGGAGCCCGGTGAGTTCTTGGTTTTGCTTGGTGCTTCCGGCTCTGGCAAAACCACAGCTTTACGAATTTTATCGGGTTTGGAAACGGCAACAGAAGGCAGGGTGCGCATCGGCGACCGCGATGTGACAGATGTTTTGCCAAAATATCGTGATATCTCCATGGTGTTTCAATCCTATGCGCTTTACCCGCACAAAACAGTGGGTGAAAACATTGGCTTCCCGCTTAAAGTGCGCAAAGTTAACCCCGTCGAACGCGAAGTGGCCGTGCGGGAAGCAGCGGCACAGGTGCAGCTCGATCAATTGCTGCATCGTTATCCCCGCGAACTATCTGGCGGGCAACGCCAACGCGTGGCCTTGGCGCGAGCCATTATTCGCAGGCCATCAGTGTTTTTGATGGATGAGCCATTGTCCAATCTCGATGCCAAGTTGCGCGGCCACATGCGCGCTGAGCTCAAACACATGCAGCAATCATTGGGCATAACAACCATCTATGTGACCCACGATCAGATTGAAGCCATGACACTGGCACACCGCGTTGCCATTCTTGAGAAGGGCGTGTTGCAGCAGCTTGATGCCCCTGCCAAAATTTATAATGATCCGGCAAACTTGTTTGTGGCCCAGTTCATCGGGTCCCCACCCATGAATATTGTGAAGGGTTCACTTGAGGGTTCAAACTTTCTCGTTCAAGATACGAAGCTGGCTGTGCCCATGAAAGGCAAAGTGGAAAAAGCTGTGCTGGGTGTGAGGCCAGAAGATTGCACCATCACCACTGCTGCTAAGGGCTCTCTCAAAGGTACAGTCTATACAACTGAACTTATTGGTGATCACACACTAGTCACCATGAAAATCGCAAATGATTTTCTCACTGTCAAAGCCTCGAAAGATTATGTGGCGCATTCAGGTGAAGTGGTTGGCGTGACCTTTGCCAAAGGCCAGCTTTTCGTGTTTGATTCGAGCGATGGCAAGCGCATTCGCTAAAAATTTTTTCTGCCAAACTGTTTTGAAAATACACCAGCTAAAACACGGCGTGCAAAAATTGTGAACACCAAAACCGGCAATGCCATCAAAACAGTTGCCGCTGCCAAATGTGCCACTTCCTCTGCGCCGCCGCCCGTTTGTGCTTCCTTCATAGAAAGTTGACCCACCATCCAAGGTGGCAGCGTTAAGGCGTGATCAGACGTGAGATATGATGCAAACAGGTACTCATTCCAACATTGCAAAAAAACCAAAATCCCCACTGTGATCAAAGCGGTTTTTATTGCGGGCAATAAGATGAAAAAGAAGATGTGGAAATGGGAAGCACCATCAAGCATTGCGGCCTCTTCTTGATCGGTGGCGCGAGGGCCAAAAACGGGCGCCAACATCCAAACAACAAGTGGCAGATTTATAGCTGCGTAGATAAAAATCAAAATGCCTAACGTGTCAAACGTGCCGGTTTTTTGCGCCAAAAAATAGAGAGGCAAGGCCATAACAGCGGGTGGTAAAATGCGGGTGCTCAGAATTGCAGCCATGATGTTTGGTTCGCGGGATTGAGCGGTAAATCGGGTTAATCCATAAACCAGCATTCCGCCAATCAACAGAGTTACCAATGTTGAGCTGAGCCCAATTATGATTGAATTGAAAGCCCGTGAAACCAAATTTTCAGAAATATCAGAGAGAATAAATCGCCACGCATCAAGCGAGGGCATGAAATCTAAAAATGGCAAATAGGTTGGGGCCTTATCGATGATGCTCACATCTTTGAACGATGTGATAGCAATCCAGTAAATTGGCAAAAAGCAAATGAAAGACCAAACCCCCAAGATGATATAAACAATCGCCCGGTTCGCTCGATCGAATGCAGGGCGTCCTCTTTGAGTATCCATGTTCATCGCACACTAGCTTGTTGTATCGTTAGCTGCAGCAATTGGCCCGCAAACGTATCATTAATCCCCAAGTCCTTAACCACGCTCATGTGATTGCACGATGCAAGGGAAACAAGGGAGCTTTTAATGCCGTCAATCTTCAGGTGCTCAGAAAATTGCTCTGCCTGTTTCAAGAATGGTTGAGTTTCATTTTCACCATAAGCGATGGTGACATATGGCATGGCAGAATGCTGCTGCCGAAGAGGTGAGTAGAGCAGAACTTCCTCATCCGTCAGTGCAATGAGGGGTTTCAAGAAAGAATTTTGCAGTGGCTTGAGATCATAAACGCCACTCAGGAGCAGTGCAGAACGCGGTACGACATTGCTTTGAGGAGCAAAAGTAAACGTTGCCAAATGCGCGCCCGCCGAGTGCCCACTGACAGATAACTGCTGCGGATCGCCGCCAAATTTTTGAGCATTGTCGTGAAGCCAATGGAAGGCTTTCTGCACCTGATAGACGATTGTCTCCATCCGCACAGTCGGCATCAAGTCATAATCCATGACGGCAGCTATGGCACCGCACGCTGTCACGGTGTCGGCGATAAAAGAAAAATCCTCTTTCGAAAACATTCGCCAATATCCGCCATGAATGAATAGATGAACCGGGCAGTTTTCAGCAAGCGAGGGTGGAAAGAACAGATCAAGTTTTTCGTTCGCGCCAGCGCCATAAGCAACGTTGGCCAACATCTCAAGCGACTTGCGTGTTGCTGCACTGCGCGCCTGATAATCACTGACATAAGCGTCAAAATCAGAAACGTGATCCCGCGTTTTGAAAGGATCCAACTCCATTGTCACGGTCATTCATCCTCGAATTGAAGCCGCAATATACTCTGCTTTAAGAAATTCTTTTATTGATAAATTATTAAGCATATCGTATAGGATATAGGATATGGAGAATTGATCTCAGTGTCATCTTTAAGTGTCAATTTAAAAGGCTTGCGAAAGCCAAACGCGCTGCCAGAAACAGTGCGCGCTCCAACAGACGGAGATGCAATGGCAAACGAACGAGCCAAAGGTGTGGCGCTGAGAGCCAAGGGGCTGGCCGACGAAGTTTACGACATCCTCTTCAAGAAGCTTTTGCTGCTAGAAATCCAACCGGGCTCGCGCATAACTGTGGATAATTTAGTCAAAGAATTGGGTGTCTCGCAAACGCCAATTAGAGAAGCTCTTGGCCGTCTTGAAGGTGAGGGTTTAGTGGTTAAAGCCCATTTCGTTGGCTACAGTGCTTCGCCACAAATATCGCGTCAGAAATTTGAAGAGCTCTATGAGTTGCGCATATTGCTTGAACCATTTGCCGCAAAGCATGCGGCGCTCAATATGAAGTCTGAAGCATTGAGTTCCCTCCACCGCATCGCGCGGGAGATGGCTGAGCTTGGAACCAATAAGCGGCGCAATCATTATTCAACTTTTGCAAAGTTGGACGCGGCTTTTCACAATGAAATGCTGGCCGCCGCCGGCAATGAACTTATTCGCGAAACCTTGGCGCATCTCCACACGCATTTCCATATATTCAGGCTCATTTTCCGATCCAATCTAACGGAAGAAGCGCTGAATGAACATGAGGCTATCCTCGCGGCGTTTGACACCAAAAATGGACACGCAGCTGAGTTTGCAATGCGAGATCACATTGGGCGCTCACGTGAAAGACTATTGCAGGCTTTTGCAGAATGAGACACAGTAGCTTTCACTTGCACTTTCAGTTTTTTGCCGCCCGCCTTTTCTTGACGTTAAGTCTTGTTAGCTGGAGATGTTTTGAATAGTGACAACGCAAAATAAAATCGCATTGTCTATTTCTGGTGTATCAAAATCCTATGGCCGCGTGCGCGCGCTCGAAAATCTTTCCTTCGATGTTGCTGAAGGTCGTTTCTTTGTTCTTTTCGGGCCAAGCTCAGTTGGCAAAACGACAACGCTGCGCACGATTGCAGGCCTTGTAAAACCGGATTCAGGCCGGATTGAAATTGGCGGCCGTGATTTCACCAGCGAGCCGATCCTTGGCCGTGGCGTGTCGATGGTGTTTCAATCTTTTGCACTCTATCCGCACCTCACAGTTTTCGAAAATTTAGCCTATCCCTTGCGTGAAGAAAAATTGCCTTCGGCTGAAATAAAGAAGCGCGTTGAAGAAACCGCTGCCATGTTGAAACTGTCCCACCGGTTAGAACGTAAACCCAGCACGCTTTCCGGCGGTGAGCAACAGCGGGTTGCTCTTGGCCGCTCACTCATCAGGCACCCAAAAATTCTATTGTTGGATGAGCCATTGACCAATCTTGATGCCAAGCTGCGGCACGATATGCGGGCAGAATTAAAGCGCCTGCATCGCCAATTTGGCATGACGATTGTTTATGCAACGCCCGATGAACTTGAGGCCCTTTCAATGGGCGAAGAAATTGCGGTGATGCGCGATGGCACCGTGGTGCAACGCGGCACACCAGACGAACTTTATGGGCAACCCAAAAACACTTATGTGGCCGGTAAGATTGGTTCGCCGCACATGAACATGGTTCCGGCAACTGTTACTGTTGACGCTAAATCTTTCGACACATCATTGGGCATGATTTCCCCCAAGGTTAAGCGCAAAACAGCCACAGCCGGCGAAGCAGCCATAATCGGCATCAGGCCAAGTGATATTCGCTTGGCGGCCAAGGGCGAGAAATCTATTTCTTCGAAAGTTCATTTAATCGAGCCCTTGGGCGACATCACTATAGTTTCGGTTGCTGCTGGCAACGAGATGCTGCGCATGGTGCTGCCTGAGTCCAAGGCCACATCCATCAAGGTTGGCGATGCCGCCGCCATTGTTATCAATCAAGACGATATTCACATCTTCCGCGCTGCCAGTGGGCAGGCCATGGCCTAACACCGACAGCGAGAAGCAAGCCGTTAAACATTGGGAGTGAACCGAAAATGAAGTACAAGACCAGACTGAAAAGTTTTGCGACTGCCCTTAGCTTCGTAAGCTTGATGACCGTTGGTGGTGCCATAAAGGCATCTGCCGAAGATGTGGTTCTCCACATGGCTGTGCCAGATTGGCCGCCGACACGCATCATGAAAGATATGTTCGATAGAGAATATAAGCCAGCTTCGGGCAATAAAGTGACGCTCGACGTTGATTTCATTCCTTGGCCAGATTTCTACACGCGTGTGAACGCGTCGCTGACCTCGGGCGAAAAAAAATACAACATGGCCGTCTCGGATTCGCAGTGGCTTGGCGCTTTTATTGAAGGCGGCTACTTCCGCAAGATCAACGATTTGATCGATGCTGATCCGGATTTGAAGAAGGCCATGGATGGCATGCATCCTAAAATTCTTAACGCCTATTCAACCTATCCAAACAGCACAGCCAATTATTATGGATTTCCGCAATTTCCAGACATTCTTGTGAGCTATGCCCGCAAAGATATTTTCTGCAATGATGAAGAGCAGAAGAACTTCAAAGCGAAATACAATAAAAAGCTTCCCTGCACCGGCGAAGAATTCGATGATGTAGACTGGGAACTCTTCGGCAATATCGGTGAATTCTTCATGCGCAAAAAAGGTGATATGCTCGCCGGTAAACCTGCGGATGATGATTTTTATGGCGTCGGCTTCCAAGTTGGCAAGGGCTATGATTTTTCGACCTCTTCGGTCAATAGCTTCATCTGGCAAGCCGGTGGTGACATCTGGGATGAAACTAAAGCACCCGATGGGCATGCTGAAGGCCAAGTCAACTCTGACGTCGCCGTCAAAGCCCTCGACCATATGCTGAGCTTCATCAAGTATATGCCACCCGTGGCCAAAACGGGCACAATGGACATCTTCAAAACTGATGAATTGTTCCGTGCGGGCAAGATCGCCTTAAATGTGGACTGGGTTGGTTTGGGTGAAGCATCGCTTGATCCTAAAACTTCTCAGGTTGCAGATAAGTTGGTCTTCGGCATGGCGCCTGGAACGCGGGGCGCTGATGGCAAGCTCAACCGCACCAGCCAGATCGGCGGACAACCCTTTGTTCTCACCACGTGGAACACAGACATCATCAACAAGGAAGCAGTTGGCTTCGTAAAGTGGTGGTTGTCAAAGGATGTTCAAACTGAATATGCCTCTAAAGGCGGTCAGTCTGCCATCAAAGATGTCTACAGCGATCCAAAATATAGCACCTATCGTCCTTGGAACCGGACGTGGGCTTCAAGCCTCGATTACCAAAAAGATATGTGGCACGTGCCTCAGTTCTATGACCTCCTCACCCAGCAGCAAGATCAATATGATCTCGCAATCACGGGCAAGCAGGATGCCAAAACGACTTTGGACAACGTGGCCAAATATCAAGAAAATCTGCTGAAGGAAGCTGGCCTAATTAAGTAACCAGTTATTGTAACGTGAGGCGTGTGAGCCAAGGCTTGCGCGCCTCTTTTGGCAGCTCAAAAAGCAGAATATATCAAATGACCACGACCGCGATACAAACCCCACCAACAGCCTTCACGACTTTGGCACTCGACAATTGGAAGCTCGCAATTGCGGGAGGTCTTGGTGTTTCGATTTCGGCGTGTTTGGCCATGCCAGCAACCAGCTCTTTCTGGGTGGTTGCCGTGATGATGGCGTTGGTCGCGGTGACGTTTGTGGTCAACGCCTTTCGTCGCCATTATTATGGCGGACTTTTGGTTTCGCCAGCCATCGCTGTTCTGTTCGTGATGAACATTTTCCCCCTCTTATGGTCGCTTGGCCTTTCATTCTTTTCTTATCAGAGCAACCAGCAGGCTATCCGCTTTGTGGGCCTCGCCAATTACAGCAAACTTCTAACTGACGATCTCAAGGCCCCCGAACTTTGGGCCAATCTCACCAACACCGCCATGTTTACGGTGTTGACAGTTTCGGTGCAAATGGTGATCGGCTTCCTGTTGGCTGTTTTGTTCGCCAAGCAATTTCCGCTACGGCGCTACTTGCTCATTCTTGTGCTCACACCTATGATGCTTTCGGTTGTGGCCGTTGGTGTGTTCTTTTCTTACTACTATGACCCCACATTTGGCGTGATCAGTCAGATCATCAAGGCTTGGACGGGAGAACAATTCATTCTGTTCTCCAGCAAGGCAGGCGCAGTGGCAGGCATTGTGTTCGCGGACGCTTGGATGTGGTCCCCCTTTGTGATGTTGTTGGTGCTGGCCGGGCTCGTATCCGTTCCGACTTATCTTTACGAGGCCGCAGCCATTGACCGCGTGGGCTCTTGGCGGCGCTTTTGGACCATCACATTTCCTTATATTCGCGGACTATTGATGTTAGCCCTTTTGTTCCGAACCATTGAAGCTTTCAAAATGGCAGATCTCATCATTCTTCTCACCAAAGGTGGCAATGACACCATGACGATTTCTTATCATGTGATCCGCATTGCCAATGAGCAAAACAAAACCAGTGAAGGTGCGGCACTGTCATACTTGCTGTTGTTTGTGGTTATCGTGCTCACAAATCTCTATCTTTATATTGCCAACCGTCGCAGCCAAGGAAACTGAACAATGGCCACTTCAATGACCATCTGGGAAAAACTGGGCTTCCGCAAAGCATCGCGGGTGGGTGAGGCTGGCTGGGGGCACACGCTGTGGGCAGCACTCGTAAGTTTCATTTATTTTCTGCCGGTGTTGATCATCGTGATCACATCATTCAAAGTGCAAAATGAAGCTCTTTCAGTGCCGGCGAAATTCTTCCCAACATCGTTTTTTGGATTGATACCGGAGCAATATGTTTTCACGCCAACGCTGGAAAACTTCACATCGGTTTTTTCCCGCGCCTTCACCACAGGCGGAGCAGTGGAGAACACGGGGTTTGATCGATATTTCTTCAACTCAATGTTCATTGCTGGAACATCAGTATTATTGGCCTTAGTGATTGGAACTTTGGCGGCCTATGGCTTTTCGCGCTATCCCCTAAAAGGCAATGACACTTATCTATTCATAATTCTCACAACCCGCATGTTACCGGCCATTGTGGTGATCATTCCCATCATCCTTATGTTCCGCATTGTTGGCCTCTCAGGGTCTTATCCCGGCATCATATTTCTCTACACGGCCTTCAATCTCCCCTTCACAATATGGATGATGAAGAGCTTCTTCGATGAACTATCTCTAGATGTTGAAGATGCCGCCCGCATTGATGGGTCATCCGAGCTGCGGGTGTTTTTCAAAGTGTGCTTGCCGCAAGTGGTGGCAGGGCTTGCTGCAACTTTTGTATTCGGGCTTATCCTCACCTGGAATGAGTTTCTTTTCGCACTTTTGTTGACTGGATCCGACACACGCACAGTGCCTGTTGCCATGAACCAAGCCGTTGCAGGCGGCGGCATTGGCGTGCTCTGGGGACTGTTGGCCGCAATTGAAACTCTTTTTCTCATCCCCGTTTTTCTCGTCACGTTTTTCTTGCAAAATCATTTGCTGCGGGGTGTCACTTTTGGAACGGTAAAGCGCTGACATGTCAACAATCGAAGTCAAAAAAATTACCAAGAAATTTGGCGAGTTTGTTGCAGTGAGAGATGCTGATCTTTCGGTGAAAGCAGGCGAAGTGGTTTGCCTGCTCGGCCCGTCAGGGTGTGGCAAGACCACAACATTACGCATGATTGCAGGCCTAGAGCGCGCCTCTGAAGGCGACATTGTGATAGCGGGAAAGCGCATGAATGAACTGCCACCAGAAAAGCGCGACATTGCTATGGTGTTCCAGTTTTATGCACTCTACCCAGCACTGAATGTTGGCGAAAACATTGCCATGCCTCTGCACTTCGAAAAACTGTCCACGGAGGAGAGAAACAAACGCATTAATAGTGTTGCAAAGATCCTCCATTTGACGGAAGTTTTAGACCGTATGCCGGGGCAAGTTTCTGAAGGTGAAAAGCAGCGAATTGCTGTGGCTCGGGCTATCGTGCGTGATCCCAACTGTTTCCTATTTGATGAACCCCTGTCACGTTTGGATGTGGAACTGCGCCATTCCATGCGCGGTCAAATTAAGGAAGTCCTCTCCAACCTTTCAAAAGCAACAGTGATCGTCACGCATGATCAGCTTGAAGCGCTCACCATGGCCGATCGCATCGCAATCATGAAAGATGGAATGATCGAACAAGTTGGCACCCCCCATGAGGTGTTTGCAAAGCCTGCCAACGTTTTTGTAGCGAGCTTCATCGGAACGCCGCAAATGAATTTGGTTGAAGCTGATCTCAAGTCGTTTGGCAAAGGAGTGGCCTCAATAATTTTGGGTGGCAGTGCTGTTGAAATGGCAGCAGACCCTGCTGTTTCAAAACTGAGGCCATCAAAAGTTATGATCGGCATCAGGCCGCGTGCCTTCACGGTGCAAGACAAGGCATCAAAAGATACCATTCACGCCCAATCTGAATTGATCGAACCAATGGGGGCTGAAACCTTGGTTCACGCCCGCACCAAAACGGGTGCTGATATTCGTGTTGTTGTGCCGCGGGAAAAGCGCGTGAAAATTGGCGAAATTCTACACTTGAAACCTGATGCCAAACAGACACATTTTTTTGGTGAAGATGGAATGGCGGTGCGCACATGAGTGAACCCACAACCGGCATGTCTGCGAAGACGGCTCTGCGCCTTGAAATGTTCATCATAGGGCTTGGGCTTTTGGCCTTGGTTCTTATTTTCCAACCTTTCAGCATCACATTGTTTGCCATTGGCAGCGGTGTCGTGGTGCTTGCAGGTCTTGTGAATAATTTATTGCCTTTGGCCCAGCCCGGTGTGGCCCCGCGCTCGGTCTTCGTTGTGCTTCTGGTTGTTGCTATGATTTTTTGCATCGTCTTGTTGGTTTCGATTAGTGCGGCCCATCTTTATGGCGTGTTTTTTTTGAAGCCACCTGATCCCAATACAGTTGTTGGCAAAGCGGCTTTGGCGGCATTGCCTTTTTATATGCATCCCTTCGTGTGGTCGCTCGCCGTTGCGGCTGCAGGTTTGGCTGCAGTTATCACTTACATGAATAGGTCCAGCACCTAAACAAAACGACAGATTTGAACCGACCGGGACTTATTCCCAATGGAGAAATTGAAATGAACAATACCGAGCAAACCGCATCTTTCAATCGCATGCAGCAAATGATGTCGCCATCAGCGGTTCCTTCAATTTCAACCGAGCTGCTGGTCACCGCCGATGGCGAACTGAACCGTGAATTAAATGCATTCCTGTTTGACCCAACAGAAAATCCTAGCTTGTTAAAAGGCAAGAGCATTGCGATTTGCTGCACCAATGGCGTTGAAGAAGTTGAAATTCTCGGTGCCCACGGTTGGCTCACGGAACACGGTGCCACTGTACATATTGTTTCCCCCAGAATTGGCGAATTTCATCCCACATTGGGTTTGCGCTTTCCACCCATGACCAAGACGCACGTGTTGGCCATCAGGCTGATGGAGAACGCGGGTTGGCTGAAGATTGATCGTTACACTGATGAAGCCGACGCGAAAGATTATGATGCCGTTATACTTCCGGGCGGCTGCTGGAACCCTGATGCCCTGCGCATGGACAAAGATGCCATCGCGTTTGTCACAGCGATGTACAAAACCGGAAAAGCCACATGCGCCATTTGCCATGGTCAATGGGTTCTGGTGAGTGCGGGCCTATTGCCCGGAAAAAAAGCCACGGCCGTCTGGAATATCCAAATTGATCTCAAAAATGCAGGCGCAACAGTTTTGGACGAACCTTGTGTGGTTGATGGGAATCTCATCACCGCTCGTTTTCCCTATGACTTGCCGCGCATGGTAAAGGCATTGACAGACCACCTCTTGAAGTAAGCTTTCGTTTGGGTTTCTGCGGAGAGCCGCGATCAACTTATAGGGTGACGAGGTATATCATGAAGTTCGGTTTTAACCTCTTACTTTGGACGGGTCACGTCACTCTTGAGCACACTAGCTTGATCCGCAAGATCAAAGCCGCTGGCTATGATGCTGTTGAAATTCCCATATTCGAAGGCACTCCAGACCATTATGCGCGGCTGGGCGATCTGTTGGACAAAGTGGGTTTAGAACGAACGGTTGTGAGCGTGATGGGTGCTGGCAAAAATCCTCTCGCAGCAGATATCGCAGAACAAAAAGCAGCATTGGACTACGCGAAATGGTTTGTTGATTGCTCCGCAGCGCTGGGTGCGCCAATTCTGGCAGGCCCCATGCATTCCCAATTGGGCTACTTCACTGGCGTTGGCGCCACCAAGAAAGAAATCAAGCGAGGCGTGAGCTTTCATCGCCGCATCGGTGACTATGCTGCCAAGAAAAATGTGAGATTTGCTTTGGAGGCATTGAACCGCTTCGAATGCTATTTCCTCAACACCATGGAACAGCTGGCTGATTATTTGGATGAGGTGAATCATCCGGCCATCAAAGGCATGTATGACTCCTTTCACAGCAACATCGAAGAGAAGGATCCTGTGGGTGCCATAAAGGCCATTAAGCGCCATCTCATCCATGTTCACATTTCTGAAAATGATCGAGGCACGCCAGGCAAAGGCCATGTGCCATGGGATGCCACTTACGCGGCCTTGAGAAAGGTACGTTATGATGGATATTGCACCATTGAGGCGTTTGGCCGTTCCCTTCCAGCACTTGCTGCTGCCACCCGCGTGTGGCGCGATTTTGCTCCCAGTCCTGACGAAGTCTATCTTGAGGGCCTGAAGCACATGAAGCGGGGTTGGGCCAAATCTAAATGAGCCACTCGGGCGGTAGAGTCTACGTCATTGGAACTTGCGATACCAAAGGCGAAGAACTGAGATTTGCCTGTGAATGCTTGGCCGCAACGGGTGTGGCGGTGGCCCTCGTCGATGTTTCCACGGCCTTGCCGGTTACCTATGCTGATATTTCAGCACCCGAAGTTGCAGCTTTTCATCCCGAAGGTGCAAACGCTGTGCTGGGCCTCAAAGATCGTGGCCAAGCTGTTTCGGCCATGAGTGTTGCACTCAGGCACTTTTTGCTGGCGCAGCACGATGTGGCAGGGGTGCTTGGCATGGGTGGATCAGGAAACACTACCCTTGTAACCACGGCCATGAAAGCCTTGCCTATTGGTGTTCCCAAAGTGATGCTCTCCACATTGGCATCAGGCAATGTGGCTGGCTTTGTGGGACCATCAGATATCATTATGATGCCAGCCATTGTCGATGTGGCTGGACTAAATGCCATCAGCCGAAAAATTATCAGCAATGCCGCTCATGCCGTGGCAGGCATGGTGCGCTACAAGCGTGACGTGTCATCTGCAAGTGGCACTGCCATAGGCATGACCATGTTTGGTGTTACCACGTCTTGCATTACCGAAATTCGCAAAGGCTTGGAACCAGGCCATGAATGTTTTGTTTTTCATGCCACGGGCACAGGCGGGCAAAGCTTTGAAAAACTGGCCGAGTCGGGATTCTTTAAAGGCGTTTTTGATATCACCACAACAGAAGTGGCGGACTATCTGTTTGGCGGCATATTGCCGTGCACCGAAGATCGGTTTGGCGCATTCATTCGAAACGCCATTCCCTATGTCGGTTCCGTCGGTGCTGTTGATATGATCAATTTTGGCGCTGCAGCGACAGTGCCCACAAAATTTTCTGGACGGAAAAGTTTGGCGCACAACGAGCACGTAACACTGGTTCGAACAACTTCAGATGAAAATCGAATGATTGGCGAATTCATTGTGGCCCGCTTGAATCAGATGAAGGGACCCGTTCGTTTCTTGCTGCCCTTGAAAGGTGTTTCAGCACTTGATGCGCAAGGCCAACCGTTTCATGATCATGCAGCAGACACAGCTTTGTTTGATGCTATTCGTCGAGGCTGGAAAACGCAGGTAAACCATAAACTTCTAGAAATTGATTGCCACATCAATGATGTTTTATGTGCCAAGGCGGCACTAAAAGCATTCAACGAAATCATAGAGTGAGAACAGATGCCTCGCATTGAACGCAGTATTTTACTCAAAAAATTCCGCAGCATGGTTGCAGCAAAGGAACCGATTATCGGTGGTGGTGCGGGCACTGGCCTTTCGGCCAAATGTGAAGAGCAGGGCGGCATAGACTTGATCGTCATTTATAATTCGGGGCGATATCGCATGGCGGGTAGGGGCTCGCTGGCTGGAATATTGGCCTATGGCAATGCCAATGACATTGTGAAGGAAATGGGCCGAGAGGTTTTGCCTGTCGTCAAAAACGTTCCCGTTCTTGCCGGTGTCAATGGCACAGATCCCTTCATGATCGCAGATTTGTTGTTAGATGAACTCATCGCCATGGGCTTTTCCGGTGTACAGAATTTCCCTACTGTTGGATTGATTGACGGCAACTTTCGAAAAAATCTCGAAGAAACGGGCATGGGCTATGGCCTTGAGGTTGAACTAATCAAGAAGGCCAATGCCAAAGACTTGTTGACTACGCCCTATGTATTTAACGCCAATGAGGCGCATGAAATGACCAAGGCCGGGGCCGATATTATCGTGGCTCACATGGGGCTGACCACTGGCGGCACCATTGGTGCCGACACAGCCATGCAGCTAGCCGACTGCCCCAAAGTAATTTCAGAAATTGCTGAAGCCGCGCGCGCCGTCCGCGAAGATATAATTGTGCTCTGCCATGGTGGGCCGATTTCTTCACCTGTAGATGCAGAATTTATTTTGAAAAACACGCCCGGTATTCATGGGTTTTATGGCGCAAGCTCGATGGAACGATTACCGGTGGAAAGTGCCCTCACTGAGCAGACGCGAAAGTTCAAACACATAAAATTCTAGGGAGAATGAAATGGCGAAGGCCTATGCCAGTACGATATTGAAAGCGCCTGTAGAGGCGATTTGGCCTCTCATCCGTGATTTCAATGGCCTGCCGTCTTGGGCAACGAACATTGCCAAGTCAAAAATTGAAGCAGGGCTCGATTCCGATGTCGTGGGTTGCGTGCGCTCTTTCTACACCGATAGTGGCGATCATATCCGGGAACGTCTTCTGGCCCTTGATGACGCCAATTATATGTTCACTTATAATTTTGAAAAACCCGCATTCCCGGTGAGAAATTATGTCGCCACCGTCAAGCTCTATCCCGTCACCCACAGCAATGAAACTTTTGCAGAATGGTCCGCAACGTTTGATGAGGCACCGGGCGATGAAGGAAAGTTTGAAAAGCTGATTTCAAAAAATGTATTTGCAGCCAATTGGAAAAACCTTGCCGCAATCATCAAGGCAAAAAAACCAGAGGTGGCAACTGGTTCAACGCGGTGGAAAGCCGGACAGCCTAACAAGGTTTGGACATCACGCGCCATCAATGCGCCAGTCGATAAAATTTGGAAAGTAATGCGCGATTTCGCAAGCATGGCTGCATGGCACGATGAAATCACCAAGATGCACATGGTAAACCGCACAAGGTCTGACAAAGTTTCAGGCGTGCGTGATTTCTATTTTGGCGGCGGACACTTGCAAGAGGAGTTATTGCACCTGAACGATATTGAAAGATCATTTTCATATCGCATCAACAAAAGTGAAATTCCGTGGATCAATTATGTTTCGGGGCCAAGGCTGTGGCCAGTCACATCCAACAACACAACATTTGGCTCTTGGTTTGGCGATTGGGATGCAAGCCCGCAAGATGATCTCGTTCTCATTCCGCGAACCGAAACCAATGTTTATCAGAAAGCCTTTGCCATGCTGGAAAAACTGCACCGATCAAAAAAATGAGTCTCATGCGGTGAAAAAAACCTGCTCCGTGCTGGCCCACCATTCACCGGGTTTTCGCGTGTCGAAAGGAGTTTGCATTGGGTCAGTAATGTCCCACCATTCTTGCATGCGCGGTGCATTTTTAATCTTGTCCATGTCAGCCTGATAATCAGTTCCGATATATTCCCAATAGGCGATCAACCAATTCTCCGGTTCTTTGAGAAAAATTGAATAATTACGAATATTGGAATCGTGGATGGCCTGCAGAATTTCAGGCCAAACGGCTTCGTGAATTTTACGGTATTCAACAAGAACCTCGGGCTTCACCTTTATAATGTGGCTCATCCGTTGCATCAGGGTCTCCGTGATCGTTGTGAATTAGTAGGTGGCCCGCCCGCCCGAAACATCGAAAACAGCGCCGGTTGAAAATGAACATTCCTCAGAGGCCAACCAGCACACCAGACTGGCCACTTCGTCAACCGTACCAAACCGCCCCTTCGGAATTTTGGACAGCATGAAATCAATATGAGATTGCGGCATCTGATCAAAGATGGGTGTCCGCACGGCAGCGGGTGTCACAGAATTGGCACAGATGTTATATTGCGCCACTTCCTTGGCGAGCGATTTGGTAAAGCCAATGACAGCGGCTTTGGAGGCGGAATAAGCTGAGGTGTTGGGGTTCCCTTCTTTGCCAGCGATTGAAGCGATGTTCACAATGCGCCCATAGTTTTGCTTAATCATGTGAGGGAGAACGGCGCGCGTGGTCAAGAACGTGCCATTGAGATTTATGGCCATGGTTTGCAACCATCCATCGATTGGAAAACCATTTACAGGGGCCGTTGGGCCCGTGATGCCAGCACAGTTGACCAGAATGTCTATGTCCCCCATCAGTTTCAGTGTTTCGGCCAAGGCCCGTTCGACCGACCCATAATCTGAAATGTCGGTCTTGATGCCCCCATTGATATCCCAGCTTACCACTTGGCCACCTTCAGCTTCAATGCGCTGAACAATGGCCGCGCCAATGCCTGAAAGTCCGCCGGTGACTACTGCCTTTCGATTTTCAAATCTCATGTTCACATCTTTCAGCTTTTTGCGCTTTCCCATTGTCCATTGCGGGCAGATTTCAGCACGGCGTCCGTCACCAAATCCGTGGCCATCGCTTCACGGAATGTGGGAGCAGCTGAAATTCCACTGCCAAGGCCCTCGATAAAGTCAGCGGCTTGGTGAACAAATGAATGTTCATAACCAATTTGCAAGCCAGGAACCCACCACTTGCTCATATAGGGGTGATCACCATCGGTCACATGGATAGACCGCCAACCCCGGCTACGACCTTCATCTCGGTGGTCAAAATATTGCAGGCGATGCAGATCGTGCAAATCCCAAAAGATCGACGCATTCTCACCATTGATTTCGAGTGTGTAGAGGGCCTTGTGGCCGCGCGCATAACGCGTGGCCTCGAAATTGCCCAGCGACCCATTATCATAACGCGCCAGAAACAAGCTGGCGTCATCGATTTCAACTTTTTCAGTTTTGCCTGTTAGGTTGTGGTGGCGTTCTTTGATGAAGGTCTCTGTCATACCGACCACTTTATCGATGCCGCCATTCAGCCACAGCGATGTGTCGATGCAATGCGCCAGCAAATCACCAGTCACGCCAGAACCAGCCATGCCAGCATCAAGCCGCCACAGGCCTTGGCCGCCTTGTGGTAGGTCTGCTGAAATTGTCCAATCCTGTAAAAACTTCGCACGGTAGTGAAAGATTTTCCCGAGTTTGCCCTCGTCGATGAATTGTTTGGCGAGCGTGACGGCGGGGATCCGACGATAATTATACCAGACCATATTGGCCACCTTGGCCGTTTCGACGGCCTCCACCATTTTGCGGCTTTCAGTGGAATTTCTGCCCAACGGCTTTTCGCACATAATCATTTTGCCAGCTGCGGCTGCGGCAATGGCTATCTCCATGTGCATGTCGTTTGATGCTGCAATATCAATCAAATCAATATCTTTGCGCTCAATCAGTTTGCGCCAGTCTGTCTCGGTCGACTGATAGCCCCATTGATCGGCAAAGGCCTTCAGCTTTTCTGCGTTACGGGCGCAAGCGGCCTTGAGCACTGGTTGAAAAGGCAGATCGAAAAAATGGGGGGCTTGAGAAAAGGCGTTAGAGTGAGCACGCCCCATAAAACCGTAACCCACCATGCCAATGTTTAAAGGTTTCTTGGCCATATCACGCCACCCAACCATGCTTGTCGCGCACTTTTATCATGGTGGCGAGAATGTCGTTCCACGTTTTTTGCTGCACCATAACGTCGTTGGGGAACATGCAACCATCCCAACAAATGTGGTGAAAAGCCTTTGTCAGCCCGCCGTCTTTTCCGCGCATCCACAGGCCTGCATGTTTGGGGATATCAAGTTTGCCGTTTTTATCAGTCACCATGCAGTGGCGGCCCGTCTTTTCATGATAACCGAGACCTTTAACGGTGCCATCATTCTGCGCCACATGAAA
>JANYHE010000001.1 GCA_025359215.1 Hyphomicrobiales bacterium
GTTTGAGTGTTGTCGGCACGGCACCCGCCTGAAAGAGGCGTTGCAGATGCAACTGTTGATAGTCATCGTCTCGCGCAACTATGTTGTCCGCCAACATGAATACGTCAAATCCACGCGCTAGAGCTTCCAAGCAAACCATAGTTATGTCATCCTCAAGATAGCCTCCTGCGAGTAGAAGGCGCGGATATTTGATGTCAACGGCCTGCTTGGTGACTCGATCCAATAGAGAATCTATTTCAGAAGAACCGAGGCCGAACGGTTCATTAAATGAAAGCGGAAGCTTGAATGTTTCGGCAACTACAGCAAAATATTCAACGGCCTTGTTGCCAATTTTCTCATCCAACAGGGAAGGGTACAGCGCGAGCAAAATGCATTCATCTGGCGCAACATTTGCTGTCATTTTGAGTTCCTCCCGTCCCAATTGATGATTGCCAGGCAATATGATGGTCAAAATGTTTTGTTGGATTACCTGCATGAAAAATGCCCGATGTCATAATGGACACCGGGCAGGTCGGCTTGTCTGTCGGAAGGAGCAAACAACCATCAGAAGCCAACAGTTGATGGAGATTTCGTCATTAGAATTTACACCTTTACGGGCTTTCCGGTTTGCCAAGACACAGTTGCCGCATCGGCAAGGATTTGGGCCTGCAAACCATCGAAGCCATTTGGTTTGGGATCACGGTTACCAGAGTCTACAGCAGCAATGAATGTACTAAGTTCTTTAGCATAGGCCGCACCGTAACGCTCCAAGAAGAAATTTTGCACGGGATCAGCCACAGTGCCTTCAGCAGTATGGAGTTCCACAGTCGTGTTGTGAACGTTGCGCGCTGATAGCATTCCCTTTGCGCCATGAACTTCCATGCGCTGGTCATAGCCATAAGTAGCGCGGCGTGAATTAGTGATCACCGCAATGCGTCCAGACGCAGTTTGCATTTGCACGGCTGCCGTATCCACGTCCCCCGCGAGGCCGATAGCCTTGTCCACGAGCGAGGAAGCCAATGCATTCACAACCACAAATTCCTCACCCATTAGGAAGCGGGCCAT
Organism: Hyphomicrobiales bacterium; assembly: GCA_025359215.1. Lineage (GTDB taxonomy): Bacteria > Pseudomonadota > Alphaproteobacteria > Rhizobiales > Aestuariivirgaceae > Aestuariivirga. Next base: position 1,045 of record JANYHE010000001.1, read on the forward strand.
GTCAAAATCATGAATCATCATATCTCGGAAGAGGCCACCTGAACCCTTTACATATTCGGCAGGCGGTGGACTTGGATCGCGGGAAATCACTGTTACCAACTCGACTTCGCCAATGGCACCTTTGCGTATGCGCCTTTCAAGTTCAGCAAAATTAGGATCAAAGCGTCGATTAAAGCCAATCATCAAAGTGGATTTGTTTTTCTCAACCACTTTCAAAGTTTGATAGATCGCATCAACGGCCAGCGAGACTGGCTTTTCGCACATAATAGCTTTGCCAGCATTGGATGCAGCCTGAATTTGCTCCGCGTGAAAGCCAGTGGGTGAACCGATGAGCACGGCATCGATGTCCTGCGCTTTCATTATCTCTTCAACGGAGGCAACTTGAGCACCATGTAGCTTGGCCAAAGCCTCCGCTGCAGCCGGTATCGCGTCAGCGATATAGACAAGTTTCGCTTTGGGGTTTGCGGCTATCGTGGCCGAATGGACTTTGCCAATGCGGCCTGCGCCGATAACGCCAAATCTGATCATGTTTTTCTCCGAAATTGAATGTTTGAGTTATTTGCCCGAAAGCATTTTCCTAAACGCGTCCATCTCTGCCTTGGGCGCGCTGACAATAAATTCTTGCGTCGGCCACGCGCCAGACTGCACTTCAGTCACAAACGAACTGAAAGCGCTCACGCGAATGTCTTGGATGCGGGCATATTCCTTTGCGAGATCGGCGTATTTCTTTGAATGGCGCGGCACATGGCCAGGATTGTAGCCCAGCACATCACAGGCAAACAAATATTGGCAATCGCCACCTTTGCCGCCACCCATAGATACCAGAAATAACGATGTGCGTTGGGAGATTTCGACGGTCACTTCTGGCGGAACAACTTCAATTTCAACACCGAACGCACCTGCCTCCTCATAGCGCTGACAGAGCTCCCACACTTTCATGGCGCTGGCAGCAGTCTTGCCTACAGCCTTAAAACCACCCGTCCACGTGCAAGTGTGCGGGATTAAGCCAACATGACCAATGACCGGGATGCCCTCATCTGCCATGCGCTTCACGGTGGCGACCGAGGCCGCACAGTAGACCGCATCAGCACCATTGCGCATCATCTCAAACCCCCAGCGCAGGAACCCGTCCGCAGGGCCTTCATTGGCATAAAGCGGCAAACCCGGGATAGCAAAAAGCGTCGGAGCGATATCGCGGAAATGCTTTTGCGCCAGCATCTCTGGTGGTACTGACACCATGTCGATGCCAGACGCTTGGGCCGCAGCCAACTCATCCCAGGTTTCAGTCCGCATCATGGTGTATTGATACTTGCCTTTGTTGGCGCGAATGTCAGCAACAGTTGGTTTTTTGTGAGCCATTGTGTCCTCAACCGATATCAATAAAAACTGTGCCGTTGTCGACTTTGACCGGATAGGTCTTGAGGTTAACGCAAACTGGTGCACCTTTGGCAACGCCAGTGGTATAGTCGAAGCGTCCATTGTGTTTCGGGCATTCGATCGTGTGATCCATCACCAAGCCATCAGCGAGGTGAATTTTTTCATGCGTGCACAAACCGTCAGTGGCGTAATACAGATCTTCCGGTGAGCGGTAGATCGCATAGGTTATGCCGCCATGATCGAAGCGCTTTACGTCTTCGTTGGTAACGCTGTCAGCAGCAAAGGCTTCAATCCAGTTTGCCATTCTTCCTCCTTCAATATAGATTGTCGCTCGTTGTAGGTTAGACTGTGAAAGCCTTACGGAAAGCATCGAGTGCGGCATCGACATCGCCTGTTGCATGGGCTTCCATGCCAACTGAGCCGCTATAACCCATCGCTTTTAGGGCCTGGGCAACTCCCGCATAATTTATCTCGCCAGTGCCGGGTTCGCAGCGACCGGGATTATCAGCCACTTGAATTTCACCAATCCAAGGCAGGCATTTTTGACACCAGCGCACCAAATCACCTTCGCCAATTTGCGTGTGATATAAATCGAGATTGATTTGTAACTGCGGTCGGTTGACCGACGATACCAGAGCCAACACATCAGCTGTCGAGCCGAAAGGA
>JANYHE010000006.1 GCA_025359215.1 Hyphomicrobiales bacterium
TGCTTGCAACGCGACCCACATTTTTTCCACTGCCCCTCATCGGATGGCGCGAAGACGTGCACTTGCCCGAATTCAGCGCGGCAGCTCTTATCGCAAAGATCGATACAGGCGCGCGAACCGCCGCACTGCATGCCGATGCTATTGAAATTATGGGTAAGCGGGTTCAATTCACCTTGGAAGTGAATGGCAAAGCCAAGCGCTGCAGTGCCAGTTTGATTGGCACAAGAAGAATTAAAAGTTCCAATGGCATGAGCGAATTGCGACCCATTATTTCAACCATAGTCGAGTTGGGCCTGCACCAATTTGAAACTGAAATTACACTGACAAACCGAATGGACATGGAGGTGCCTATGCTGCTGGGGCGCAACGCCATGAAGGGCCGCTTTTTGGTAAACCCCGGCCGTTCATTTTTGATCTCACGCAAGAAGAAACCCAAATGAAAATTGCTTTGTTAACGCGCAACCCAAAACTTTATTCGCACCAGCGCATCATGCAAACGGCGGTGGGGCGGGGCCACGAAATTGTGCCGATCGATTATTTGCGCTGTTACATGAACATTACCCAGCGCAAGCCGGAGCTGCGCTATATGGGTGAAAAGCTTGAGGGTTTCGATGCAGTGATCCCGCGCATTGCAGCATCGCACACATTCTATGGCCTCGCCGTTTTGCGCCAGTTTGAGGTGATGGGGGTTTATCCTCTGAATGAATCGGTGGCCATTGGGCGCTCTCGCGATAAATTGCGGTCATTACAAATTTTAGCGCGTGACGGCGTTGCCCTTCCGGTTACGGCTTTTGCAAATGACACCAGCCGCACTGAAGAGATTTTGGAAATTGTGGGCGGTGCGCCCGTGGTGATCAAATTGCTGGAGGGCACGCAAGGCATTGGCGTGGTGCTGGGTGAAACGCATAATTCTGCAAAATCTGTGATAGAAGCATTTCGCGGTGCAGACATGAATATTTTGGTTCAGGAGTTTGTGGCTGAAGCTGACGGCCGTGATATTCGAGCCTTCATTGTGGGGCGAAAAATTGTGGCTGCCATGGAAAGAAGCGGGCCAAAAGGCGAGTTCCGGTCCAATCTGCATCGCGGTGGCTCAGCGGTCATGACGACACTGACGCCTGCAGAAAAATCCACTGCACTCAAAGCCGCGCAAAGCATGGGTTTGAATGTGGCCGGGGTCGATCTTCTGCGCTCAAAGCGGGGGCCTGTGGTGATGGAAGTGAATTCTTCACCAGGGCTTGAAGGCATTGAATCAGCCTCTGGCAAAGATGTGGCTAAAACGATTATTGAATTTTTGGAACGAAACGCAAAACCCAACAAAACCCAAACAAGGGGAAAAGGATGAAACCCTTTGAATTTGGCGGGCGGCAGGTTGCTGCGGGTGCTCGCGAAACAGTTGAACTTGAAGTTTCAGTTTTAGCCAACAGCACACGCATGAATTTGCCTGTGCATGTTGTGCATGGGCAAAAGCCTGGACCAGTGTTTTTCATTTCCGGTGTGGTACATGGCGATGAAATTCAAGGTGTGGAAATTGTGCGGCGGATCTTAACTTCGGCTGCAGTGAAATCGCTGTCTGGCACTTTGTTGGCAGTGCCTATTGTGAATGGCTTTGGGTTTTTGAATCACTCCCGCTATATGCCCGACAGGCGCGATCTCAATCGATCATTTCCCGGTTCCGATCAGGGCTCGCTTGCCAGCTTGCTTGCTGATTTGTTTTTTCGCGAAGTGGTTCAGCGCTCTCAGTTTGGTATCGATTTTCACACCGCTGCGCTGCACCGCACGAATTTGCCGCAAATCCGGCTAGCCCCTGATGATGCCGATTTGCTGCATCTCGCTGAAACTTTTGCTCCACCAGTCATTCTCACTTCAAAATTACGCGATGGCAGTTTGCGGCAATCAGCTAAGGAAAGTGGCGTTAAGGTTTTGCTTTATGAAGGTGGCGAAGCGCTGCGCTTTGATGAAGCCAGCATTGATGCTGCCGTAAAGGGCACATTGCGGGTGATGCAAACCATTGGCATGATTGAGGATGCGCCAAAATTAGCACCCCATTTCAGCATCACGCATTCTTCATCAAGCACGTGGTTGCGAGCCCCAGAAGGTGGAATTCTGCATTCGGTGCGTCGCATTGGCGACCGGGTGGGCCGGCTTGAACCTGTGGGTGTTATTTCAGATCCCTTAGGAACGTCTCACGTGTCGGTGGTGGCAGAAGATGACGGCATTATTATTGGCCGCACCAATTTGCCGATTGTTAATCGCGGTGATGCGTTGTTTCACTTGGCGCGCATTAAAACTAAAGCCCGCAGCACCGTTCAGCCCGTGCCAGATGAAGACGAGATTATTTAATTGTTGTTTGAGAAAGCCGCAGCACCCCAGATTCTTTTAACCTGATCATCGCGCCCACATGCTTCGCGATAACGGTGATAGGCATAAGATTGTTTCACCCAACCAAAACGCGTGAGAACGCGGTTTTCACCCAGATAATAATTTTGGTGATAGTCTTCGGCATTTGTGAATTTGGTAAAGGGCTTTATCGCTGTTACAATTTTTTTGCCCAATGTTTTGCTGGCGTCCGCCACGGCTTTATTTGCGGCTGCAGTTTGGGCCGGACCATTGGGGAACAGAGCTGAAATATAACTATCGCCCCGATCGCAGAATTGGCCGCCATCATCGGTGACATCAATGGTGCGTAAAAAATTTGCGATCAGACGATCGTAGGGAATTATATCAGGATCAAACTCAACTTTAACGGCTTCTTGGCTCCCTTCATGATTTTTATAAGTAGGATGTTCGATGCCGCCACCAGCATAGCCTGACGTGGTGGAGATTACGCCTTTAACTTTGTCAAAATCTGACTCCACGCACCAAAAGCAACCCCCAGCCACAATTGCAGTCTCAGTTTTTGCTAACGCCGACGTGATATTGATCAACAGTGCTATCGCTATTGCCAAACAATATTTATTCATGATTTTCTCCAAACACATTCCAATTCACGCCACGAGAAACTTCTTACTTAAAGTATTTGCCAAAGAAAGTCGTATTATCAGCGATGAAATAATCCCTTGAAAGTTGGCTCTATGAGTGGCCGACAATCTGCTCTAAATCAAGGCAGAATTCGGACGTTGAATGAGACAATAAAATTAATTTTGTTTAACGCAACAGTTTTTGGCTTTTCAGTGTGAGCGCCCAATCGTGCAGATGCGAGATATTTGGCTTTCAAAAATTTCTCCTCAGTTTCGGGCTGCGGCCGATGCGGCATTGTTCGAGCAAAGCCATGGCCCGCGCGCTTTGCGGGCCGAACTTGGACCTTGGAAAATTATCACGCCTCTGACGAATGGTCTTAAAGGGGTTGATGGATTTGTGATTTCAAGCCTTGAAGATGTGGCCCGTTTGCGGGACATGCCGCTTCATAACTTGATTTTGCATAATGAGGGAGGCGACGAGATTGCTTTGGCATTGGGCAATTTGATTTCCCAATTACCCTTTGATCCTGCACTGCTGAACATTAATTTTGGTGTCAAAGACTTTGACCTTGTTCGAAGGTTATATGATCAGGGATTTCAAGGTCCGTTCTATACTGAAACTTCGAACGCGCTGGGCGATATACTAATTGGCTCTGCGCAGAAGTTACGGCAGGTTAATTTTGTGAGTGATCACGACAAGGCTAAGACTATTTCGGTGACACTCAGTGCCGCTGAAAATATGTTTTCAACGATTGCAAAGTTTCGCGCGATGCGGATTTTGTGGTCGAAACTTTTGTTAGCGTTAAAGCTTCCTGAAACGCCTTTGGCGCTGCACGGGGTTGTTGACACTTCGCTTTATCACAACACAGTTTCAGAACATTTCATGATGGGTGCCGTCTCAGCGGTTATGGGGGTGGGGCTGGGGGGAGCAAGTTCGACTTTCGTGAGGCCATACTCGGCTTCTGAATTGGATGTTCGCATGGCGCGCAACATTCAGATTATCATGCAACAGGAATCTCATCTTTGGCGGGTTAATGATCCTGCTGCAGGGGCTGGCTATGTGGAACATCTTACACTGGCGCTCTGCAAAGAAGCTTGGGAAACATTGCAGAAGTCGGAGCGCCTTTGATGACACGCAGTGAAAACACAGCTTGGCAAACGCCTGAAGGAATCGAGATCAACACTGAATATCAGCAGGCCCCTTTTGTCGAAACCTATCCCGGTCTTGCGCCGTTCCGTCGGGGCCCCTACCCCACCATGTATATCTCGCAGCCTTGGACCATCAGGCAATATGCTGGGTTTTCAACGGCGGAAGATTCGAATGCGTTCTACCGACAAAATTTGGCCGCAGGCCAAAAGGGACTTTCTGTTGCGTTCGATTTGGCCACGCACCGTGGTTATGATTCTGATCATCCACGTGTTTCGGGCGATGTGGGCATGGCCGGTGTGGCGATTGATTCCATTTATGATATGCGCACATTGTTTGATGGCATTCCACTCGGCACCATGAGTGTTTCAATGACCATGAACGGTGCGGTGTTGCCTATTATGGCGCTTTATATTGTGGCTGGCGAAGAACAGGGTGTTCCACCAGAGAAATTATCAGGCACCATTCAGAATGACATTCTGAAAGAATTCATGGTGCGCAACACTTACATCTACCCACCTGCACAATCACTGCGCATTGTTTCGGACATTTTTAAATATACAGCGGCTCATATGCCCAAGTTTAATTCAATCTCGATTTCCGGCTATCACATGCAGGAAGCGGGGGCGACGGCGGATTTGGAACTGGCTTATACGCTGGCTGATGGGTTGGAATATGTGCGTGCCGGGCTTGCGGCAGGACTGACCATTGATCAATTTGCGCCACGCCTCTCTTTCTTTTTTGGCATTGGCATGAATTATTTTATGGAAGTAGCCAAGCTGCGCGCGGCGCGGGTGTTGTGGGCTGAAATGATGGCTGCATTTTCGCCCAGGGATGAAAAGTCATTGATGTTGCGCACTCACTGCCAAACTAGTGGGTGGAGTCTTGCGGCGCAAGATGTGAAGAATAATATAACACGCACCATGATCGAAGCGATGGCTGCTGTGCATGGTGGAACGCAATCGCTGCACACAAATGCGTTAGATGAAGCGCTGGCCTTGCCCAGTGATTTCTCGGCCAAGGTGGCGCGAGACACGCAGCTGTTTTTGCAAAAAGAATCTGACGCTTGCGATGTGATTGACCCTTGGGGCGGATCATATTTTGTGGAGCATCTCACTGACGATCTTATCGCACGGGTGCGGGTGCATTTGTCCGAAATTGAAGGCTTGGGCGGTATGGCAAAAGCGATTGAATTGGGATTGCCCAAAACGCGCATTGAGGAAGCAGCAGCCAAAACGCAAGCGCAAATTGATTCTGGCCGTCAAATTGTTGTGGGTGTGAACGTCTTCACCGTTCAGGGCGAGGCCCCCGTGGAGGTTCGCAAGATTGATAATTCGGTTGTGCGGGCGGCGCAAATTGAAAAGCTGTCGAGGCTCAAACGGGAGAGACATTCATTTGAATCCACCAAGGCTTTAGCCAAGCTCACGCAGATCGCAATGTCGGGGGAAGGCAATTTGCTGGCTGCGGCCGTGGATGCCGCGCGAGCCAAAGCAACCGTTGGTGAAATGTCTGCCGCCTTGGAAACAGCATGGGGGCGCCATGAGGCTGTGCCAAAACTGGCGCGGGGTATCTATCAAGCCGTGCAAAATGGGGGTGACGGATTAAAGGCCGCACAAGATGCAGTTGCGGCATTCACGGAATTTGAAGGCCGTGCACCAAGTTTGCTGGTGGCAAAGATTGGCCAAGATGGTCATGATCGGGGACAGAAGGTGATTGCATCCGCTTTCAGTGATATCGGGTTTGATGTGCAGGTGGGCACTCTGTTTGCCACCGCGCAGGAAGTGGCGAAGCGCGCCGTGGAATTGAATGTTCATGTTGTTGGGGTTTCGTCGCTGGCGGCGGGCCACCTTTCACATATCCCAGAATTGAAAGCGGCCCTTCGAGACTTGGGCCGCGACGACATGTTAATTGTTGTTGGTGGGGTTATTCCTGCCGATGACATTGCAACACTTCTCGGCATGGGAACGGCTGCGGTGTTTCCACCCGGCACCAATATACCTGCGGCAGCGATAGAAATATTAGACACGCTCAATGCGCATCTGGGCTATGCCCAAAAGACACCTTAAAGCTATTGCTTCTCAGGAGAAAACCATGCGTCTTAGAATTGCTCTTTCGTCATTAGTTTTGCTCGTCCTTGGGGGTTGCGTGTTGCAATCGCCAAAGCCAAATTTTGACGACACTCAGGGCGCATTACTGTTGGGCAAAAACGGAGTGACGTACAGCCCTTTCACACTAGACAGCGGCACGTGGAAGCCTGATGGCGAAGACATGAAATTCGTAGCCGTTGGCAAGCATTATTTGGTGAATGACAAAGCCAAGACTGATCAAGCGTTGTTCATTCCGCTAACGAGCGAATGGTGGCTGATACAGTTCCAAGACAAAAGCAAAGAGTCAGGATACGTGTTCGCGCATATACAGCCCGAAGCGATATATATTCATCCGCTCACTTGCGATAATTTGAAATTAAATGCCATCGCGGTAAAATTTGTGACATTCAAAAAGGACGATTGTTTTTTGGCGGCACACACCACCATCAGCGATTTTAAGAATTTGATTCCAGCAGCGGGGCCACAACTCATGAAGCTTGTTTTAAAGAAATAGCGGCGGCTGATGAGTTCCATAGTTTGGCCCAACGCCGCCATCAGCAATACACTATCACAAACCAGCGTGGATTTCTCCCACTTGGATTTTGCGCCAATTGCTCATTGTATCATGTTGGAATGATTTGAGATTTTTGGTCTCTTCTGCTGTCCACACATCTAGTTTGAGCATCAGGCCCGCTGCCGCCACTTCCACAGCGCGCGCCGCGCCATCATCACATTTTATGGCAAAGCCTAAACCTGCATGGGTGATGGTTCCGCAATAAACGCCTTCTGCGCCGTATTTCAAGAACAGGCGCGGCACGGCTTCCATGATTTTTGTATCGAACCGGTTTGTGCCCGCTATCATCAGCGGGTGTTGGCGGGCCGCGGCAATGATGCGCTGGCCTGCCGTAGATAAAGGCAAACGCGCAAACCCCATGGCCACATTTTTCAGCGGCATGGCCCAGGTGGGAACGGAGCAGCCATCCACGCCCATTGGCGCTTCAGACAAATCAACATCGCAAATTTTCTCGATGGTGCGAGCAATGGCGCGTTGAACGGCATGACCGGGCTTCACATAGTTTTTGATGTCAACACCTAGGTGCTTGGCTAAAGCCAGCATGCCTGCGTGCTTGCCCGAGCAATTATTATGGATTTGCGCTGCCACCTGCCCTTCACGCACCAGCTCATAACTTGCGGCACGCGATGTGGGCCAGTGTGTGCCGCATTCGTAACACGTTTCTTCAACGCCGATCTTTTTCAATATTGAACGGGCAACCCGCACATGTTCTGGCTGACCATCATGGGAAGCGCAACACAAAGCAATTTCTTCATCGCTCAACCCAAAGTGATCGGCCGCCCCACTTTCAATGACGGGCAGGCATTGAAACGCCTTTATAGCCGAACGGGGATAAGTGAGTTTGTTGAAATCTCCACCACAGAGAACGACTTCGCCACGGGCGTCACTCACCACAAAAGCCCCTGTGTGCCGGCTTTCAACAATGGAGCCGCGGGTGATTTCAGCAATAATCGGATTCGTCATCTGTTGTTTACCTATCGGGTGCAATTTTTAGAGCTGCGACAAACGAATCATTGTCATGCCGCAATCAAGCCCTATGTAGCGCGTTCAAACCCTATCTGTGGACCCCCGCCATGATTTCCAGAGCCATTGCCTTTCAACATATGGATGATGAACCTCCCGGAGTGTTCGGTGAGTTTTTGCAAGCACGGGGCGCAACCCTCGACATTGTTAACCTGCACAGGGGCGCGGTGATTCCATCTCTCGCCCCTTATGATTTTATGTTGGTGATGGGCGGTGCCATGGATGTGTGGGATGAAACCCAGAACCCATGGTTGGTGCATGAGAAATCGGCAATCCGTGAATGGGCTTTCAATCGCAACAGGCCTTTCTTTGGGGTGTGCTTAGGAATGCAGCTTTTGGCTGAGGCGCTGGGTGGCAAAGTGGGCTTAGCGAAGGAAGCAGAAGTAGGTGTGGGGCAGATTGAGCTTTGTGGATCGCACCCGCTAGCCTTTGGACTGCCACAACACTTTAGAATGATGCAGTGGCACCATGCTGAAGTGGTTGGCCTTCCTGAAGGGGCTGATGTTTTGGCGCGTTCAGCCATTACTGAAGTGCAAATTATGGCCGTGGATGACATTCTTTTGGGCACGCAGTTTCATGGCGAATTGACGCCAGAATTGGTGGCAAAGTGGCAGCACATTCCACAGTATATTTCATGGTTGGAAGATTCACTGGGTATTGGAGCCTATGAGCGGGTTTGCGCTGAGGCACTGCCTTTGATGGGCAAAATGCGGGCGATCAGCGAAACCATGTTTACCAATCTGGTGGATGGCAAGGCTTTGCGCGCGGCAGCCTAGCCCGCTTGATTCATGTGTGGAAACTGGATTTGGCACACTGATTTCGAGAAGACTTAGCCCCTCAAACATGCTCAATTGCCGCCATGATGACATATGATCTTTTTATTATTGGTGGCGGTGTTAACGGTTGTGCGATTGCGCGCGATGCCAGTGGGCGGGGACTTTCCGTTTTTTTGGCAGAGCAGAATGATTTGGCGTCTGGCACATCATCAGCATCCACCAAACTCATCCATGGCGGGCTGCGCTATCTTGAACATTATGAATTTCGCCTTGTGCGCGAAGCTTTGATTGAGCGCGAAGTACTGCTGAATTCGGCACCGCACATCATTTGGCCGTTGCGGTTTATATTGCCGCATCACGCTGGCTTGCGCCCCCGGTGGCTCATTCGGCTGGGCCTTTTCATGTATGATCATCTGGGCGGTCGCAAAATTCTGCCGCCAACCCGCAGTGTCGACTTTCGCAAAGATGTCACGGGAAAGGCGCTGAAGGAAGAATTCACCGATGGCTTTGAATATTCCGATTGCTGGGTGGAAGATGCGCGTCTTGTGGTTTTGATGGCACGCGATGCCGCTGCCAAGAATGCACAAATTCGCACACGGACAAAAGTGACATCGGCACGGCGCACGGGCGAAGGCTGGGACATTGATATTTTGGCGCCGAATGGCACTGTTGAAACAATTAAAGCCAAAGTTTTGGTGAATGCGGCAGGCCCTTGGGTAGGCGAAGTTTTAGCCAATGTGGTGGGCCAAAACGACCCTGATAAAATTCGCATGGTGAAAGGCAGCCATTTGGTTGTCGATCGGCTTTACGATCATGATCGCTGTTATATTTTTCAAAATGGCGATGGCCGCATTTGTTTTGCCATTCCCTATGAAACCAATTTCACGCTGATTGGCACAACCGACGAAGACTATCATGGCGAGCCCAACAAGCCGGAAATCTCACAGGCAGAAACGGATTATTTATTGGCGGCTGTGAGTGAATATTTAAGGCGCCCCGTGACGCGTGACATGGTGCGCTGGTCCTATTCCGGCATCAGGCCGCTTTATGATGATGGTGCAAGTTCTGCACAAGAAGCCACGCGAGATTATGTTTTGAAGGTGGAGCAGCCCGAGGGACAATCTCCTATGTTGTCGATATTTGGCGGCAAAATCACCACTTCGCGCAAGCTTGCTGAACATGCTTTGGAAAAACTGCAACCGTTGTTTCCAAAATTCAAAGCACCGTGGACAGCAGGTGCCAACCTGCCCGGTGGAATGGCTTACGGCGAAATTGCGAAATATATTGCTGACCAGCAGAAAGCCTATTCCTTTTTAAAACCGCAAAATGTGCTGCGGCTTTTTCGGGCTTACGGCACCGACATGCAGGAAATTTTACAGGGCGCACGGTTTGCATCTGATCTTGGAGAAAGTTTTGGACCGCTCAGTGCGCGTGAAGTTGAATATTTGCGCAAAAATGAATGGGTGCAAAGTGCGGATGATGTCCTCTGGCGTCGCTCTAAACTCGGTTTACACATGAAGCCCGACGAGGTGCAAGCTTTACGCACATATATGGGTGAAAGCGTTCAAGTCACAAAGTCCAAAAAGAGAAAATAATGGCTGATTTTATTCTGGCGATTGATCAAGGCACCACATCCACGCGGGCCATTATTTTTGACAAAAAACTGCATCCAAAAGCCAGTGCACAAAAAGAATTCAAACAGTTTTATCCTGCTTCTGGTTGGGTGGAACATGATGCCGAAGAGATATGGAAAAGCGTTTTGATCACTGCAAAGGCAGCGATTAAAAAAGCCAGCATCAAGGCGGGTGATATTAAATCGATCGGCATTACCAACCAACGTGAGACAACGCTGATTTGGGACCGCAAGACGGGTAAGCCCATCCACCGGGCCATTGTGTGGCAAGATCGGCGCACGACCGAGATTTGCAAAAACCTGAAGGCCAAGGGTTTAGAAGTTGTGGTCACACAGAAAACAGGTTTGCTACTTGATCCTTATTTTTCAGGCACCAAAGTGGCCTGGCTGCTCGACAGCATTAAGGGTGCACGAGCCCGCGCAGAAAATGGCGAGTTGTGCTTTGGCACGATTGACTCGTTTCTCATTTGGCGGCTGACGGGTGGAAAGTATCACGCCACTGATGCCACCAATGCCTGCCGCACTTTACTTTACAATATTCATAATGGTGATTGGGATGACGATTTGCTTGCCGCGCTGCGGGTGCCCCGTGCTGTTTTGCCTGAGATCAAAGACTGTGCTGCTGATTTTGGTGTAACTGACAAAAAATTACTGGGCGCTGCAATTCCAATTGGGGGCGTGGCCGGGGATCAACATGCAGCCGCCATTGGCCAAGCTTGCTTTCAACCCGGCATGATGAAATCAACCTACGGCACAGGCTGTTTTGCCATTTTGAACACAGGCGATGCGCCTGTGGTTTCGCACAATCGTTTGCTCACCACGCTGGCTTACCAATTGAATGGCAAACGCACTTATGCCCTTGAAGGCGCCATTTTCATAGCAGGGGCCGCAGTGCAATGGTTGCGCGATGGTATTAAAGTTGTGAAATCCGCCAGTGAAACAGGCGCGCTTGCGAAAGCCGCTGACCCACAACAGCAGGTTTATCTGGTGCCTGCTTTTGTTGGTTTGGGCGCACCCTATTGGAATGCCGATGCGCGTGGTGCGTTATTTGGATTGACCAGAGGCACAACCGACAAAGAACTTGCGAAGGCTGCCCTTGAGGCGGTGTGCTATCAAACGCGCGACCTTTTAGAGGCGATGAAAAAGGATTGGGGCCATGAAGGCCAAACTGTTTTGCGGGTTGATGGTGGCATGACAGCCTCGGATTGGACGATGCAAAATTTGGCCGATATTTTGGATGCGCCAGTTGATCGACCTAAGGTTTTAGAGACGACAGCCCTAGGGGCTGCCTATCTTGCCGGTTTGCAAGCGGGGCTGCTGCCCCCGCCAGAACAATTTGCAAAAACGTGGAAGCGCGATAAACGCTTCACGCCAAAGATGAAACCTTCAATGCGTGAAGCGAAATATGCAGGATGGAAAGATGCCGTTCGAAAGCTGCTCAGTTGATCAACGTGTGCATGTGAGGCCACACTTCTATACTGCCGCGATAAATCATATCGAGCGAAACATAGACAATGATGGCAAGGCCAACATAGGCAATCCACCGGTTGTTGTTTAAAAGTCTGGCGATAAAAGTCGCGGCCAAACCCATCAAAGCAATCGAAAGAATCAACCCGAAGATCAGCACTATTGGATGTTCACGCGCAGCACCTGCCACAGCGAGGACATTGTCGAGTGACATTGAAATATCGGCGACCACAATTTGCCATGCGGCCTGAGAAAATGACTTTTTGGAGAGGTGAGAAATTGCGCCGTCGTGGTCAACATCCTCGCCCGTTACAGATTCAAGTGCATCGTTCTCGCCATGGCCTGCGCGCAATTCGCGCCACATTTTCCAGCACACCCAGAGCAGCAGAAAACCACCGACTAAAACAAGGCCCACATATTGCAAAAGCTGCACGGCCACTGTGGCGAACAGAATTCGCAGCACTGTTGCAGCCGCAATGCCTACGAGAATTGCTTTGTTGCGAAGCTCTTTGGGCAGGCCTGCAGCGGCCATGCCAATGACAATGGCGTTATCGCCTGCCAAAACCAAATCTATCATTACGACTTTGAAAAACGCGACAAGCGCGGCAGGTTCAAATAGATGTTCGAGCACGCGGTGGCGGACCTTTCATATTAAATTGCTGTAATGCACATAGGAATGGGTGTAGTGAATGACAAGCTATTTTTTGAGGCGTTCTAGCACTTCATTTTTGTATGGCATCGAAGGTGCTGTTCCTGCTCTTGTTACAGAAATGCCTGCCGTGGCACTGCCGAAATGGGCGGCTTGCACAGGGTCTTCACCTCTGGCCAAAGCCGCAGCAAAACCACCATTAAAAGCATCGCCTGCACCCGTTGTGTCCACCACAGCACCTGAATTATAAATAGGGATGTGGAGTGATTGGGTTTGGCGGTGAAAGAGCGAGCCTTGTGCTCCTAAGGTGATGATCACAGCGCCCACACCTTTTTTCAAAAGAACATCTGCCGCTTTGCGAGCACTCTCAATATCGGTGACCGAAACACCCGTGAGCATTGCGGCTTCAGATTCATTTGGCGTTACGTAGTCACAGAACTTGTAAATTGCGTCATCCAGTGTCGCAGCAGGGGCAGGATTGAAGATAGTGATTGTGCCTGCCTGTTTGGCAATTTCCAAAGCGCGCAAAGCTGCGGGAATGGGTTGCTCCAGTTGCGTCATAAAAATTTTGGCATTGCGGATGACATCGCCCGCCGCTTCAATATCATCCACAGCGATGGTGCCTGCCGCACCGGCCACCACGATGATGGCATTGCTTCCAGTTTTCTCTTCCAAGAAAATATAAGCAGCGCCCGTTGAATTATTGGGGTCTTGGGGTGCGCGTGTGGTTATGCCTTCTTTGGCATACATGGCCAATGCTGCATCGCCAAAATTATCCTTTCCCAGCTTGGTAATGAAAGTGACGGCCGCCCCTGCCCGCGCTGCAGCCACGGCTTGATTGGAGCCTTTTCCACCCGGCCCCATTGAAAATGATGAACCTAAAATAGTCTCCCCCATCACAGGTTGACGGGCAGCGCGGAACGCCAAATCCGCAACATAAATTCCAAGAATGGCTACACCTGATTTTGTCATATCAATTAATCCAGTTTCGCTTCAGGTGGAACAACGCCCATTTTAAAAACAAAGCACCCATAGAAGCGGCGCTCAGCAGATTGAATCACGCAATAGGCTTTTTTGGCTCGCTCATAAAAGGCGAAACGCTCAATCGTGCCAAGTTTGAATTGCTCACCTTCGGCCTTGTTGATTTCAGCCTGCACCTCCTTGTGCACATCGAGCAATTTTTGGGGTTCACCCACCACTTCCATGCGCAATGCTGGATGATCAACAAAGGTATCAAGCGGAACCTGTGACAGAATAGCTCGCGTTACGCGCGCGCAATCACCATCAATGCGCAGGAGCTTGCCATAGGTGGTTTCACGCGCCACCGAATCCGCTGGAAAATTGGTGTCGCAAATAATCAGGTCGTCACCATGCCCCATTGAGCGCAGTGCATGAAGCACATCGGCATTGAGCAAAGGATCAATATGTTTGAGCATCGAATATTCTCCTATTTGAGGCACACTAACAAAAAATGCGAACGCGACGCAATGCTTGACCCAAAGCTTGATTTCAGGGCAATGCTTTCGCAATTGGTAAATCAACTCAATGGGAATCATCATGTCACTTTTTCAGGCCCCCGCCCACGGACTTTCGGCTGATCTGGCCAAACGTGCTGAGAAGCTTGGCAGACCCATTCGCGTTGGGCTGATTGGTTCTGGCGAAATGGGAACCGATATCGTCACCCAATGCGCGCAGATGAAAGGCATCACAGTTGCTGCAATTGCTGAAACCCGCATGGACAAGGTGAAACGCGCTTATGCCATTGGTGGCCGCGATGAAGCTGACTTTTTCTCCAGCAATGTGAAATCTGATTTTGATGCTGCCATTGAAACCGGGAAATCGGTTGCCACTGAAGATGCTCAGCTGGTCTGCACCAGTGAGCACATTGATGTGATTGTGGATGCCACAGGCCGACCAGCCGTGGGGGCTGAAATTGGCCTTACGGCCATGCAGCATGGCAAGCATCTGGTGATGATGAATGTGGAAGCTGACGTGTGCATCGGAGCCTATCTCAAGCGCGAAGCTGCACGGCTGGGTGTGGTATACACTTTGGGTGCGGGCGATGAACCTTCAAGCTGCATGGAGCTGATTAATTTTGTGACGGCGCTTGGTTATCCCATTGTTGCGGCGGGCAAGGGCAAGAACAATCCACTGAATATTTCTGCAACCCCTGACCAATATCAAGAGGAAGCCACGCGTCGCAATATGAATGTGCGCATGCTGGTGGAATTTGTTGATGGCTCCAAAACCATGGTGGAAATGGCCGCGATCTCGAATGCCACTGGCTTAGTGCCCGATGTGGCTGGCATGCATGGGCCTGCGGCAACGCTGACAGAGTTGGAGCATGTGCTGTGCCCGAAAGAAGATGGCGGAATTCTATCGCGTAAAGGCGTTGTCGATTTCAGCGTGGGCAAGGGTGTGGCACCGGGTGTATTTGTGATCGCGGAGATGGCGCATCCAAGGGTGCGTGAAAGAATGAATGATTTGAAATTAGGCGCTGGGCCCTATTATCGTTTCTTCCGGCCTTATCATCTCACATCGCTGGAAGTGCCTTTGTCTTGTGCGCGGGCTGTTCTTTATGGCATTGCCGATATGCAGCCCTTGGATGTTCCCACCTCAGAAGTGTGCGCTGTGGCGAAGAAGCATTTGACAGTTGGAGAACGTTTGGACTCCATCGGTGAATATACCTATCGCGCTTGGATTATGACTGTTGGTGAGGCTGTGAAAGCGCAGGCCGTTCCTTGCGGGTTAATTGAAAATGGCAAAGTGACCAAACCCATCAAGAAGGGCGAATTGTTGACGCGCGATAATATTGCAGTTGATGCCAGTTCAAAAATTGTGGCTTTGCGAAAATTGCAAGATGATGCTTTGCGTTTGAATTGAGGCCTCTTCCTTCTCCCGCTTCGCAGGAGAAGGAGTCTTATTCACTTGGCAGCTTTGGCCCGCTCAATGCCTTCCAAAATCATCTGTTCTGCTTCAATGGCATTGCCCCAGCCCAACACCTTCACCCATTTTCCGGGTTCTAGATCTTTGTAGTGCTGAAAAAAATGCTCGATTTGTTGAATGGTGATATCGGGCAAATCACGATAATTGTGTACGTTTTCATAGCGGCGGGTGAGGCGTGGCACGGGGACTGCAATAATTTTCTCGTCGCCACCGGCTTCATCTTGCATTTTCAGCACACCAACGGGGCGGCAGGCCACCACAGCACCTGGCACAATGCCGCGCTGGTTCGCAATCAACACATCCACCGGGTCGCCATCGCCTGACAAGGTGTGTGGAATGAAGCCATAGTTTCCGGGATAGCGCATCGATGTGTATAAAAAGCGGTCCACCACCAAGGTGCCAGCCTCTTTGTCCATCTCATATTTTATAGGCTCACCGCCCACTGGCACTTCAACGATGACGTTGATTTCCTTGGGTGGGTTTCTGCCGATGGAAATGGCTTCAATACGCATTTTATTTTTCCTCTTCAGTCTTTATTTCTGGCTTGCAGATATTGCCGCTGCAACTATTCCCTTATGGTCGAGGCCTGCTTTGGCATACATCACTTCAGGTTTCGCTTGGTCGGTGAATTCATCGGGCAATGTAAGTGACCTGATTTTCAG
>JANYHE010000024.1 GCA_025359215.1 Hyphomicrobiales bacterium
ACCTGGCGAACGAATGGCTTCGGTCTTGCGGATTTCCTGTGACCAATCCTGCCGAAGCGCGGCTCGAAATCAAATTCATCTGACATGACAATCAAACTCCAAATGGAGCGTCCCGCATTGTCAGATGTGGCTGACCTGCGAAATTGGCAAGGCGGTGTCAGCTGAAATAAATTGTTTCAATGGGTTACAGCGATGTTGTCCACATTTTGCATTAACGGCCGAAAAGTGCTGGTATCGTATGTCATTCTATTACAATGCATTTCGGCAATCTTGGTACCACTCTGTCCACATTGCTTTAATCCTGCTTTCCTCTTCCACAATGATCCATGTACCAAATAAATCATCGGCCTTCACGCTTTTTCAAGTTCAGCTAAACGTTAGCTCGAAGTGTGCATGCCGTAATCACATTAGAAAAATACAACATTTCGAGCTAACGTTTAGATGAAGTTGAAACAAAAAAATCTCACCGAATGATCAAAATGGGGAATGCAAAATAGAAAATTATATAGCTATAAACTATCAACGTAGAGCGAAAAAAAATTCGTTTTCACTTGAAAAAATTTGAACGCATTGATTGGAAATTGTTGCAAGAAAGGTAATTTTCTATTGCGGTTTCATGCAACAA
The DNA here is from genome assembly GCA_025359215.1 of Hyphomicrobiales bacterium. GTDB lineage: Bacteria > Pseudomonadota > Alphaproteobacteria > Rhizobiales > Aestuariivirgaceae > Aestuariivirga. The sequence continues at coordinate 626 of JANYHE010000024.1, forward strand.
CTATTGAATTCTATCGTCGAAAAAATGTAACCAACAGACCAAAACGTAAGACGATCCAAGGATAACTTGGGCGGCACTGGAGTAGATTTTTAGATCAAATCTCCCAAGCTCAATAATAAACCCGCAGGAAAAACCTGCGGGTTCAAGATTTAACAGTGTGCTACTATTGTGACAGTCCCGTTGTCGGCAGAACCAACGTGCCTTCCATTTTGACAGCCTGAAGTGCTCTTGGATCAAGTCCGAGAGCAACTAAAACTGTCGGGGCAATTTGCATTGTGGTTACTGGATCACTCACTACAGATGTGCTGAGCGCTGGGTTAGAGATGATGATTGGAACATGTGTGTCCTGCTCACTAAAGCCACCATGTTCTGCAATTTTAGTGGCTGTTGGCTTGGCATACATCACGCCATCCAGAGGCAAGATCACGATATCTGGAATGCGTGAGTCTTTGCTGGCATCTCCAAACATCGCCATAACTTTTGCTGCATCATAGATTTCGGCAATGCCCGCTTCAGCCTTCTTCGCGTCAAGTGCCTTAATAACATCCGCAGTTTTGGTTTGTTCCGCGAGCCACACCAGCGAAATGCTGTCTTGCGTTATTTGTGAAGCCAAGTCTTTCTGAACGGCATTGACTAACCCTGGAATCATCTTCTTATCGACGATCTTGTGCAAAGCTGGGTTCATTGGTGCCTGAGCATGTTTGGCAGAAAGCACAACTAAGGTTTCTTTATCGAGGCCCTTGGCTTCAATTGCCGCCAGCATCTTGCCGATCGATTCATCTGTATGCTTCAAGGCTTCAGCCAGATCTGGTGAAGGAGTACCTTTGTCATCAATATAGCCGGTCGTCTTTTCACCGACGCTTACTGCTTGAAAGTTCATGCCAAAGATTGCTGGAACACCAACACCATCTTTTCCGTCATGAGTCTTGCCGTCAATTTCATTGAGAATGGCTGCAACTTTTGTTTCGTCATAGATCGCGGTGTTTGCAGCTTTGGCAGTTACATCATCGCTGTAGTTTATTTCAGGCACAAATAAATCATCTACACCCTTGCCTGATGGGCCATTCACAAGTTCATAAGCAGTATGTTTGTCCGACCAAGCAGTTCGTAATCCTGCTGCCTTGGCCACTTCAAATATTGTATTCACCCGCAAGAATGAATGAGGATAAACGGGCTTGCAGCCATTGGCCCCATCGCGTGGCAATTTGGCTTCATCCATGCCGCCACCGCCGTCTGAAGCATCAGGGTTAAGGTCAATGGATTCATCGTAAACAACTTCTGTACCTTTGACAGAGCAATCAGAACCAGGCGCAGAAAGAGCGCGGTCATAACTGTCATCATAATAAACGCCTGTGGACTTTGGGTTACATCCCGTAATGATTGCGAGGAGACCTGGGAATGAATCCGATGGTTTTGCCGAAGACGCCTTGCTGTAATGAATGCCATGGCCGACAAGCTTTGCCATCGCAGAATTCGCGTTGGCTGTTGCATAGGTAGTTAAATCAGAATCATGAAGTTCATCGACGCTGAGTAACAGGACATGTTTAATCTCCGGTAACCGCTTAATCACGATAAATACAGATCGAAGTTGGTTTGTGACAGTTAGACGAATGCAAGTCGAGATGGATAAGATTTAATTGATCTACGCAGACTATGATGCCAAAAGCACAAGATCGTTCTGGTCAAAATTGATCTTTACCGTTGAACCTACAATGGGTGGTTTGCTTGTTGTTTGATTGAACATATCGAGCGAAATATTCTGGCTGCCGCATTGCATTTTAACGCGCACGATGGAACCCAAGAAGTTCGTATCGGTCACAGTTGCGTTCAGTGTATTGGCACTGGGCTTCGCTTTACCCAAGCTTATTGCTTCTGGTCGCAAGGCAACCGAAACTTCATCGCCGGCTTTGCCATAAGGCGATAGTTTTGATGTGACCGGTTGATCGCCGATTGTGAGCGTGCGGGCCGCTGGGTCTACGATGGTCGCTTTCATAATCGTTAAGGTGCCAACGAAAGATGCAACAAAACGGGTGCGGGGCTGGTTATATATCTCGAGCGGAGTTCCTAATTGCTCAACGCTTCCCTCATTCATCACCACTACACGATCTGACATGGACAATGCCTCTTCTTGATCATGGGTGACGAAGACTGTGGTAATGCCAAGCGCGCGCTGCACATCACGAATTTCTTCGCGCAGCGACACGCGGATTTTGGCATCAAGTGCTGAGAGTGGCTCATCCAATAAGAGAATGCGGGGCTGATTGGCAAGGGCGCGAGCAAGGGCCACACGTTGTTGTTGACCGCCGGAAAGTTGAAAAGGGTAGCGACTGCCAAGATGCGGAAGCTTGATCAATGTTAGCATTTCTTCAACACGAGATTTTATTTCGCTTGTCAGTTTACCTGCAACTTTCAACCCGAAAGCCACGTTATCTGCCACTGTCATATTTGGGAACAGCGCATAGGCTTGAAAGACCATGCCTATGCCGCGCTTGGCCGTGGCCACGCTGGTCATATCAACGCCTTCTACTTTAATCTGACCAGAACTTGGCAATTCGAAACCAGCAAGCATGCGCAGCACAGTGGTTTTGCCGCAACCCGACGGGCCGAGCAAAGAAATAAATTCGCCCTTCTCGATCTTAAGGCTCACATCTTTGACCACATGGTTTGGGCCGAAGTACTTATTCAGTTTTGAGATTTCAACGTAACTCATGATTTATCTCCGGCAATTTTGCGGGTGTTGCCTGCGAGTTGGATTAACCCCATGCAGGCCCAAGTGATGAGGAAAGTGATGACTGCGAGTGCAGCAGGTTCATAAGCGCGCTTGGCTCCGATCAATTGCAGATAGGGGCCGAAGGTCGGGCGATTGAGAAGACTTGCAAAGGTGAACTCGCCAATCACTGTTGCGAAAGTGAGAAATGCTCCGCTTAGGATGGCGGATTTGATGTTGGGCAGAATAACTTTCCACATGGTCGTCACCCAGCCTGCGCCTAAACTTTCGGAAGCTTCAGTGAGGGTTGCCACATCAATTGTGCGCAATCCCGTTTCAACGGCGCGGTACATATAAGGCAATGCAAGCGCCACATAGCCCAGCGACAAAAGAGTATCAGTGCCAATGGAAGTTTGAGTAAGCGGCAAAATAGATGATGTATTATACATGCGGATATAGCCGAAAACGATGATGATGGCGGGGATGACCAACGGCAACAATGTTATGAACTCAACGATGGGACGCAATTTTGGCAGGCGCAACTGTACCCAGTAGGCAGTCGGCACCACAATGAGGATTCCGATGACAATCGTGACGAATGCCAGCACCAAAGAATATAGAAACGCAGCTTGGAAGGTGGAATCTGCAAACACAATTCTATAAGCTTCAAAGCTATATTCGTTTCGTTTCAAGCGCAATGAAAACTCAAACGTGGCAATGAGCGGCAGCAGAAAATAGAGTGCGCCGAAGAGAAATGCGATCCAGCTTACAATTTTCTTGGTCATTTCTGCCATCTTTCGCCACGCGCACGCAGCATAATGTAAAGCACGTTTGAAAGGCCGGTGATCAGCACCATGCCAAGTGCTAGCGCATAACCTAAGTTTGGATCATGCAGAACGTCGCCGCGAATTTGTGCAAAAAGCAAAATAGGAACAATGTTGAGTGATGAGTTGGTGAGGGCAAATGCGGTGGCCACTGCGCCAAAAGCATTAGCAAAAAGCAAGAGTGTTGAGCCCGCAAGGCTCGGCCAGAGAACGGGAAGTGTGATGTATCGCCAGTGCTGCCACGTGCTGCTGCCCAATGTAGCTGAGGCTTCGCGCCATTCCTTTTTAAGGCCATCAATAGCGGGCGTGAGGATAAGAACCATTAATGGTATTTGGAAATATAAATAGGTGAGCGTGAGGCCCCAAAAATCCAGCAAGTTGAAACCTGCACTATAGATATTGAAACCGAATATATTGTTGAGAAATACTGTCACCAAGCCGAGTCGACCTAAGGTGGCAATAAATGAAAATGCGAGCGGAACACCCGCAAAATTTGATGCCACACCACTGAATGTCATAAGAGTGGGGCGGATCCATTTGGGCAAGCCACCATTGATCGCAGCGTAGGCTAGTGCGAAACCAATAATAGCCCCGCCGATCGCTGATGCGGCACTGATTTTGATACTCAACCAGAAAGATTTGATGATATCGGCACGGGCTAAATTCGCTATGTTCTGCAGAGTGAAGTGGCCATCAGAATTTTGAAAAGCGCCCACCAACAAAAGCCCGGTTGGCAAGACAAGAAACAAGGCAGCAAAAACGAAAAATGGCGCTACACCTAGCCATGGCCCTAGTTGCCGACCTAGACCTATTGATATTCGAGGAGAATTAGCAGTCACGCGTGGCGTCCACATTGGGAGACGCGCTTCACAGCCATAGCCGGTGAAGCGCGTTAGGAGTTGAGTTACTTAGGAATAGTCACGCCAACAACGCTATCCCAATTCTTGGCAACGAATTCCTTCGCGGCGGCTTGCTCGTCCAGTGTTGGGAACACGGCTTTCGCATAGTTTTCAGCTGGTGGCAGCTTGGCCATAACTTCAGCAGAAATCTTGCCGTTCTTGGCGAGATCATTGAAGCGGATGGGGTGGCAATAGCCCTGCAACCACATGGTTTGACCTTCATCTGAATAGAGATATTCCATCCAAAGCTTGGCCGCCGATGGGTGTGGTGCAAATGCGCTAATAGCTTGTACATATACGCCAGCTAGAACGCCAGTCTTTGGCACGATCACCTCGATCTTTGGATTGCCCTTCAGGCTATCACGAGCCGCCAAAGCATTATAATCCCACAATACAGTAATTGGGGTTGTGCCTTGTGCAAGCGAAGCCGATTGGCCAGCAACCGGAACGAAGTTGCCGCTCTTGTTCAAGTCTGAGAAGAACTTCAAACCTGCTTCAGCTGATTTGCTGGCGTCGCCGCCAGTTCTTGAAAGACCAGCGGCGTAAACTGTCTGCAAAGATTGGTTGCCACTGCGTGGATCACCTGAGAGAGCAACGGAATTTTTCAATTCTGGTGCTTGCAAATCGGCCCAATCGGCTGGCAACTTCTTCACGATGTCTGCGTTTACAACGAACGAGAGAACACCATAATAATCTCCATACCAGAAGCCTTCGGCATCCTTGGCGCTTTCGGGGATCGAATCCCATGTTAAAACTTTATACGGTTGGAACAGGCCTTCTTTTTTACCTTGTGGTCCAAATGACAGACCAACATCAACAACGTCTGGAGCCTGTGGGCCGGTGTTGCCCTTGTTTGCTTTGATAGCTTCAATTTCATCACCTGAACCACCGTCTGGGTTCAATTCATTGATGGTAATGCCATATTTCTTCTTGAAGCCATCAATCACTGCGCCATAACCACACCAATCATGTGGCAAAGCGATTACGGTAAGTTGGCCTTCTTTCTTTGCAGCTGCCACCAGATCATCCATCATGGCCGCATTGGCAGCAGTAGTGGAAACCAGAAGCGTCAATGCCACCGTCGTATTGAGAAGTTTTTTTGAGAATTTCATTGCCTGTTCCTTTTACTCTTATCGGGTCATTCGAATGGAGTGTTCATCGAATACAGGGACTGGCTAATCAGGTTCCATGACAGAGCTATGTCGATCAATTACGGCACAGAGCAAGCGGTTTGTCGCCCAACAACGAAGCTCGAGGCTTCTCATTTGCATGTGCTATGTCACAAAACTTTCGCACGTTGATCTTAGAAACTTGATGCATGCTTCAAAAAGTCTCTCATCGAAAGAGCTACAAGGTTGCTGTTGCAGGGTGTGGCTATGTCGGTTTGTCTAATGCCGCACTGCTTTCAAAGTTTAATTCTGTAACGGTTGCAGACATTTCGGCAGACCGCATTGAACTCGTAAATAATGGTTTTTCGCCGATTTCAGATTGCGACCTCGAGCGCTTTTTAGACCAAGGTCATAGTCTGTCGGCTACGACAGATCTGGCATCAGCATTTTCCGACGCAGAATTCATCATCATAGCAACGCCAACAAACTATGATCAGCAAACAAATTTTTTTGACACGTCGTCTGTGCTTTCTGTTGCAAAACTGGCGACAGCGGTCAATCCCAATGCAACGCTTGTTATTCGTTCGACAATTCCAGTAGGCTTCACCGAAAACTTAAAGAAGCAGCTGAGCTACCCCAACATCCTTTTCGTGCCGGAGTTTTTACGCGAAGGTTGCGCCTTGCACGACAATCTAAATCCAAGCCGTATTGTCATAGGCGGCAGTACCGGAACTGAAATTGAATTTGCCCGCCTCCTGCAAGACGCAGCCAACAGCCGAGACATTGAAGTCTTGTTCATGGGGTCAACTGAAGCCGAAGCAACCAAGTTATTTTCCAATACTTATTTGGCAATGCGTGTGGCTTTTTTTAACGAGCTTGACAGTTTTGCTCTCAGTCGCCACTTGGACCCAAGAAGCATCATCGACGGTGTCTGCTACGACCCCCGCATTGGTCAGCATTATAATAATCCATCTTTTGGGTATGGCGGCTATTGCTTGCCGAAAGACACCAAGCAGCTGCTTGCGAACTATAGCGAGGTGCCGCAAAATTTGATTCAGGCAATTGTTCGATCGAACTCGACGCGTAAGGATTTCATCGCTGAATGCATTTTAAAAACCAACCCTGGAACGGTTGGTATTTACCGATTGGCAATGAAAAAAAATTCGGACAATTTTAGGTCTTCCAGCATCCAAGGTATTATGAAGCGAATCAAAGCAAGGGGTGTCGAGGTTGTAGTTTACGAACCGAATTTGGATGAAGCCAAATTCTATAACTCTTCGGTCATCAAAGACATAAACACATTTAAAGCGATGGCCGACCTGATCGTAACAAATCGCATGACGGACGAGCTTCTTGACATAAAGGGAAAGGTTTTTACCCGAGACTTGTTTGGAAGCGATTGACACTGATCAAATTCTAGAAAATGCTCTTGTGGTCATCAACTGTCACCTAATCTTCAAAAATATTTGACACTAGAGAGTGCTGTAAAAAGAGTTTTAATCTATTCGATGCCCACTCTCTCTAAGTCGCCTTTTCTCCATCCCAACACAAATATTGTACGCAGCACTCTTGGTCAATTTATAGAAATTGGCGAGGGAACGCGTATCTTGGAAAGCACTCTTGGCGACTACAGCTACGCGGATCGATTTGCCGATATTGCTTATTCTACACTTGGCAAGTTTGTGAATGTAGCCGCATTTTCTCGCATAAATCCCAGCGAACACCCCCATCAGCGCGCATCTCTTCATCATTTCATGTATCGTTCGAGCTATTACTGGGAAAACGAAAAAGATGAAGAAGCGCTATTTGAATGGCGGCGGTCGCGGCCCGTGAAAATTGGGCATGACACTTGGATTGGGCATGCGGCTATCATTATGAAGGGTGTTACAATTGGCGATGGCGCTGTTGTTGCTTCACATTCTGTCGTCACCAAAGATGTGCCACCTTATGCCATCGTGGGGGGCGTTCCGGCGAAATTCATAAAGTGGCGACACAGCGAGGTGGTCGCCCAGCGATTGATTAACTTGGCATGGTGGAATTGGGATCATGAAAAACTTCGGACGGCTCTACCAGATTTCAGGGCCTTGAATGTTGAAGCATTCTTCGAAAAATATGAGTGATCTGCATTGTCACAAAACCGTTAATCAGCACTGATTGAAGCAACTATGGAATCTACTTCAAAGAATAGACAGGCTTGGATGCGATTGCTGGCGCTCTCCAAATGGGAGGACTTTAAAAAAGTCGCATCCTGTTTTGAGTTGATCACTTGCGAAGTTATACGTAAACCTGAAACAGGATTGGTGATGCTGCGTGGTCGCATGGGAGGCACGGGCTCTGCGTTTAATGTGGGCGAAGCCACGGTTACGCGTTGTGCAATCAAAACCTATACCGGGATTGAAGGTCATGCTTATGTGATGGGTCGCAGCGCCGAGCATGCAAAGTTTGCGGCAATTTGCGACGCATTGCTGCAAGACCAAAGCATGGTTGAGAAAATTGAACGCTTGGTTCTGCAACCTCTTCAAGGAATTTTAAGCGCGAGACGCGATCTCGCTTCGCGCAAGGCCGAAGCCACAAAAGTTGATTTCTTCACATTGATGCGCGGCGAAAATGATTGAAGTAGATTCGTCCGCACAAAATCAGGCCAAGATTTTCAGATTGATTTTGGAGGCCATGTCGCATCCCGGTCGCATTGTCGATTTTAAGGTTCCATCACTCTGCCCACCATATGGACTTAGTGCGGAGATGGCAACCCTATTGATCACGCTTTGTGATTTTCAAACCTCCATATGGATGAAATCTAAAGCAGTCGGAATTGAAAAATTTCTTAGGTTTCACGCCGGTGCAACTTTCACCAACACAAAATCTGCAGCAACTTATGCCATTGTCAACGATCCAGAAAAGCTGTCGTCTCTTGAAGAATTTGCACAAGGTACGCATGAATACCCCGATCGCTCAACGACCTTGGTGATTCAAGTCGATACAATGTCTAACGACGGAAGAATTTCTCTAGCGGGTCCTGGCATCGCCAACCAAACACGCTTCAACGTCGAGAAATTAGGTGTGGTATTTTGGGCAAATGTTGCAGCCAATCATGCGCAATACCCCTTGGGTGTTGATCTCATCTTCGTGAGTAAGGGAAAGATCGCGGCGATTCCTCGCTCGACCCAAGTTCAAGTTCAGGGGCAAGACTGATGTATGTGGCGGTGAAAGGTGGTGAGAAGGCCATTGACGCTGCGCATCAGTTGTTGGCAGAAGCGCGCCGTGGCGATGTTTCGGTGCCTGAAATTTCAATAAGACAAATTGAAGAACAATTGTCACTCGCGGTTGACCGCGTAATGAACGAAGGCTCGCTCTATGATCGGGGTTTTGCGTCGCTGGCCATCAAACAATCGCGCGGTGATTTGATTGAAGCTATCTTCTTGGTACGCGCGGCCCGCACCACTTTGGCACGGTTTGGCTATGCTGAACCTCTCGACACCGCCAAGATGCAGACTCGCAGGCGCATTTCGGCGGCATTCAAAGATTTACCTGGCGGGCAGATACTGGGTCCAACTTTTGACTACACCCACCGCCTCCTCGAAGAGGTGATGCCACTTGAAGCCGCTCAGTTGGCAGATCAGCTGGTTGTTGAAAATATGCCGAAGGTTTTAGGTTTATTGGGTGATGAAGGGTTGATTGAGCCCGCATTGCCTTCCGCTACAACTGTTGGCGATATCACCCAAGATCCACCCAGTTTTCCCATGCCGCGCGACGAGCGCTTGCAGAGTTTGGCGCGCGGTGATGAAGGGTTTCTTTTATCGCTCGCTTACTCTTCGCAACGTGGTTTTGGTCGCACCCATCCATTTGCAGGTGAAATTAGACTAGGCGAAATTGAGGTTTCCTTTGTTCCTGAAGAGCTGGGTTTCGAAATTGTGATTGGCGAAATCACCGTCACTGAGTGCGAAATGATAAACCAATTTAAGGGTTCAGCCGATGTGCCTCCACAGTTCACGCGTGGATATGGCCTGACTTTCGGCCATTGCGAACGTAAAGCTATGTCGGTGGCTTTGGTCGACCGCGCTTTGCGATCAGCCGAACTGGGCGAAGAAGTGGGTTCACCTGTGCAAGACGAAGAATTCGTGATTTCACATTCCGATAATGTGCAAGCCACGGGTTTTGTCGAGCATCTAAAACTGCCGCATTATGTTGATTTCCAATCCGAACTTATTTTGCTGCGAAACTTACGAAAAGAAAAGGCAGCAGAATGAGCGGCCCTGTTTACAATTTTGCTTATCTCAATGAGCAGACCAAACGCATGATACGCCGTGCCATTCTCAAGGCTGTGGCGATACCTGGCTATCAAGTTCCATTCGCGGCACGCGAAATGCCCATGCCACTTGGATGGGGAACGGGTGGTGTGCAAGTGACTGCTGCTTGCCTAACTCAAGATGATATTTTGAAAGTGATCGACCAAGGCGCTGATGACACAACCAACGCTGTGAGCATTCGCAAGTTTTTTGTGAAGACCGCTGGCATTGCTACAACGGATGTGACCGATGACGCGACCATCATTCAAACGCGTCACCGCATCCCGGAAACCCCACTCAATGAAAATCAAATCCTTGTCTATCAAGTTCCCATTCCGGAGCCGTTGCGCTTCTTGGAGCCGCGTGAAACCGAAACGCGCAAGATGCATGCACTGGAAGAGTATGGCGTGATGCATGTGAAGCTCTACGAAGACATTGCGCGCTTTGGCGAGATCGCGACTGCCTATGATTATCCAGCATTGGTGAATGACCGCTATGTGTTTGATCCTTCGCCCATTCCAAAATTCGACAATCCGAAGCTGAATAACTCGGCCGCGCTGCAATTGTTTGGCGCAGGTCGGGAAAAGCGGATTTATGCCATCCCGCCTCATACTAAAGTTAAGAGCCTCGATTTTGAAGACTTTCCTTTCAGTTTACCAAAATGGGATAAGCCTTGTGCGATTTGCGGTTCGCAGACGAGCTATCTCGATGAGATTGTGATGGATGATCAAGGTGGGCGCATGTTTGTGTGCTCTGATACCGATCATTGCCGCAAAACACAGGCATTGAAATGAACTCGCTTTTGTCTGTCAGCAACATTGCGAAAAATTATGGCGATCGCGTAGGCTGCCATGCCACAAGTTTCGATCTCTGGCCCGGCGAAGTGATGGCAATTGTGGGTGAATCGGGTTCGGGCAAAACCACATTGCTCAAATGCATCTCTGGCCAGATGGAGGCAAGTTCAGGCACTCTGGGTTATACCAAGCGGGACGGTAGTATAGTGGTGTTGCAAGAATTGAGCGAAGCCGAACGCCGCTTTCTGATGCGCACCGATTGGGGCTTTGTGCATCAAGATGCGCGCGATGGTTTGCGCATGGGCGTTTCAGCGGGGGCCAATTTGGGTGAGCGTTTGATGGCCTTGGGCGGACGCCACTACGGCCGTATTCGTTCTTCAGCTGAGGATTGGTTGCAGCGCGTGGAAATCAGCACTGATCGGATTGATGATAGTCCTTGGTCTTATTCGGGGGGCATGCGGCAACGTTTACAAATTGCCCGCAATCTCGTCACCGCGCCGCGCATAATATTCATGGACGAACCAACGGGCGGGCTTGATGTTTCTGTGCAAGCAAGATTGCTCGACCTCATGCGCGGACTTGTGCGCAACCTTGGATTGGCTGCGGTGATTGTGACACATGATCTGGCAGTCGCACGATTATTATCTACGCGTATGATGGTGATGCAAGGTGGCAACGTTGTTGAAACCGGCCTCACTGATCAAATTCTTGAAGATCCGCAAGCGCCTTACACGCAACTTCTTGTCTCATCAATTTTGCTGGTGTGATGCCATGTTGAATGTCGAAAATCTTTCGAAGCAATTCACATTACATCAGCAGGGTGGCGTGCAAATTCCGGTGATCCAAAATCTCAGCTTTAGTGTTGATCACGGCGAAACCGTCGCAATCACGGGTCCATCAGGCCGCGGGAAAAGTTCGCTGTTAAAGTTGATCTATGGATCTTACATTGCCACTTCGGGATCAATTCAAATTCTGCATGAACCCGATTGGTTGGAGGCAACACAATTGGCACCGCGCCAGATGATGGAAGTGCGCAACAAAACTATTGGCTATGTGACACAGTTCTTGCGCGTGATTCCGCGTATTCCAACATTGGATATCGTCGCCGAGCCTTTGATTAATCGTGGAGTTAATGTTTCTGATGCGCTTTTGCGCGCGCAGCATTTATTAACAAAACTTAATGTTCCAGAAAAACTTTGGTCCCTTTCCCCCATGACATTTTCCGGTGGAGAACAACAGCGTGTTAATATTGCTCGTGGTTTTGCCGCGCATCACCCACTTTTGCTTCTGGATGAGCCGACAGCCGCACTCGACGCCGAAAATCGCAGCCGTGTCATGGGGTTGATTAGAGAGGCCCGCGCTAATGGCAGCGCTATTCTAGCCGTGTTTCACAATGAAGAAGAACGCCACCAAGTCTGCGATCGCGACATCGCCCTCTGAGCAGAAGTGGATTGTAAGAAACCTGTCATAAATCCGTTAGCCGAGTGTCATTTTGAATCGATACGAACTCCTTCAGTCATTGAGGAGTCGAGCTTTGTCCAACATTCAGATCGCATCTCTCAGTAAGACATTTGCCAATGGCACAAAAGCTCTGAACGGACTTGATCTCAACATTCGCTCTGGCGAAATGGTGGCGTTGATTGGAGCGTCGGGTTCCGGAAAGTCAACCTTGGTACGCCATATTGCGGGTTTGATTGGATCAGATGTCAATGCGGGTACCTCAATCAATGTTGATGGTCGCATCGTGCAGGCCAAAGGCCGTATTGCCGCCGATATCCGAAATATTCGCCGCAACATCGGCGTTGTATTCCAACAGTTCAATTTGGTCGGCAGGCTTTCTGTTTTGACCAACGTGCTCACAGGTAAACTTGGACAAATGCCACTGCTTGCAGGTGCTCTCGGGAATTTCTCCCTTGCCGATCAGCAAGTCGCCATGCAAGCCCTTGAGCGCGTTGGCATTGCTGCAACAGCACGCCAACGCGCTTCAACTCTTTCTGGCGGTCAACAACAGCGCGCAGCTATTGCCCGCGCCCTTGTGCAGGGTGCCAAGGTCTTGATCGCAGATGAACCCATCGCTTCGCTTGACCCTGCCTCAGCGCGCCGCGTGATGGAAACACTGGTTGGCATTAATCGCGAAGATGGCATTACTATTATCGTATCATTGCATCAGGTTGAATATGCGCGGCGCTTCTGCCCACGCACCATTGCCATGCAAGCTGGGCGCATTGTGTTTGATGGGCCTAGTGTGGCCCTCACCAATGAGCGCCTGACAGAAATCTACGGCTCGGCCAGCGAAGAACTTGTGTTGCCCGATGCTGCTGATCTCAACAGTCTAAAGGCCGTTGCAGCTTAAGTTCAACTTAAACCAGGAGGCAGATATGAAGACTTTTATGAAAGGCCTTGCCGTTGTAGCATTTATGGCACTCGCCGTAATGCCAGCCCGTGCAGAAACCACTGAAATCAATTTCGGCTTTGTATCCAGCGAAAGCCAACAAGCGCTGAAAGATAAATACACACCATTCATCAATGAAATGGAAAAGCAAACCGGCTTGAAAATTAATCCGTTCTTTGCAGCAGATTATGCTGGTGTGATTGAAGGTATGAAATTCAACAAGGTGCAAGTTGCAGCTTACGGCAACAAGTCTGCCATGGAAGCTGTTGATCGTTCGGAAGGCCAAGTCTTTGCCCACACGGTAAACAAAGATGGCACAGAGGGTTATTACGGCCTGCTGCTGGCCAACAAAGAAAACACTGCGTTGAACAGTGTTGACGATATCAAGAAGTGCGACAAGTCATTGGCTTTCGGCAATGGCGATCCAAACTCGACATCGGGCTTCCTTGTTCCTTCGACATTCATTTTCTCCGCAATGAACATTGATGTGAAGACCTGCTACAAAGCAGTAACCAATGCCAACCATGAATCAAACGCCATGGCCGTTGCCAACAAGCAAGTTGATTTTGCCACCAACAACACAGAAAATATGGCGACCCTTGAAAAGAAGGATCCTGAAGCCTTCAAAAAAATCAAGATCATCTGGAAGTCTCCTTTGATTCCGGCAGATCCATTTGTATGGCGCAAAGATTTGGATGCCAACACCAAGGGCAAGATCATGAATTTCTTTATGTCATATGGTCGTCAAGGCACCGTTGAAGAAGTGAAGGCTGCGCGCGATTTGCTCGCTGGCCTCGGCTGGTCAACATTCAAGCCATCATCTGATGCACAGCTTTACCCAATCCGTATTATGGAAGTGACAAAAGCTGCCAACAAAGTGATGGGCGATGCAGCCATGTCACAAGCTGATAAAGATGCAAAAATCAAGGAATTGATGGCGAAGAAGTCAGAATTTGAAAAACTGATGGACACGCAGCCAAATACTTAAAATTGCTGGGGGCATTTGGGCGGGAGAAATCCCGCCCATTTTTCTATCGAGGCTTCACATTGACCGCATCACCGACTGACATCTCTATTCCTCCAGTTCCAGCCCGTGAGCGGTGGAGCAAGTATATCTTTTGGATGGTCATGGCTACATTGCTCGCTTGGAGTTTTGGGCCTTCAGAAATGTACAAGGCCACAGGTTTGATAACTTACGGCGGAAATATGGGCAAATATGCCAGTGGGTTTTTGGCACCAAATTTTCATGATTGGAAATATTATCTAGAAGAAATGTTGGTAACGGTGCAGACAGCGCTATGGGGCACGTTCCTCGCCGCAATTTTCGGAATGCCCATTTCGCTTTTGTGTTCAAATAACCTCGCGCCAATTTGGGTTGTTCAACCTGTGCGCCGTTTGATGGATGCGGCACGCTCGATCAATGAGTTGGTATGGGCCGTGTTCTTTGTGGTGGCTGTCGGCCTTGGCCCCTTTGCCGGAGTCATGGCAATTTTTGTGAACACATTGGGCGTATTCGGAAAGCTCTACTCCGAAGCCGTCGAAGCTTCAGACCCCCGCCCCGTTGAAGGCATTCGTGCCACGGGCGCATCAAAGATTCATGAAATCCTCTATGGTATTATTCCGCAAGTTATGCCGCTGTGGATCTCTTATACACTCTATCGGTTCGAAGCGAATGTGCGAGGAGCCACAATTCTCGGAATAGTTGGTGCTGGTGGAATTGGCCAAGTGTTGTTCGAAAATGTACGTGGTTTTTATTATGCTGAAACTGCGGCCCTCATGTTGATGATGATCGCCACCGTCGCCATTGTTGACATCATATCGCAACAGCTTCGCCGCATCATGGTGTGATGATGCGTTATGCAATTTACTACGCTCCCGCTCGTGATAGCTTGCTGCATCGTCTAGGTTCAAGCTGGCTTGGCCGTGACGCATATACTGGGGAAAAGTTAAAACAGCCAGATATCGTTGGCATAAAGACAATTACTTCGGAGGCTGCGCATTATGGGTTGCATGCGACGCTAAAAGCTCCTTTCTCTTTGGGAGATGGTTTGCATGCTACAGCATTGCAAGAGGCCGTAAGAACTTTCTCCTTGGTTCAGTCATCTGTCAAAGTACCCAATTTACTATTGACTGCAGAGAATGGCTTTCTGGCATTGGTTCCACATAAAACGCAAGCGCCACTCTATCATTTGGCCGAAAATTGCGTGCGCAATTTTGATCAATATCGTGCACCTCTTACCAGTAACGAAATTGTACGCCGCCAAAATGTAGGCTTGACGCCTCAACAAAACCAACACCTCTTGGCCTTTGGTTACCCTTATGTGCTCGATGAATTCAAATTTCACATCACACTAACGAATCAACTACCCACAAAGAAAATCGATTGGCTTATGTCACGCGCGCACCAGTATTTTGCGCCCGTTATAGGGCTAAGCGTAACCATAGATTGTCTCAGCATCTTTGAAGAAATTGAGTCAGCGCTGCCAATGACAATCACCAAACAGTTCCCTCTCGTTTTACCGCAATTCGCAAAGGCTGCCTCATGACTGAAATTGCTTTCACCAATGCACGCATCATTTTGTCCGATGAGGTTGTGAACGGTTCACTTTTCACTTTCGGGGGCAAAATTTCGGCGTTTGATCACGGTGCAACTAAAATCGCAGAAGACCTTGACGGCGATTATCTCCTCCCAGGTCTGGTCGAACTTCACACTGATCATTTGGAGAGCCATTTCCAGCCGCGCCCAGGTGTTGAATGGCCAGCCCATTTCGCCATCATCGCCCATGATGCGCAAATTGCGGCAGCTGGCATTACCACAGTTTTTGATGCATTACGTGCGGGTTCATTTGATCCCAGCGATATTTCTGCGCGGCAAGGAGAACATTTGGCCGCCGCCATT
Source organism: Hyphomicrobiales bacterium (assembly GCA_025359215.1). Classification (GTDB taxonomy): domain Bacteria; phylum Pseudomonadota; class Alphaproteobacteria; order Rhizobiales; family Aestuariivirgaceae; genus Aestuariivirga. The sequence continues at coordinate 16,536 of JANYHE010000024.1, forward strand.
CATGCGGCAGAAGAAAGGGAACATTTACGTGCGGACCATTTCATCCATGTTCGTTGTGAGCTGCCTTGCCCCGACACAATTGAGGTTTTGCAAAACACGCTGGAGCAAGGCGGAACGCGCCTTATCTCTGTGATGGATCACACGCCAGGATGGCGGCAATTTACCAGCATGGATAAATTCAAAGAATATTATCTCGGAAAGAAGTTGATCCTTCCTGAAAAATTAGATGGCTACATTGCCGAAAAATTGGAAATGCAGAAGCTCTATGCCGATAAAAACAAAGTCAAGATTCTAAAAATAGCGAGGCAACTCAATATCAGAATTGCAAGCCATGATGATGCAACGATCGCTCATGTGGAGGAAGCTCTGGGTGATGGCGCTGTGATAGCTGAATTTCCAACTTCTGCCGCATCCGCAAAGGCGGCACATGAAAAAGGGTTGGCTGTTCTGATGGGTGCGCCCAATGTAGTGCGCGGCGGTTCGCATTCCGGAAATATTTCAGCACTGGATGTTGCCGCGTCTGGCCATCTGGATATTCTCTCTTCAGATTACGTGCCGTCTAGCCTTCTGCAAGGCGCTTTTACATTGGCCGAACGTGTCGAAGCCATCACGTTACCCAAAGCGATTTACTATGTCACTGAAGGCCCAGCCAAAGCCGCTGGTCTTGATGATCGTGGCGTCATCCAAATTGGTAAACGCGCCGACTTGATTCAAGTAAGCGTCAAATCTGGCCAACCGCTTTTGAAAAAAATGTGGCGTGAAGGCCAGCGGGTATTGTGAGCGGCAAACTGATTTTGGTGGTTGGCCCCAGTGGGGCGGGCAAAGATAGTGTTATTCGGTATGCCATGGAAAAATTCAAAGGTGATCCGCAATTTTCTTTTCCGCGTCGTGTCATAACGCGGCAAGCCGATGTTACAGCTGAAGATCATGATTCAATTGAGGTGCCTGTTTTTTTGGAGCTCAAGTCGCAAGGCGGTTTGGCCCTAAGCTGGCAGGCGCATGATTTACACTATGGCGTGCCAGCCCAAATCAATAATGACCTAGCGGTAGGCAAGCACTTGATCGTCAACGTATCACGTACCATTTTGCCCGACATACCGAAGCTTTATCCCAATTATATGGTGGTTGAAATTACGGCCTCACCCGAAATTCTCGAAGCGCGAATTTTAGAGCGCGGTCGTGCTACAGATGGTAACGTCTTTAAGCGCGCCACCCGTAAAGTCAGCGCACCGTCCTTAGATCCACGTCATTTTGTCATTCGCAATGAGACCAGCTTGCGTGAAGCGGGCGAAGAGTTCTGTGCACTGGTGATAACTAACGCACAGAGTTAGATCTCTATTCTGCTGCTTGAGCCAGAGCCAATGTTTTCGCGTGCTTCGCCATAGCCTTCACCCAGTCAACACAGACGCTCGCTTCATACCAATAACGTTGCTGCAATTCGATATTGAACACGACACCGCGCGGGAACACACAAGCTTTCATGATCTCGTCCCAAGGAATGTCGCCCCATCCGACAGGCAAGTGCAGATCACCATGGCCATAGGCCAAGCGCTCACCTTCGGTGAACATCCAAATATCATCTTGTCGGCCAAAACTGTCATGCAGATGCAAGTGCTTCGCATAAGGCGCCAGGGCAGCAATTTCCGAAATGAAATCTGCGCGACGACCATCAAAATCCAATTTGATATAGGCATGGCTGAAGTCGATTGTTGCCATCACATTTGAATGGTTGATGATCGACAACTCTTGGGCCAAGCGCTTGGGTGATGCCGTTTGGATGCTGCCATTTTCGGCGAACAGCGTTTCAACGCAAAGTACCAGCCCCACTGATTTTGCATAGTCACCACCACGGATCAGCCATTCGCGCTGGCGGTCATAGGTTGCTTCGATGCCTGCCGCTTGTTGGTTTGGAACCATACCTGCGTGGATCACATAGTTGGTTTGAGATACTTCCGCTGCCACATCAAGCGATGCTTTGAGCACATCAAAGTGGCGCGGCAAACGATAAGCCTCGTCCATGAAGTTGATCGACAACGGACCATGCACGGTGAATGAAACATCACGGTTGGAACACGCTTTTTTCAAACGCGCTAACTGGTCTTGTCTGATCTTGCAGCCCACAACAATATCCATATCATAAGTTGGAAGCTCGACGGTTTCGACCCCAAGTTGATCAATCATATCGAGCTCCTCAGCAAAGTCTGAGAGATCATTAGCGCGCTTATGTGCTGAAATTCCGGTTCCAAAAACGCCATTCGAAAGCATGGTCAACTCCTTCTTGTTGAGATGTCTGTTCTAGAAATAGGTAAGCGCGGTGAAGTTCGTGCAACAGTTTCTTTGCAGATCAAAGACAGTCTGGATTATGACAGTGATTGTCGTCAAACTGTAACAGATTTATGTCTTGCAGGATGACTCACATGCGCGAAATCATATTTATGTTTCTGATTTTTATCTCAAAATCGACAATGGCTGATGATCTGAGCGCGACTCAGATAGATGACAAAATTGTCGGCCAATCCATCGCTTGGTGGGATAGCACCGGCTGGATGGGTGGAAATTTGCAGTTATTGCCTGGCGGAAAGGCCATTATCAATGTGGAAACGCCCCGTCCCTCGCGCGACTCAGGCAGCTGGTCAATCAGCGGTAATCAAGTTTGCACGTTCTGGAAATCACTGCGTCAAGGCCAAGAGAAATGCTATTCACTCAAAGAGATTGAACCGGGCCATTTTGTAACGAGCGGTGGCAATGAATTCAAAATTCAGAGCGCTGGCGTTTGAAGCCGTCATAGTCTGTTCACTGAGCCGAGCAATTTCTGTCATTAACTTTCTCTAAGATACATTTGGGCGGGGAAGCTCATCATCAAACATCGGAGAGTGCCATGACAAATTTTAGCTTCAGCAAGCTTGCATTTGCAACTTTGTTACTCGGTACAACATCTGCGCATGCCGCAGATAAAATTAAATTTGATTTCTGGTATGGCAACACTGGCAAAATCGGTGAAGTTGTTCAAAAGCATTGCGACCTCTTCAATGCATCGCAGGACAAGTATCAAGCCGTATGCACCGGCCAAGGCGGCTACGATAAGGCGGAGCAAAATACGATTGCAGCCTACCGCGCCAAACACCAGCCTACTGTTGTGCAAATCTATGATGCGGGCACTGTGAATTTCATGTTGTCAGGCGCTGTGATTCCAGCGGTTCAATTCGCCAAGAATAACGGCATTGAAGTTGATTGGGCCTCCTATTTCGGTGGCATCAAGAATTATTATGCCACGTCAAAAGGCGAAATGTGGTCCTTCCCCTACAACTCTTCAACAGCTGTGATGTACTGGAACAAAGATGCCTGGGCCAAGATCGGCAAAACCGAAGCTCCAAAAACCTGGAACGAATATGAAGCTGACTTGAAGGCCATGAAAGAAAAAGGCGTCGCATGCGGCGTTGCCTATGATTACGACACGTGGATGAATTTGGAGCAGTTCTCTGCTGCCAATGATCTTCCAATTGCAACCATGAACAATGGCTATGATGGCTTGGGTGCAGAACTCGTCTTCAACAAGACAGCTTTCGTTGATCACATGAAGAAGTATAAGGAATGGACAGATCTTGGTTATGCCAAGCTGCAAACAGAAGCACTGGGCAAAGATATAGATCAAAGCTTTGGCGAGGGCGCTTGCGCTTCGATCATTGAATCGATTGCTGACTACAAAACCTTCAAGCAAACAGCCACGACTTTCAAATGGGGCGTAACCATGATCCCATTGCTGGATGGTGTGTCGCGCAAAAACACATTGGTTGGCGGTGCTTCGCTCTGGGTGATGCAGGGTAAATCGAAGGAAGAATATGAAGCAGCTGCTGCCTTCCTGAAATATGTAACCTCACCTGAAACCGGCCAAAAATACATCGTCGAGAACACTGGCTATATTCCAGTGCGCGCAGATGGTTTGGACCTGCTCAACAAAGCTAAATTCTATGAAGATCCAAACAATGCAGGCCGTGAAGTGGCCATTCAATCCCTCACCGCTTCGAACGGCACGCCCGTCACACGCGGTGTGCGCTTAGGTAACTTCACATCCATCCGAAAAGCCTTGCGTTCTGAGTTGGAAGCTGCATTTGCGGGTCAAAAGGATATGCAAGTTGCAATTGATGATGCTGTAAAGCAAGGCAACGATATTCTGCGCCGTTACGAACAAACTTTCAAAGGCTCGCAACTCCCATAAATCAGAGAAGTTGGGTGCAACCGTCGAAGTTGCACCCTTTATTTTTATTATAGTTTGGGAGTTACGACGTGGATAAACACGCGACCTTCTCCAACACTTGGCTTGCGACGGCCCTTATCATCCCACAGCTTTTGTTGGTTTTTGTTTTTTTCTATTGGCCAACTGCTGAGGCCGTCTATTGGGCCTTTACATTGGAGCAGCCGTTCGGCGGTAGCAACCAATGGGTTGGCATGCAGAATTTCCAAACAGTGTTCAACGACTCCAAATATTGGAACTCTGTGATTGTTTCGATCATCTTCGCTTTGGCTACAACAGCGCTGTCACTTATCATATCTCTTGGCCTTGCACTTCTTGTTGATCGCCGCTTGCCAGGCCATCAGCTTTTTTCATTTGCCTATTTTATTCCTTATGCCATGGCAGCCCCTGCGGCGGGATTGGCATTCAGGTTTATCTTTGCCCCTAGTGCTGGCTTCATGGCAGCCATCAATGAGTGGTATCCAAATCTGTGGAACCCCGCGACCAATGGAAGCCATGCCTTGCTTCTGATCATTCTCTGTCAGTCCTGGCAGTCCATAGGCTATAACTTTGTTTTCTTCTTGGCCGCTTTGCAATCCATCCCACGAACACTGACCGAAGCAGGTGCGATGGATGGCGCCAGTGTGTTGCGCCGTATGGCCGACATCCAAATTCCTTTGGTTGCCCCCACACTATTTTTTCTCATCATCATCAATCTCACAGATAGCTTTGTGAATAGCTTTGGCATTGTCGACATTACCACCCATGGTGGTCCCGCACGCGCCACAGACTTGATGGTTTATAAAATCTATTTTGATGGGTTTAAAGCGCAGGATTATTCGCTCGCCGCTGCTGAATCCATTGTGCTGATGTTGCTTGTCATTGCGCTCACCTTTTTCCAGTTCCGCTTCGTCGAGCGGCGCGTTCATTACAATTGAGAAAACCAAATGATTGAGCGCACACCAATTTTGAACTTAGTGAGCCAAGCGATTTTATGTATCGCCTTCGTTGCTATTCTCTCGCCGTTCTACATTGTCTTTGCCGCCGCCAGCCATGATTTTGTAACCGTTAACAAAGTGCCCATGCCGTTATTACCGGGCGGGCATTTGTGGGAAAATTTGAGCGAGGTCTGGGTCAAAGCCAATTTTGGCCAAGCCATGCGGAATTCTTTGATCTCCGCTGTCGCAGTGACTGTTGGCAAAATTTCATTGGCTTCGATCTCAGCCTTTTCGATCGTGTTCTTTAATTATCGCGCACGCATGCTGGTATTCTGGCTGATCTTCATCACGCTGATGTTGCCGCTCGAAGTGCGAATTGTGCCAACTTATGCCGTAGCAGCCAATGTGTTGAGCCCGCTGAAATCAATGTTAAGTTTTCTTGGATTAAGCATCACCTTACCCGAATGGAACTTGCTCAATACTTATCCGGGCTTGGTTTTGCCACTGATCGCCACCGCGACTGGCACGTTTTTATACCGCCAATTTTTTATGACCATCCCCAATGAATTGGCCGAAGCTGCAAAGATGGATGGCGCTGGCCCAATCAGATTTTTTTGGCAGATTTTGATGCCACTTTCAAAAAGCAATATGGCAGCGCTTGCCGCCATCATGTTTGTCTATTCTTGGAATCAATATCTCTGGCCATTGCTCGTGGTTACCGACCAACAAAATTATGCGACAGCCACGATGCAATTACAAAAACTGGTGCCCAGCGGTCAGGCCGAACCTCCTGTTTGGAATACAGCCATGGCTGCCAATCTCATTGTATTGCTTCCCCCTGCTTTGGTTTCAATTTTGCTTCAGCGCTTCATCGTGCGCGGCCTCATCTCAACTGAAAAGTGAAAACACATGTCTAACATTAGCATTCGCAAAGTTCGAAAAACTTATGACAAAAACGAAGTTGTTCATGGCGTTGATCTTGAGGTGGCGGCGGGAGAGTTTGTTGTGCTGCTCGGGCCTTCAGGTTGTGGTAAATCAACTCTTCTTCGCATGGTGGCAGGGCTTGAGGCCATTACCTCTGGTGAGATTGCCATTGGTAACAAAATCGTCAACAAGCTTGAGCCGCGAGAACGCGGCTGTGCCATGGTGTTTCAGAACTACGCACTCTATCCACACATGTCAGTTGCCGAAAATATTGGCTATGCTTTGAAAATTGCACGTGTGCCGAAAGTTGAACGGAACGAGAAAATCAGGTCTGTGGCTGAAACATTGAACATCGCCGATTTTCTAGACCGTAAGCCGGCCCAACTCTCGGGCGGCCAACGCCAACGTGTGGCTATGGGTCGCGCCATGATCCGCGAGCCGAAAATATTTTTGTATGACGAACCTCTTTCAAATCTTGATGCCAAATTGCGTGTGGCAATGCGTTTGGAAATTCGCAAACTCCACCAACGCTTGGGCACCACCACCTTGTTCGTGACCCATGATCAAGTCGAAGCCATGACTTTGGCAGACCGGATTGTGGTCATGAATAAAGGCATCATTGAACAAGTCGGTACACCGCTTGAAATTTATTCAAGGCCCGCTTCAGCCTATGTCGCAGGCTTCATCGGCTCGCCCAGTCTCAACATGATCAAAGGCGTACTGAACCCTGAAACAGCGACAATTACATTGAACGATGGGCAGGCTCTCCAATATGACCTTAAGCGCTGGCCCAACTTGCATGCGGGTGAAATTATTGCCGGATTTAGAGCGGAAGCCGTTTCGCTTTGCAATTCATCAAAGAGCCTCACCCTTAATCCTCAATTTATTGAAGAACTCGGCGTATCCCGCCAACTGCATTGTGAATTGGCAGGCGAGCAAATTATAGTAACATCACAATCAGATCATGATGTGAAAGCTGGGATCCCGCTCCACGTCACAATCGAACCGGGACAAATTCAACTTTTTAATGCTCAAACTGGTGTTCGTCTGGAAACTGAAGTTTATGACGTAGATGCTTCCGTCACTCAAATCCGAAAAGCGAGTTAGCTTAATTATCCGTGGGAAGATGCCTTGTCAGCCTCCGCTGTTATTAAGATCGTCTAAGATTTTCGTTAGGACTGTTCGTATTCCTTTAGAAGGTTCGTGTTGATTGTGACAGTTTGATTATATAACCGTGACAGGCGTAGGTTTATTTACAAACTGTTAAGTTGTGAGAAAATGATTATGTCTCAAGATAATAAAAGCGAAGTTGTTGTTCCCACTGTTTCCAAAAGCGGTAGTAAGAAGAAGTCTGAAGCTCAAAAGCTCTACCCTAAGAAATTGGACAAGAAGACAAAAGTTTCAGGGAACAAATTTGAATTTACAGGCCGCATTGACACTATCAATGTAAAAGGTTCTGGCGTTAATGGTAATCACTTCCAATTCAGTTTGATCGACAAAAAGGGAGCACAAAAATCCTATTTGCTCGATCCAGCAGAGCCATTGCATTTTGCGACCATGGCAAACCTCTTAACAGCAGCCACTGGTGCTGGTGCAAAAGTAAAAATTCGGTCAGTGCTGAATCCAGATGGATCCAGCTTTGCAAGCGAACTTGAAGTGCGCATAAAAAATTAAATTCTTATGGTCTTTGATCTTGGAGTTTAGAAGGTGTCGTCTCTGTGCCAATACTGGCCAGATTTATCGGCTGTGTATAAAATTCGAGACTGGCTTTAGGTGTTCAGATTCTGCTCGTTGAGTTGGCACAAGCCAATTTGCGAACATCTCAGCGGTGCGCCGCCACGTAAATTTTTGTGCCGCGGCATGCACGGTGTCACGATCTAATTTTAATGCTCGCGTTATAGCTGCTCCTAGATTGGCGTCCATACAGCCTGTAACACCTTCTTCGATGACGTCGATCGGACTTGGTACATTGAATGCAGCCACAGGTGTGCCGCACGCCATTGCTTCGATCATCACCAAACCAAATGTGTCCGTCAGACTTGGAAAGACAAAGCAATCTGCGCTCGCGAGTGCGTGTGCATATGGCTTTTCAAAAAGGAATCCTGTAAAAATTGCTTCCGGATATTTGCTTTCCATTGCCTTGCGATCTGGTCCATCGCCAACGATCACTTTTGTACCTGGAAGTTTTGTATCCAAAAACGCCTCAATATTCTTGTCAATAATAACACGCCCAGACAGAACCATGATCGGGCGAGGCAGATCAAAGTAATCGCGTACCATTGGCTTAAACACATCGTGATCAACGCCGCGGGTCCAGGTCTTCACATTGATAAAGCCTTTGGCTTCGAGGAGTTTTGATATGGTGAGCGACGGTGTCATCACCGCGCCCGCTGGCCCATGAAAGGATCTCAGAACTGACCAGAAGAATTGATTAATACCAGGCAAAGGAATGCGCGCTTGCGCATATTCTGCAAATCGAGTGTGAAAGCTTGTGCTGAACGGAAGGTTCCGGCGCAAACAGGCCCGGCGTGCGGCCCAGCCCAATGGCCCCTCAGTTGCTATGTGAATGGCATCGGGCTGGATCTGGTCAATTTCAGCACCAATTGTTTTTGCGCCCACAAGGCTAAGCTCAATCTCCCTGTAGGATGGAACTTTCCAATGTTTCCTGCCCTTAGGCGTTATATATTTCACCTCATGACCAATTTTGCGAAGCTCAACACCCACCGTTTGCAGCGTGCGCACAACGCCATTAACTTGCGGTGGCCAAGCGTCGGTTACGATCAGGATGCGCATTGCTCAGCTCTTCCAGTTGTGGTTGGTAGTGTTTCTTCCAGTCGATTATTTCAAATTGACCATCATGATGTTCGACCAGCGCTGTGCAGCTTTCTACCCAATCGCCGTCATTCAAGTAATGGATACCATCAATCATCCGATTATCAGGCGTATGGATATGCCCACAAATTACGCCCTCACACTTCTGTAGCCGCGCTTCACGAACAATGACTTCTTCAAACCGCGAGATAAATTCCACGGCCTTCTTCACTTTGAATTTCAAATAGGCCGAGAGTGACCAATGACCGAGCCCAAAGAAGCGACGCACCGCCATGACAACAATGTTGAGATCCATCAACCGCTCGTAAGCCCAGTCGCCAAGCTTTGCGAGCCAGGGGGCAAAGTAGATAACATTGTCGAATTTATCACCATGGAGAACCAGATAGCGTTTACCCGTCACCGTCTTGTGAACCGTTTCACGCAAAACTGCGACCCGACCAAACCGGTGCCCCGCAATGTCTCTAAAGTTTTCATCGTGGTTGCCTGGGATATAAATTACGCGCGTTCCTTTGCGCGCTTTGCGCAACAGCTTTTGCAGCACGTCATTTTGCTTCTGATCCCAGTACCAATGTTTCTTCAGTGACCAAGAGTCAATCAGATCACCAACCAAGTAGAGATAGTCACTCTCGGTTTCACGCAAAAAATCGAGCAGCGCATCACACTGCGCACGGCGTGTGCCAAGATGCATATCGGAAATGAAGATTGCTCTGAATCGCTTGGCAGAAGAAACGTTGGCTTTCATGATTCGTCATAGTGTTGATTGTTTACTCTTTATGAGACGTGCAGTGTGAAGACCTTATGACATTTGTTTTTTTGTCTCGTAATTGAGTTGTCACAATGGCGCCGTACCAGTTTGGCTAAGTTATCACTGATTTGTTTTGAGGAAAACGCGGATGACGCTTGATGCGGCATTAGAAAACTCCACTGGGACTCTGGTTAAATCTGCAGTTCTCCGCAATCGATTTTTAAGTGTTGATGGTTTTCTAGAGCGAGTTTTTTCATTTGCATTTCGCGGCTTAGTCTATCCCCAAATTTGGGAAGACCCTGCCGTTGATTTAGCAGCAATGGAAATTGGACCTCATCATCACATAGTTACCATTGCATCTGGTGGGTGTAATGTTCTAAGTTATTTAACAGCTTCACCTGCGAAGATTACGGCGGTTGATTTGAACCGTGCCCATGTTGCTTTAACCAAACTAAAATTAGCCGGGTTACAAAAATTACCCGGTTGGAATGCGTTTTACCGATTTTTTGGCGAGGCCGATGAATGCCAAAATATCTGTGACTACAAGCTTTTCTTGCAATCCTCTTTGGATTCGGAAACGCGCAACTATTGGGAAGGTCGCGGCCTCACAGGTTCGAGGCGTTTAAAAAAATTTCAAAAGAACATATATAAGCATGGCCTGCTCGGCCGCTTCATTGGTGTTGGCCATCGTCTCGCGAAATTTTACGGTCGCAATTTGAATGAATTCCTTGAGTGCACGACTGTTCAAGAACAGCGCAGTTACTTCGAATCTGAAATCGCCCCCTTGTTTCAAAAGCGTTTCGTGAAATGGCTGACCAACCAGAAAGTATCGCTATACGGCCTTGGTATACCGCCCGCACAATATGAAGCTTTGGCTGGCACTTCAACAATGGCCGATGTCCTCTATCAGCGCCTTGAAAAACTGACCTGTGACTTCTCGCTCAGGGATAATTATTTTGCTTGGCAGGCTTTTGGTCGCGGTTATGAGCCCGGCGCTGCAGGCTCGTTGCCGCTCTATTTGCAAACTAAAAATTTTGATCGCCTAAAGGAAAATGCATCTCGTGTTAATGTTAACCAAATCAACATGACAGCCGCGTTGCGCGCTATGCCAGCTAGCAGTGTTGATCGTATCGTTCTGCTTGATGCCCAAGACTGGATGACTGACACGCAATTGAATGATCTATGGGATGCAATATCTCATGCCTCAGCTCCTAGGGCACGTGTTATTTTTCGTACGGCGGGTGAACCAACTATTTTGCCGGGTCGCGTTGCTGAAGCCGTGCTTAACCGCTGGACATACTTAAAGGAGCGTTCTGCCGAACTTGGTCTTCAAGATCGTTCTTCAATTTACGGTGGATTTCATATTTATGAACTCACACATTAACACAGTTACAAGCCATAGCGCTGCCATGAACCGCATGTATCGTTTGCAACGCCATATCTATGATTTGACGCGGCGCTATTATCTGCTCGGTCGCGACCGTATGTTGGACGAATTGAAAGCTTCACCCCAGCAGTCCATTCTGGAGATAGGATGTGGCACGGGACGAAATTTGATAGGTGCCGCTAAGCGTTATCCGTTGTGCCACTATTTTGGCGTCGACATTTCAAATGAAATGTTGAAGTCCGCTGAAAAATCTTTGGCCTTAGCAGGGCTTCTTCCTAAAACGGTCTTGGCACAAGGTGACGCTACAAATTTTGATGCTGATATAGGGCTCGGTAGAAAAACATTTAATCGCATATATTTTTCCTACACACTCTCAATGGTGCCGCACTGGCAAATGGCTCTCCGGCATTCGACTACGCTATTGGCGGAGGATGGCGAACTTCATATCGTTGATTTCGGCCAATGCGAAAGATGGCCTTCGCCTTTCAAGAAATTGCTTTTCAAGTGGCTTGATCTCTTCCACGTTTTTCCACGCTCAGAATTACCTGCTATATTGATGAAGCTGGCTGATGAACTTAACCTTGATCTTATCAGCAAAAAAGATTTTGGTGGCTACGTGTGCCGATTCAAAATGCGCCGCCGCCAGTTAATCATCAACCCGAAATCAATTTGATAAACGATTATCCTGATCCGCTTCTATCGTGATTTCCGATCGTCACATATTTGTCATGTTTGGTACGATATGAAATTAAAAAAGTTTTTTGAGCTTAGATGTCTAACGCAACAACAAACCGAATTTACGTAGCTGAAACTCTAGGAACCGCAATTCTGCTGGCGAATGTCGTGGGTTCAGGAATAATGGCTGAAAAGCTTTCTGGGGGGAATGTTGCCATTGCTTTGCTTGGTAACACCATTCCCACCGGGGCCATTCTGGTGGTCTTAATCACAATATTCGGACCAACTTCTGGAGCGCATTTCAATCCAGCCGTCTCACTTGCAATGTGTAGCGTTGGTCGCATGCCGTGGTCACGTTTTGCGCCCTATGTTGGATGTCAAATTTTTGGCGCTATGCTAGGAGTTTGGATTGCGCACGCGATGTTTGATCTGCCCATCTTTGAAGTTTCAGATAAATTGCGTTGGGGTAGAGGTCAATGGGCTGCTGAAGCTGTTGCGAGTTTTGGATTGTTGGTTACTATTTTTGGTAGCCTTCGGCATAACGCCGCCGCTGTTCCAATGTCAGTTGGGCTTTATATCTCCGCTGCCTATTGGTTTACTGCCTCGACATCATTTGCAAATCCGGCTGTCACTATCGCGCGCGGCCTGACCGATAGTTTTTCTGGAATCTCGCCAAGTTGTGTTTTGCCTTTTATCGGTGCACAGATTGCTGGAACATTACTTGCTGTCATTTTATGCCGTTGGCTTTTTATTGAAGAGTAGAAGATGGATATTGTAATTCATCATAACCCCGATTGCGAGACATCGCGCAATGTGCTCGCCTTCATAAAAGCAGCGGGTTACCAGCCTACGGTGATTGAGTATCTCAAAACAGGCTGGAGGAAAGAACAACTTTTAGGCTTGTTTGCCGCAGCGGGTCTTTCACCCAAATCAGCATTGCTCGAGACAAAATCTCCAACGCGAGAGCTTGGCTTGCTGGAAAAGGATGTCACCTCCGATACTATTCTTGAAGCCATGATTAAACATCCTGTATTGGTTAACAGACCCATCGTTTACACAGGACGAGGTGTCAAACTCTGCCGACCCAGTGAAGCGGTCATTGAACTGCTCGATCAACTGCCTAATGTACCATTTCGTAAAGAGGATGGTAAGTTAGTTGAATTCAAGTCTTAAATAATGAAAGTCGATATTTCTAAACAATTTGGCGCCCGATCTGACTTTCAATCTACAGGCAGGGCAAATGCCGGACTATTGCAATAGATTCGATGTGGGTTGGCATTTCGGTCAGACGCTTTCACCTAGGGAATTGTATAGTTGAGAGCGCCATTTCTCAAATGCTGCAATGATTCACTATTGCTGGCTGTTTCTATCAAAGGCAAAAATTCTACGGGTAAAACCCAAATACCTATTCCCCGGCTTATGGTCACCATGTGGTCACCGGAACTAAAAAAGCCATCAGCCTGTAATTTTGAACTTCCGTAAGTTCTTAATTACACTAACAAAACTGGAGCGGGCGAAGGGATTCGAACCCTCGACCCCGACCTTGGCAAGGTCGTGCTCTACCCCTGAGCTACGCCCGCTTGAGCGATTGAGACGGGTGCAGGTGTCTCAATGGCCGCGTTATTGCCTAAGATCGATTGAAATGCAATAGCATCTTGAAAACTCTGTTCAACCTCTCAAACGGTCCCTTAAAATGCCAGCCAGCCGCACCGAACTCATGTCTTTCCTTGAAAATTTAGGCATTTCCACTCAAACTGTCGAACACCAGGCGGTTTTTACCGTTGAAGAAGCGCAGAAAGTACATGGTGATATTCCCGGTGGTCACTGCAAAAACTTGTTTTGTAAGGACGAAAAAGGGGTGCTCTGGCTCATTGTGGCGCTGGAAGATGCCCGAATTGATCTTAAAGCAGCCAAAGACAAAATCGGTTCAAAGCGTCTCACATTCGGCAAACCAGAGCTTTTGTTGGAGGTTTTGGGCATTGAACCTGGATCTGTGACCCCCTTTAGCCTCATTAATGATAAAAAGGTTCGCACCAACGTGATTCTGGATGAGGCGATGATGAAATTGGAAAAGCTTAACTTTCATCCTTTGAAAAATGATGCAACTACCACCATTTCAAGTGCTGATCTTGTCACCTTCATCAAAGCCTGCGGCCATTCCCCTCGTATTGTGGCCGTCAGCGACGCATTACTATAATCATACGAAATAAGGTTTGCTCATGGATAATCTGCTCATTAACACTTCCACCACAGATGCAAGTCTCATCAAAGACAGCAGCACAAGCGGCTTTATGGCCGATGTGGTTGAGGCGTCGAAATCAGTGCCTGTTTTGGTCGACTTTTGGGCCCCGTGGTGTGGCCCTTGCAAAACCCTTGGGCCAATGTTGGAAAAAGTTGTCCGCGAGGCCAAAGGCAAAATCAAACTGGTCAAAATTGATATTGATCAAAATGCTGATGTTGCCACTCAAATGCGGGTAAAATCAATTCCAGCTGTTTTCGCTTTTGTCGATGGTCGCCCGGTGGATGGTTTTATGGGGGCGTTGCCAGAATCGCAGATTCGACAATTCATCGAAAAATTAGGCAAGTTGGGAAGCCGCGCCGAGCAAGTGGCAGAAGCTGTGTCCATGGCCAATGAATCTCTGGCCATCAATGATTTTGCAGGAGCAATCGACATCGCAACGCAGGTTATTATGGCTGAACCCTCCCACGCTGAGGCCTATGCCATTAAGGCGCGTGCTGAAATGGGATTAGGTCTTATTGAGGCGGCGAGTGCCACGTTGGCCAGCGTGCCAGAGAGCAAATTAACGGATGCCCACGTGATCAGCGCTAAGGCCGCTTTGGATTTGGTTCTTAATCCAGTGGACACTTCCGCCCTTTCAAAACTTCAAGCCACCATCGATGCCAATCCAAAGGACTATGCCGCACGTTCAGAGCTTGCTAATATACTAAATGGATCAGGAGAGCGTGAGGCGGCAACGGACCAGCTCATTTTCATAATTCGCCATGACCGCACATGGAATGAAGATGGCGGTCGAAAACAACTTGTTTCATTCTTTGAAGCTTGGGGTCCAAAAGATGAGGCAACTTTGGCAGGCCGCCGCAAGCTTTCTGCTGTACTCTTTTCATAAGGTGAACCCATGTCTTCGCTCATGAACCGCTACCGCAAACCAACAGATTTACCGAAAGTCATTCCCGTCTTTCCATTGTCTGGTGCTTTGCTCTTGCCCCGCACAGATTTGCCCTTGAGCATCTTTGAACCACGCTATTTGGCGATGGTTGAAGATGCTATGGTCACTGACCGCATCATTGGTATTATTCAGCCCTTGGAAAATGACGATGCTGATAAGCCCAAATTGGAAACAGTAGGCTGTGCTGGCCGCATCACGTCTTATTCTGAAACCGATGATGGCCGCTTATTGATTACAATCACGGGTGTGTGCCGTTTCACTGTGAAGAAAGAAATGAAATCCGAAGCGCCTTATCGCCAAGTGGCCGTTGATTACAAATCTTACGCGATTGATTTTGTAAATGAGACCGGGGCCCGCAGTGTGAACCGTGATCAACTCATCACTGCGTTTCGGCAATATCTTGAAGCCAATAATATGAGTGCCGATTGGCAGGAAGTGCAATCGGTTTCGACCGAAGTCCTCGTGAACACGCTTTCTTTGCTCGCACCCTATCCACCGCGTGAAAAGCAAGCCTTGCTTGAGGCGCCAGATTTAAAATCACGGGCTGATGTTTTGGTTGCTCTCACAGAAATAGCACTGGCCAAATCAGCGACCGGCAAATCTCAGAGACTGCAATAATGGACGCCCGCAAACCTGATCCGAAACTTCTCGAAATTTTAGTGTGCCCCATCACGAAGACTCGCCTTGAATATGACGCAGAAAATGCAGAGCTGATTTCAAAAGTGGCAGGGCTTGCCTATCCCATCCGCGATGGCATCCCCATCATGCTGGCTGGCGAGGCGCGTGAAATTCACCGTGACTGATATGTGGCCAACGGCCCTTCGCATAAAGGACAAAGGTGCTAAACTGACAATCGCATTTGACTCAGGCGAAAGTCATGATCTGAGTGCAGAATATTTACGCGTAGAAAGCCCCAGTGCTGAAGTGAAGGGTCATGGCCCTGGGCAAGAACAATTGGTGTGGGGCAAACGCTTTGTAACAATCAGCAAAGCTGAGCCCGTAGGCAGTTATGCCGTGCGCCTGATTTTCAGCGATGGCCATTCAACGGGTTTATTTACTTGGAATTACCTTGCAAAGCTTGGTCGCGAGCATGATGATATTTGGAAAGCCTACGAGGCAAAACTGGTAGCTGAAAGCAAATCTCGTTAAGCAGCAAGCCCACGCATCAAACGCGGCAAATCTCCAGTTTGTCCGGCTGCTTCTTTCATGAATAGATTTTTCATCGGCTTAGATGCGCCGACCATTTTCAAACCTAAATCCCGTACGAATTTTAGCCCCGAGACATCATTGGCAAATAGGCGGTTGAGCGCGTCCAGCATATAGGCCGTGAACACCGTATCAAAGCGCCGCCAACTGGCATAACGTTCCAAAACAGCAACACCACCAATGTCTTGTCCTAAGGCCACAGCATCCATCACACATTCAGCCAATGCAGCCACATCTTTAAAGCCAAGATTAAGCCCAAGGCCGGCAAGCGGATGGATCACATGTGAAGCATCGCCGATGAGAGCCAAGCGCTGCGAGATCATCTGCTCAGAAATCATCATGGACAGCGGATAAACATGGCGTGGGCTTGCCAAACTGAGTACACCCCGATGAGCGCCGAAACGCTGCGAAAGCACATTCAGAAAATCAACATCATCTAACTGGGAAATACGGTTGGCTTCTGCATGATTTTCAGTCCAAACTAAAGATGAGCGATTGCCATGCAGAGGCAAAATTGCAAAAACGCCCGTTGGCGTAAAATGTTCTTCGGCCACGCCATCATGCGGCAACGCGTGCGCCACAGTCAGTGTAATGGCTGATTGTTTGTAAGCCCAGCCTTCGAGTTTTAAGCAGGCTGCTTCCCGTGTTTTAGAAGCTCGACCATCAGCGCCGATCACCAATGCAGATTTTATTTCTGTCCCATCATCAAGAGTGACGCACGCCAAGCCCGGCCCAAAACTGATGCCGTGCAAACTGTGCCCCGTGAGCAAAGTAATAAGGGGCGAATTTTTGATCTCGGACAAAACACTTGCAAATAAATGATGATTTTCAACCATCGCGGCTGCCGGTCTTTCACCATCTTCGCCAACAAACGAGAGCAGCGCAGGGCGATCCTCTGCCGTGTGACCTGCATCCGTGACCACGATTTTTGTCATGTCTTGCGCTTGTGCTTTAACACTGTCCCACAGGCCAAGAGTGGCAAACATAGTCTGTGTGGCCGACGTGAGTGCGGAAGCGCGAGAATCATAACTGGAAGACGCAAAACGTTGCGGATCGGCACGATCAATCACAACAACATTCAAAGGCCGCGAGGCATATCTGCCGCCCAAGGCCAAAGCCGCCACCAGTCCATTCAGTCCGGCGCCAATTATTGCGATATCATATTTTTGCATTTCCACAATTTAGCAGATTTTTCAAAACGAAACAGCAAAACCATCTGATTAAAAAATGTGCAAATGCAAAAAAATGCCTGAATATTAGCCACAATTCGTTCAATTCAAATCGCGTAAGATTCAAAAAGCTTCCTAATTTCATAAGCTTATCTTCAATTTCGAATCTGGCATGCAACTTGTTAGTCAAACCTCAAACAGGAGAGAGGTTTGTCTATGAAATATATCATTGCTGTCATTAAACCCTTTAAATTGGAGGAAATTCGTGAAGCACTCAGCGCCATTGGCGTTCAAGGCATCACAGTGACTGAGGTTAAAGGTCACGGTCGTCAGCGTGGCCACACTGAATTTTATCGCGGCGCCGAATATGCCGTCAGTTTTGTGCCCAAACTGAAAATCGAAGTCGCTGTTGAATCTTCACTTGCTGCCAAAGTCGTTGAAGCCATTCAAACCGCCGGCAAAACCGGACAAATTGGCGACGGCAAAATTTTCGTGCTGCCGCTTGAAAGCGCAACCCGCGTGCGCACCGGTGAAACCGGCGCTGCTGCCCTTTAATTTCAAACTTTAAAAAGAGGAAAAAATGATGATGAGTTTGGCCCATCTCCCAAAACGCCTGATGGCATTAGGAACCGGCTTGGGGCTTGCAGCACTATTGCCAGCAACCCAAGCCTTCGCTGCTGCGAGCGTGAATAAAGGCGACACCGCCTGGATGATCACCGCAACAGCACTTGTTGTATTGATGACATTGCCAGGCCTTGCCTTGTTCTATGGCGGTTTGGTTCGTTCTAAAAACGTTTTGTCAGTTCTGATGCAAGTAACAATCTGCTTCTGCCTAATTTCAATTCTCTGGGTATTTTATGGCTACTCTGTGGCCTTCACCAATGGCTCAGGCGCAACCGCAGGCTTCTTCGGCGGCTTCTCAAAGCTCATGCTGTCAGGCGTAACCACTGGTACCATGGCAGCCACATTCTCCAAGGAAACTTACATTCCTGAATATGCTTATGTGATCTTCCAGCTCACATTCGCTGCCATCACGCCAGCTCTCATCGTCGGCGCATTTGCTGAACGCATGAAGTTCTCAGCTGTTGTGTTGTTCCTCGTCATCTGGTTCACATTCTCCTACCTGCCAATGGCTCACATGGTGTGGTGGTGGGCAGGCCCAGACGCCTACACTTTAAGCGCTGCAAACATTGACGTGGTTAAAGCTGCTGTGGGTGATACTGCCGCTGCTGATTTCCTTGCCAAATTGGCAGCTGCAACAACCGACGCCGATAAAGCAACAATACTCTCAGCTTACGGCGATGCTGTGAATGCTGCCAACGGCTTCTTGTTCAACAAGGGCGCTATCGATTTTGCTGGTGGTTCCGTTGTGCATATCAATGCGGGTGTTGCTGGCCTTGTCTGCGCCATCATGCTGGGTAAGCGAGTGGGCCTCAACAAAGAACCAATGGCACCACACAACCTCACAGTATGCTTGATCGGTACAGGTTTGCTCATGTTCGGTTGGTTCGGCTTTAACGCCGGTTCAAACCTTGAATCAAATGGCCTCACAGCCATGGCGTTGCTGAACTCCATTCTGGGTGCAGCTGGTGCAATGCTGGCTTGGACAACGGGTGAATATTTCCTGCGTGGCCACGCAAGCTTGCTCGGTGGAGCATCGGGCGTAGTTGCTGGTCTTGTGGCCATCACACCAGCATGTGGCTTCGTTGGCCCTGCTGCTGCAATTGTGATCGGCCTTGCTGCAGGCATCATCTGCTTGCTCGCCGTGATCTGGCTCAAAGCCAAGATCGGTTATGACGACGCATTGGATGTCTTCGGCGTTCACGGCATTGGCGGCATTCTCGGAGCCTTGCTCACCGGTGTGTTCGTTAACGTGAATACAGGCGGCCAAGGTGTGGTCAACTATCTGGCCACCGACACCACATCGTCAACCGTCGATTATTCCTTTGTCGGGCAGATGACATCCCAAATCTGGGCCATTGCTGTGGCGTGTGTTCTCTCGGCCGTTGTCAGCGTAATCGCTTTGACAATCTGCAAATACACAGTTGGATTGCGTGTGACTGAGCAGGAAGAACGCGAAGGTTTGGATATTTCAAGCCACGGCGAACGCGCCTACTCATAAGTCTGAATTCTTCCCAAAACTTAAGGCGCATCCCAGCACTGGGGTGCGCCTTTTTCATTGTTAAATCGCAGTTAAATTTACCCGACTTTAACCATGAGCCGCCAGACTGCCGTTAACCTTTTATTAGAGCCCTCTGAGAAGATGGGTTTTGCGGAGAATGCAATGGCACTGAATCACTCACTGGATACCGATGAAGGCACAATCCCTGCGGCATTACGCAGATTTATGCGCCGTCGGATTTATGAGCTGTCGGGCCTCATTCTGTTATCACTCGTCATTCTTGCAAGTCTGGCTTTGGCCTCATGGTCACCAGCAGACCCCTCTTACAACCATGCCACTGGCGGAAAGCCGCTAAATTGGTTGGGCACCCCCGGAGCCATTATCGCTGATCAATTGATGCAGCTTTTTGGGCTAGGCGTGTTGGCCTTTTTGTTTATTCCTTTGAGTTGGGTGCTTCGCTTTTTTCGCCATGAATTTCCCGAAAATTCGAAACTTGTAATCGCTTGCTGGATTGGAGCTACAGTGGCATTCAGCTGTCTTCTTGGTACAGTCCCGGTTTTTGGCCATTGGGCTTTGGCCAGTGGTTTTGGCGGCAATATTGGCGACGTCATTACGGGTGGCTTAATGTCTGTGCTCTCGATTGGCATCAAAGGGTTTGTCGCACAAACCATTGTGATCGTGTTGGCCTTGTTTGCAACTTGGTGGACCGGAAAACGCGCCTTGAACATTTCAACCATCGCGCTCTTTGAAAATGCGCCCGCACCGCGCAGGTCGCAAAACCAACGCGAGCCATCATTGATCGCAAAATCGATGGGTAACGCTTGGCAATCTCTATTAAATTTGAAAATGAAGCGCAGCGTTCCCCTGCCACGCGGTAAGCTTGCAAAGTCATCAAGCAAAACTGACGAAGTGATTGGGCGCTTTGCTCCCCTTAATCTGGGCAAGAAAGCCAAGGGCCGTATTGAGCCTGCACTGTCCGGTGAGGCGCCAACAGGAGAGCCACTGCTCCATATTCCGGCCTACGAAGAGGACTATGAGGAAGACACCGCAATTTATGACGAACCCGAACTTCAGGACGAGTTTGAAGTTGAGGAAGAAGAAGCGCCTATTGTCAGGCCTGCGGCAAAGCTTTCCAACCCATCAAAGACAAAATCCAAAAGACCCAGCTTTGAATTGCCTTCGCTTGAGTTGCTCAGCGAGCCGAAAAAAGCCGGGCGATTGCCTGAGTTCTCGCCTGAGTTTTTAGCTGAAAATGCCCGTCGTTTAGAAGGAGTGCTTGAGGATTTCGGTGTGCGCGGCCAAATCATCAATGTGCGCCCCGGCCCCGTAGTTACACTTTATGAATTAGAGCCAGCCCCCGGCATTAAATCATCACGCGTCATTTCACTGGCTGATGATATTGCACGCTCCATGAGCGCCATTTCAGCGCGTGTTGCTGTCGTATCAGGGCGCAATGCCATCGGCATCGAATTGCCAAACCCAAAGCGTGAAACTGTTTACTTGCGCGAATTGATGCAAGGCGATGCCTTCATTAAAAACAACACCACGCTTTCGCTCGCACTCGGCAAAAACATTGGCGGTGAACCGATTTTCGCTGATCTAGCGCGCATGCCGCATCTGCTCATTGCTGGCACCACAGGTTCCGGCAAATCCGTTGGTATCAACACCATGATTTTGTCGCTCCTCTACCGGTTGCCGCCTGATAAATGCAAACTCATTATGATTGATCCAAAGATGCTGGAGCTTTCAGTTTATGAAGGCATTCCCCATTTGCTGGCTCCTGTGGTTACCGATCCGCGCAAAGCTGTGGTTGCTCTCAAATGGGCCGTTCGCGAAATGGAAGAGCGCTACAAGAAAATGTCCAAAACCGGGGTTCGCAATGTTGATGGCTATAATGCCAAACTTGCAACCATGGTGGCCAAAGGCGAAAAAATGTCGCGCACTGTGCAAACCGGATTTGATCCTGCATCGGGTGCTCCAATATTTGAGCAAGAAGATATGGACATGCAACCCATGCCTTACATCGTGGTCATCATCGACGAGATGGCCGACCTTATGATGGTAGCCGGCAAAGATATTGAAGGCGCTGTGCAGCGCTTGGCCCAAATGGCGCGTGCCGCTGGCATTCATGTGGTTATGGCCACGCAGCGTCCGTCTGTAGATGTGATCACTGGAACGATTAAAGCCAACTTCCCAACCCGCATTT
Source organism: Hyphomicrobiales bacterium (assembly GCA_025359215.1). GTDB lineage: Bacteria > Pseudomonadota > Alphaproteobacteria > Rhizobiales > Aestuariivirgaceae > Aestuariivirga. The sequence goes on from JANYHE010000024.1 coordinate 38,159, forward strand.
CATTCCAAGTGACCTCAAAAATTGACAGTCGGACAATTCTGGGTGAGCAGGGGGCTGAACAGTTGTTGGGCCAAGGTGACATGCTTTATATGGCGGGAGGTGGCCGCATCTCGCGGCTTCACGCACCATTTGTAACTGACAGTGAAGTTGAAAACATCGTCAACCATTTGAAAGCCCAAGGGGCTCCTGAATATGTGGAAGCCGTAACTGAAGAACAGGATGATGACGACCAAGCGAGCTCACCCTTGCCAGGAGGCGAGGGAGGATCGGGCGATGAACTTTATGACCAAGCCGTGGCCGTCGTCTTGCGCGACAAGAAGGTCTCAACCAGTTATGTTCAGCGCCGTTTACAAGTGGGTTACAACAAGGCTGCAAGCCTCATCGAGCGCATGGAAAAAGAGGGGCTCATTTCTGCGGCCAACGCCACCGGAAAACGTGAAATATTGGTGCCAGGTGACAGTGCCCGGATTTAGCCTCAAATTGGCCCGCTTGTATGTATAGAGCGTTATACTCTAAATTCACGTCACCTTAAAATCGAGATTCGGATAGTAGAATGATTAAATTCCTGAAAGCCTTTGTACCAGTATTCTTTGCTCTTACCTGTCTGTTGGTGCCACAATTGCAAGCAGCCAACAAAATTCCTTCAATTCAATTGACAGCGGAACAACAACAGTCAGTCAACAGGATCAGCGACTACATCAATAGTTTTCAGACTTTGCGCAGTGATTTCACCCAAATAAGTCCAAAGGGCACGGCGTCGCGCGGTGTGCTTTTGATCAGCAAGCCCGGTAAATTGCGTTTTGAATATGCAGCCCCCAATCCACTCCTCATCGTGTCTGATGGTAAATGGCTGACGATTAAAGACCGGGTCCGTGAAAAGGGCGATCAGTTCCCACTCTCGGCTACCCCACTGCGTCTTGTGGTTTCACCAAAGATTGATCTTCTAGCGGAAACCAACGTTATTGCTTTCGAATCAAATGGAGGTGTTACCAGTGTGTCATTGGCTGACCGCAAAGACAGTTTGGGTGGTTACATCACAATGATTTACGACGAGCAGGCCAACCAATTGCAGCAATGGGTGATTGTCGATGGCAAAGGTCGCAGAACCACGGTGCAACTGGCCAATATCGAAATTGGTGGCAAGTTTGACCCCAAGCTATTTGTAGGTGTTATCAATCGCCCCGAAAAAAGCAATTAGACCTCCCTAAGGTTTTTAATAACCTCTTGCCGAGTTTCAAAACCCATGCGATGTGAGTGGCATGGGTTTTTCACTAGCGACTTGGAATATTAATTCTGTCCGTTTGCGTATCGGATTAGTGGAGCGTCTCCTCAAAGAGAACGCGCCAGATGTATTATGTCTGCAAGAAACCAAGTGTCCGCAAGGCCAATTCCCGACTGCCCCTCTCAAAGCATTGGGGTATGAGCACATCGCAGAGTTTGGCCAGAAAGGCTATCATGGTGTTGCCATCGTCTCACGCATTCCATTTCATGCCCAGCACAGCCGCGATTTTTGCAAAAAAGGTGACTCACGCCACGTGAGTGTGAGCTTCGGAGGCGACATGCCTTTTGCGCTGCATAATCTCTATGTGCCAGCGGGTGGCGATGAACCTGATCGGGAAATCAACGAGAAATTTGGTCACAAATTAGATTTTCTAGCTGAAATGGAAGAGTGGTCGAAAATTGATGCAGCGCCCAAAGGTTATGGTGCCATAACCGTAGGCGATCTCAATATTGCGCCCCATGAAAACGACGTGTGGTCGCACCGCGAACTGTTAAAAGTAGTATCACACACCCCAATTGAAGTAGAAAATTTCGCCCGCATTCAAGCCGCTGGCGGTTGGGTGGATGTGATGCGAAATCACGTTCCCATGTCAAAGAAACTTTACACATGGTGGAGCTACCGCGCTAAAGATTGGAGCGTTGCTGACAAGGGTCGCAGATTAGATCATGTTTGGGCCACGGATGAACTTGCTAAAAAATGTACTGGCATTGAAGTGCTGCGCAATGTGCGCAACTGGACCCAACCTTCCGATCATGTGCCGGTGATTGCAAAGTTTGATTTTAACGCAAGTTAAAGATCAGAAAATTTTCGGGCCTTGTTGAGAAGAACCCGAACACTATCAAAATCTCTCACACTGGCTTCCAGCTTGTCAGATAAATTGCGTAAAACCGTTGCGCCAAATTCAGGATATTCTTTAGCCACTTTCAAAAACAACTCGTGGCTAATCCGAGCGGTTGATACGATATCGCGTGCTGTGCCCGAAAGGGAATAAGTGCCACCGCCAATCATCGCCACTTCGCCGAGCAGTGCCCCAGGCTCAGCCATGCCGATATCTTGACCATTGGATCGCAGTGTCACTAAACCATTGAGGATGAAGAATGCGGCACGAGCCTTCTTGCCTTGAGCAATGATATCTTCACCGATGGAAAACTCTTGGCGCTCGGCGGCAAAGGCCATGATTTGCAGCGGCACAGAATCGCAGCCGCGAAAAATCGCAACTTGACGAAACGTTTCAGCCTCGGCCCTTACACTCAAAGTCAATGTGTCCTTAAAAAACGAATCATCACACCGTTTGACTGCGAAAAGCCTCCCGAATCAAGGGACCAACTTATATCCCCCACCCTCGGTCACCAAGATTTCTGCGTGGGCTGGGTCGCGTTCAATTTTCTGGCGCAGGCGGTAAATATGAGTTTCGAGCGTGTGGGTGGAAACGCCTGCATTATAACCCCAGACATCTTGCAGCAGAGTTTCGCGGGAAATGCTTTGTTCGCCAGCACGGTAAAGAAATTTAATGATCGACGTTTCTTTCTCCGTCAGGCGCACTTTTTTGTTGTCGTCCCGCACTAAAACTTTCGATGCAGGCTTGAAAGAATAAGGCCCGATTTGAAAAATTGCATCCTCGCTATGCTCATGTTGGCGCAAGTGCGAGCGCAGGCGCGCCAGCAAAACCGCAAATCGAAAAGGTTTCGTCACGTAATCGTTTGCACCAGAATCAAGGCCAAGAATTGTATCTGAATCCGACCCTTGTGCTGTGAGCATGATAATAGGGCCTTTAAACCCGTTGCGACGCATGATTTTGCAGGCTTCGCGGCCATCCATATCGGGCAAGTTCACATCCAACAAAACAATATCGGCATGATCGGCTTTGAGCATTTTCACCCCAGCCGTAGCTGTAGATGCGTCCACCACGCTAAATTCATCATGCAGACCAAATTGCTCCTTTAGTGTTTCACGGAGGGTATCATCATCATCAACAATCAGTAGTTTTTTAGTGCTAGACATGAGGCTCAATACTCGCAATTATTTGTAAGTTCAGTGATGATCGATTTGACGGAAACGGGCAACACAACTCACCGTGAGCACTTCTATAACATATCTTCACGTTTACGCGAGAAACTCGTGTTCAAGCCATGGAGTATTGAAAATTGGTCACACCACATTTCCTTGCCTGCTAGGCAAATCCGGCCGCCGCTTTGCCAAGCGCGAAGGCGATGCGGCAAGCCCAATAGGCATATGGAAACTCGAAAAGCTCTACTATCGGCCAGATAGAATGTGCAAGCCTCGGACATCAATCCAAACCAACGCGATGAAATCCAACGATGGCTGGTGTGACGCAAAATTTGACGGTGCCTATAATCGGCCTGTAGCCCTACCCATAAAAGCCAGCCACGAAAACCTGTGGCGTGAGGATGACGCCTATGATCTGATGGTCACCACCAACCACAATCAGCGCCCGCGCATACAAAATCATGGCAGCGCAATTTTTCTCCATTTGATTAGGGCCTATGCCAGCGGAACCGAAGGCTGCATCGCTTTGTCTGAAAAGCATCTGCGCAACGTGTTATCGCGCTGCACAAGGCACACCTATTTGGTGATTTGACGCGAACCAAATATTGCAGAGCCAACACGAACCACAGTGGCACCTGCACCAATTGCGATTTCGAAATCTGAACTCATGCCCATAGACAGCTCTGCCAAACTATTGCGTTTTGCGATTTGAGCCAACATCTTGAAATGCGGTACTGGGTTCTCATTAACGGGTGGAATACACATCAGCCCTACTACGTTTAGGCCATACTTTTCTTTACAGTCTATAATAAATTGATCAGCGGCTTCTGGTAAGATACCCGCCTTTTGAGGCTCCGAACCAGTGTTCACTTGAATATAAAATTGTAAATCACGCTTTTGTTTTTTAGTCTCTTTGGCCAAAGCTTCGGCAATCTTGGTGCGATCGACGGTTTGAATCACATCAAAAAGTGCCACGGCGTCGGCGGCTTTATTGCTCTGCAATGGCCCGATCAAATGTAATTTCACGTCCGGATATTCATGCTTCAACGCTGGCCATTTTTCCTGGGCTTCCTGCACACGGTTTTCACCAAACACCCGCTGTCCGGCTTCCAGTACAGGGCGAATATCGACTGCAAAATAGGTTTTGCTCACAGCCACCAAAGTGACAGGGGCTGCAACACGATTTTTAACATTGAAATAAGCTTGGGTCATAGCTTCGCTTTAAGCCAAGCTTGCGAGGGATTTCAAGGACTGGTACGTGAGGAGCTGAATTCGATTTGTTTAAAGGATATTGGCGTGGCCGCTGAACGTTACAATCACCGCGAAACTGAGCCCAAATGGCAAAGCTATTGGACTGAAAACCACAGCTTTGAAGCCAAAGAAGACTATTCAAAGCCCAAATATTACGTGCTCGAAATGTTTCCCTATCCATCTGGCCGCATCCACATGGGCCATGTGCGCAATTACACCATGGGTGATGTGATCGCCCGCTTCAGGCGCGCTTGTGGGTTTAATGTGCTGCATCCCATGGGTTGGGATGCCTTTGGCATGCCTGCCGAAAACGCCGCCATTGAGCGCGGCATTCATCCCAAAACGTGGACTTATGAAAACATCGCCACCATGCGGCGTCAGCTGAAATCTATGGGGCTTGCGATTGATTGGTCGCGCGAATTTGCCACGTGTGACCCAACTTATTATCGCCATGAGCAGGCCATGTTCATTGATTTCATTGAAGCAGGCTTGGTTGAGCGCCGCGTTTCGATGGTGAATTGGGACCCTGTTGACCAAACTGTTCTGGCCAACGAACAAGTGATCGATGGCAAGGGCTGGCGTTCAGGGGCCGTTGTTGAAAAGCGTGAGTTGGCGCAGTGGTTCTTAAAAATCACCGACTATGCCGAAGACTTGCTCAAAGCCTTGGATGGTCTGACCACGTGGCCCGAGAAAGTGCGCCTGATGCAGAAAAACTGGATTGGTCGCTCTGAAGGCATGACATTCACATTTGAACTGGAGGATGCCAACGGTCAGAAACTCGAAGATGGGCTCACCGTCTATACCACGCGTCATGATACAATTTTCGGCGCAAGTTTTTGTGCCGTATCAGCTGATCATCCTTTATCGCAGCGCTTAAGCAAAACTAATCTAGCGCTTGAGACCTTCCGTAAAGAAGTGGCGGCTCTGGGCACCAGCGAAGAAAATATTGAGCGCGCCGAAAAGAAGGGCTGCCCGCTGGGCGTATTTGCGCGTCATCCTTTCCGCAAAGATGTGAAGCTCCCTGTCTATGCGGCAAACTTTGTGTTGATGGGCTATGGTGAAGGTGCGTTGTTTGGCTGCCCCGCCCATGATCAACGCGATATTGATTTTGCCAATAAATATAGCTTGCCAATTTTACCCGTAGTGGCACCGCGCGGCACTGATGCCGCTATTTTCAAAATCACCACTGAACCCTATTTGGAAAAGGACGGCGACGAAGCCGTTTTAATCAATTCAGATTTTCTTGATGGCATGTCTGTGCCTGAAGCCAAGGAAGAAATTGCCGCCCGCTTTGAAGCGACAGGCATTGGCAAACGCACGGTGAATTACCGTCTGCGGGATTGGGGTGTTTCTCGCCAACGGTATTGGGGCTGCCCTATCCCGGTGGTTCATTGCGCGGATTGCGGCATTGTTCCGGTGCCGAAATCAGAGCTGCCCGTTCAACTCCCAGAAGATGTGAAATTTGATAAGCCGGGCAACCCATTGGCACATCACCCCACTTGGAAACATGTGGCTTGTCCGAATTGCAATCAACCCGCCACGCGCGAGACTGATACGTTTGATACCTTCATCGACTCGTCTTGGTACTTTGCGAGGTTCACTTCGCCCCACGATGAAAACCCGGTGAATGCCGAGGCTGCTAAATATTGGCTTCCAGTGGATCAATATATTGGCGGTGTTGAACACGCTATTCTTCATCTGCTTTATTCCCGTTTCTATGCCCGTGCCATGCACAAGACAGGGCACATGAATGCTGATGAGCCATTTGCCAGCCTTTTCACGCAAGGCATGGTCATTCATGAAACGTTCAAAACCGCATCCGGAGAATGGGTTTTGCCTTCCGATGCCATTCATAAGGATGGCGCTTGGATTCATGCCAACACCGGCGAGCCTTTGGTTGTCGGCGGCGTTGAGAAAATGTCCAAGTCTAAGCGCAATGTGGTTGATCCTGATACGATTATAGCATCTTACGGCGCTGATACTGCGCGCTGGTTTATGCTTTCGGATACGCCCCCAGAGCGCGATATTGAATGGACTGAGGCAGGAGCCGAAGGTTCTTGGAAATTCACGCAAAAAATCTGGCGGATCGTCAATGAAATTGCGGAATTCCCGAATGCTGATGCGACGATGGGAGCCGACGGTTTGGCGCTGCGAAGGGTAACGCATCGCAGCATCGCCGCCATCACTGATGACCTGAATAATTTGAGGTTCAATCGTTCGATTGCTCGTATTTATGAGTTATCAAATGCGATGGCGTCAGCTTTGCAAATTCAAAATAAGTCAACCGATTTGATTGGTGCATTACACGAAGCAGCGAATTTTTTGATCATCGCAATGGCACCCATGATGCCGCATTTGGCAGAAGAATGCTGGAGTGTGATCGGGCACAGCACCACTGCTGTGAACACAAGTTGGCCCCAGACTATTGGCGCGTTGGTTAATGTTGATGAAGTGACGATTGCGATTCAAGTGAATGGCAAGCGCCGTGATGAAATTTTGGTTGCTAAAGGCGGTGACCGTGACATTCTGGAAGCAAGAGTGCTAAGTATGGAGAGCATAAAGCGTCTCATTGGGGGCAAAACTGTGAAAAAAATTATCATCGTGCCTGACCGTATTGTCAATATTGTTGTGGCGGAGTGATCATGCGCAACATTTTTTCAGTGCTCGTTTTTTGTTTATTTCTGACAGGGTGTTCTGGCTATCGCCCGCTTTATGGCACCGCTCCGGATGGGAAGAATGTGGCTGTAAGCCTTTCGGCAATTTCAGTGCCAGAGCAGCGTACACGCACTGGACAGCTGTTGCGCAATGAAATTTTATCAGGATTTGGAAGCCCAATCGCAAGTCAATATCAACTGCGGATGACGATTACGGAGTTCACAGGCGCAGTTTCAGCGACCCCCGGCACCGTGGTGACCCGTAAGCGCTTCAATTTGACGGTGCGTTATGAATTGGTTGAGCTTTCTTCTGGAAAATCACTGACAACGGGAAGCAGTTTTGCCAATGTTTCCTATGACACAGTGCGTGAACCGATTGCTGATCTGCAGTCAGCAGAAAATGCACGATTGCGGTCAACAACCGAAGTTGGCCAAGATATCAGGCAGCGCGTCGCGGCATTTATGGCCACTCGAACGACTTAAAATATATGGCCGTTTTGCGTGAAGATGAATTCGAATCCTTCGTTCACCGTCGAAGTGCTACGATGAACGGTATTCTGATTCATGGATCAGATCTTTCGGCTGTCAGTGCACTGGGTCGCAAAGTTAATTTGCAGGCCAATTCCGGCGCCCCGATGAGAATTGATCCGGCAAGTCTCAAAGAAAACCCGGGGCGACTGAGTGATGAATTTCGTTCAATATCGCTTTTAGGCGACAGGCAGATTTTGCTGGTTGATGGCGTGGATGATAGTCATCTTAAGTTCTTGAGCTCTGTCTTATCTGAACTCAAGCTTGCCAATTTTGTTGTTCTGTTAGGCGATGCTCTGGGTAAAACTTCGAAGTTGCGGCTCGCTTGTGAGGCGTCTGAGAAGTTTGCAAGTTTAGCCATCTATGAGGAAGATGCAGCGGCACTTGCCGTGAGGATTCGTAAACAGCTGGGTTCTGATCAGCTGTCGTGGTCTTCTGAAGTGGAAGCCATTTTTTTTGATTTGGTCGGAACAGATCGTTCAACAGCAACGCAGGAAGCTGCAAAGTTGTCTCTGTATTGTTTGGGTCAGAGGCAAGTGTCCATCTCTGATGTAGAGGCGGTTTGTGGTGACACAGCAGACTTCGGCGCGGATCAATTGATCGATGCTGTTTTAGGCGGCGATATGAATACAACGGACCGGATGGGCGCAAATCTTGATGCAGATTCTGCTGGCACGCGCGGTATTCTTTCGGTCTTTATGTTCCATCTGACCCGGCTTCAATCGTTGAAAATGGACATGGAGCGAGGGCAGACTGCGGAGATGGTAGTGCGCAACACTAAGCCTACCATATTTTTCAAGCGGAAAAGCGCGTTTATGGCGCAGTTGCGAAACTTTGAACTTCAAGAACTTATAGACATGCAGCAGATGATCTCTGTCGCAATGCTACAAACGAGAAAGCAGCCCGATCTATTTGAAGCACTTGTCAGCAGAACACTTTTGTCATTGGCCCGCTCAGCGCGCGCTAAATTAAATTGATACTCCTGTCAGGCGTCTGGCAATTTCGTCCAATTGTTCGAGTGTTTTATATTGAATATTGACGGCTCCGCCTGAAAGTCCTTTGTGGCTCACAGTAACGCCAAGACCTAAAGCCTCAGTCAAGTTTTTTTCGAGTGCCCGCGTATCTGCATCTTTCTCGATTTTAATCTTAGCAGTCTTTGCAGGCTGGCCGCGAACCAAGTCCTCAGTTTCGCGGACTGTGAGTTTTAGCTTTATAATTTTGTCAGCCAAATCCTCCGGTGTTTCAGTGGCCACTAAGGAACGCGCGTGGCCCGCTGTGAGAGAGCCATCCTCAATCTGCTTTTGAATAGATTCAGGCAGGCTCATCAACCGCATGGTATTGGCAATGTGGCTTCGGCTCTTGCCGATGGCATCGGCCAGTTGTTGTTGTGTGTAACCATATTGTTCAAGCAGTTGACGGTAGGCCCGGGCTTCTTCAAGGGCATTCAAATCACTGCGCTGAATATTCTCGATGAGAGCAATTTCGAGAGTTTCTTTATCGTCGAGATCGCGAATGAGCACAGGCACATCATGAATGCCAGCCCTTTGGCAGGCGCGCCAGCGGCGTTCGCCTGCAACAATTTCAAAGCTTCCATCAGCACGGGGCCGCACTACGAGAGGCTGCAGCAGACCTTTATCCCGGAGTGATTTAGCAAGACTTTCTAAGTCTTCCTCGGCAAAATGTTTGCGTGGATTATCGGGGTTTGGATGGAGCATTTCCACAGGCACATGACGCAGACTGCGAATATCTTGCACAACCGATTCTTCTGAGGTGTCATCGCCGATGAGCGCTGCCAAGCCCCGTCCAAGTCTACGTTTTTGTACCTGTGTCATCAATGTTATCCTAGAATATTATATTTCGGTTCCGAATCTATCAGGCTGCTCGCAGCTCGCGTTCACGCTTAATCACTTCAGAGGCCAGCTTTATGTAGGCTTGCGACCCAACGCAAGTATGGTCGTAAAGTAATACCGGTTTTCCATAGGATGGCGCTTCGGATATGCGAACATTTCTAGGTATGACTGTTTGGTAGACTTTTTCACCGAGTACTTCGCGCACATCAGCTGCCACTTGTTCAGAAAGGCTGTTGCGCTTGTCGAACATAGTGAGCACCACACCTTGAATGATCAGGCGTGGATTTAACGTAGTCCGCACCCGTTCGACTGTCTTTAGTAACTGGCTCAGCCCTTCCAGTGCGAAAAACTCGCATTGCAACGGCACCAAAATTGCGTCGGCTGCGGTCAATGAGTTGATTGTCAGCAAGTTCAATGAAGGCGGGCAATCGATGAGAATGTAGGAATAGGTGCGGTGTTGAATGAGCTTTGCGATGGCATCCGCCAGTCGATGGGTTTTTCGGTCCAAATCTGAAAGTTCAATTTCAGCGCCGAGCAAATCAATCGTCGCTGGTGAACAATCCAAGCGTGGTATGGCCGATTCAATAATCACATCATTCAAATCTGCCTCACCTATCAGAACATGATAAGACGATTTCTGATGGGCTTTGCGAGTAATGCCAAGTCCTGTGGACGCATTGCCTTGCGGGTCAAGATCAATCACCAAGACTGTCTCACCCACCGCAGCCAATGCAGTTCCCAGATTAATGGCGGTTGTAGTTTTGCCCACGCCCCCTTTTTGATTAGCGACAGCCAAAATGCGCGGTGGCAATGCTTCACGGTTGAACATGGGTTAACTCCTTCACCGAAAGAATAACGGATTGAGAATCAGTCACACTCGGAATCTTACTATAGCTTAGAGTCCAAGCTGTAGCAGCTTCATCAAGCTCGTGGTCAACATCTTGGCCCTTGTGGAAAAGCCCCTCAGCACCTTGGCGCATGAAGGGTTCGGCAAGGCTCAACAGTAAGGGCAGCGGGGCAAAGGCCCGGGCTGTCACCAATTGAACTTTGGGCATTTTTAGAGGCGCTTGTAAGGGTTCCAATCGTTCGCGGTGCACCACACCGCCGCACTTCATTTGGCGGAGAGCTTCACTGAGGAACGCTGCTTTTTTGGAGTTCGCCTCATACATATGAACTGTAGCCGCCTGTGTTGCAGCCAGAACCAATCCTGGAAAGCCCGCGCCAGAACCGAGATCGGCAATAGCCGTTACGGTTGGTGGAATGAGAGGTATGAGCTGCACACTATCCAGAATATGACGTTTCCATAATTCTGGAATTGTAGCGGCAGAGATGAGATTAATATGTTTTTGCCACTCCAATATCAGTTTTGCTAATATTTGAAGTCTATCAAAAGATTCACGTGAAACATTGAATCTTGCAAGTTCATCGAAATTTGGCGGCTGCATCAGGCCACTCGCTGCGTGCTTGGCTTCTTGATAGAACCCAGCAGACAAGCAAGTCCTACCGGCGTCATGCCGTCAATGCGCTGCGCCTGACCCAGTGTCGAGGGCTTTGTGCGCGCCAATTTCTGACGCAACTCCATTGAAAGACTTGGAATGGCGAAGTAGTCTATATCAGTGGGCAGGATCATGCTTTCTTCGCGTCTCAAACCTTCGATTTCCACAAGTTGGCGCTCCATATATCCTGAATAGAGAGCATCGGCCTCCAGCGCCTCTTGGGCAAATGCGGGCAGTGCGGCAATCTCTGGCCATAGCTCGCACACTTTCGCAAGGCCCACATCGGGCATAGCTATCAAATCAAGTGCGCTGCGTGATTTTCCATCTTGGTTGACGCGCAATCCCAGTTTTGCCGCAGCCGAAGACGTAACAGACAGTTCAGTGGCCGCACGGCGGGCATTTTCAAGAATCGCCAACTTAGTATTGAATTTGGATTCACGTGAAACATTCACCAGACCAAGGGCAACCCCTTGAGGCGTTAATCGTTGATCGGCATTATCAGCGCGCAAAGCCAAACGGTATTCAGCGCGCGATGTAAACATACGGTAGGGCTCTGCCACACCGCGCATCACCAGATCATCGATCATCACACCAACATAGCCTGTGGCACGATCAAACGTCACACCGTCTTGGCCAGCGGCCCTACGAGCGGCATTCAGCCCTGCCACCAAGCCTTGGGCCGCTGCTTCTTCATAGCCTGTGGTGCCGTTGATTTGTCCCGCCAGATAAAGACCAGGCAAGCGCTTGACTTCCAAACTGTGGGAAAGTTCACGCGGGTCCACATAATCATATTCGATGGCATAGCCGGGCCTGATAATTCGAACCTTTTCAAGACCCACCATAGAATGGATAAAGGCTTCCTGCACATCTTCAGGCAGTGATGTTGAAATGCCATTGGGATAAACGGTGTCATCATCGAGGCCTTCAGGCTCCAAAAACACTTGGTGCGCCAATTTTTCCTTGAAACGATGAATTTTGTCTTCAATGGAAGGGCAATAGCGGGGGCCAGTTCCCGTAATTTGGCCCGAGTACAGCGGTGAACGTGAAATATTGTCGGCAATGATCTGATGTGTTTTGGCGTTCGTGCCGGTTATGTAGCACGAGATCTGCGGTGAGGTTATCGCGTTGGTCAAAAACGAGAATGGCACGGGGGGCTCATCACCCTTCTGTTCTTCCAAGATTTTCCAATTAATGGTTTTTCCATCAAGTCGAGCGGGCGTGCCTGTTTTGAGACGACCCAAAACGACTCCAGAATTCTTTAACTGCTCCGACAAACCGCGCGCCGGAGGTTCACCCACACGACCGGCCGCGATTTGTTTTTCGCCAATGTGAATCAATCCGTTCAAAAATGTGCCTGTCGTTAAAACAACCGACGCTGCTCGAAGCTCTCGACCATCTTCGGTACGAACACCACAGACGCGATTCTCTTCAATGATCAGAGAAAACGCAGCACCTTCAATAATGTCCAAATTTTCTTGCTCGGCCAAAACCCGCTGCATGGCATTGCGGTAGAGTTTGCGGTCAGCTTGTGCACGGGGGCCTCGAACGGCCGGACCTTTTGATCTGTTGAGGAGCCGAAACTGAATTCCCGCCTCATCAGCAACGCGCCCCATCAAACCATCGAGAGCATCAATCTCACGAACCAAATGCCCTTTGCCCAAACCACCAATCGCTGGGTTGCATGACATTTCGCCGATCGTTGAATGTTTATGTGTAAGCAAAGCTGTTCGCGCGCCAACCCGCGCTGATGCCGCAGCCGCTTCGCAGCCTGCATGTCCACCACCCACGACAATCACATCAAACACAATTTTAATCTTTCATTAACGCTTGAGCCATTTAGTCCGTTCACGGACGAAGGTCAAAGGCGGATTCGTTTCACGTGAAACATTACTTGCCAATACAGAATTCTGAAAAAATCTTCCCCAGCAAATCTTCAACATCAATGCGGCCTGTGATCGAAGAAATTGCACGCGTTGCCTTGCGTAAATCTTCAGCGATCAATTCCAGCGGACGTTTCTCATCTTCAAGTGAATCATTAAGCAACCGAATCGTTTCTTTAACTGCAGCCACATGACGATCTCGCACCACGATAGCATTGTTTGCCACAGCAGAGCGGGCTTGAATCAAATTCTTCAAAACCTCAGTTAACTGATTCAAACCTTGAACGTTCTTAACAGACACAGCGATAGATTCATCGTTTCGTATCCGACTCGAATCTAAATCACTCTTGTTGATGACCTTAACATCAGGTGCTCGACTTGGCCCTACGTCTGCAATCACATCAGGAGCAGTAACCCAAACAAGTATGTCCGCGTCGCGCACTTCACTCTTGGCGCGGTCGATCCCCACAGCTTCAATTAAGTCGGTGGTGTCGGCTCGAATGCCTGCCGTATCACTCACCAGCAATTGTGCGCCATGAAAATCAATCACCCGTTCCACCACATCACGTGTCGTTCCGGCAATCGGAGAAACAATAGCAGCCTCGCGTCCTACCAACCAATTCATCAGAGATGATTTTCCAGCATTCGGTGGGCCAGCAATAACCAGCTTCAATCCGTCACGAACCGCACCAGCCTTGACCGAAAGTTCGACTGCACGAAGAAGCTCCGTCCGAAGTTTTTCAACATTCGGGCGAACATGATTCCAAGCATCTTGAACCACATCATCTTCGTCAACAAAATCAATGGCCGCCTCTAGCATGGCCAAAGCAGCTGTGAGTTGCCCACGCCAACTTTCATAAACAGCGCTGGCCTCACCCATGAACTGTCGCATCGCTACCCGCCGCTGCGACTCAGTCTGTGATCCCAAAAGATCGGCCAAACCTTCAACCTCAACCAAATCCAAGCGACCATTTTCAAACGCACGCCGCGTAAAAGCTCCCGCATCAGCGGGCACCACATTTTTGAATTGAGTAAATTCAGAAAAAAGCTTGGCAACCACCGAAGGGCTGCCGTGAACATGAAACTCAGCCATGTCCTCACCCGTCACAGTATAAGGGCCAGGAAACCATATGACCAAAGCTTGATCAATCAATCCATCAGCAGATTTCAAATTGCGTAGCGACGCAAGCCGGGGCTGAGGAAGCTCGCCGGATAATTTGGAAAGCACGTCTCCAGCTCTAGGCCCAGAAACCCGAATAACGGCAATACCAGCCCTACCTTGCCCGCTGGACAAGGCATAAATGGTCGATTGCTCAATCATTTCGGATTCGAATCGATACCATTTCGGCACCCTTAGGTTTTAGGCATTCATTGAATCGAAGAAATCGCTGTTGCCCTTCGTTTGGCGCATTTTATCAACCAGAAACTCGATCGCATCCACAGTGCCCATCGGATTGAGAATACGACGTAGCACATAAGTTTTCTTGAGAACGTCAGCTTTCACCAACAGTTCTTCCTTACGTGTGCCAGAGCGCAGAATATCAATCGACGGGAATACGCGTTTATCGGCAACCTTACGGTCCAAGATAATTTCTGAGTTACCCGTACCTTTGAACTCTTCAAAAATCACTTCGTCCATGCGGCTACCGGTATCGATCAGGGCTGTCGCAATGATTGTCAGCGACCCGCCATGTTCAATATTTCGCGCCGCACCAAAGAAACGCTTAGGGCGTTGCAGAGCGTTAGCATCCACACCGCCTGTCAGAACCTTGCCGGAGGAAGGCACGACCGTATTGTAAGCACGACCTAAGCGCGTGATCGAATCCAGCAAGATGACGACGTCCCGGCCATGCTCAACCAAACGCTTAGCCTTCTCAATCACCATTTCAGCAACCGCAACGTGGCGAGTAGCCGGTTCGTCAAACGTCGATGAAATCACTTCACCCTTCACAGAGCGCTGCATGTCGGTAACTTCCTCGGGCCGCTCGTCGATCAACAGAACGATCAAATAACATTCAGGATGATTAGTTGTAATTGAATGGGCAATGTTTTGCAGAAGCACAGTCTTACCAGTGCGCGGTGGTGCCACGATCAACCCGCGTTGACCTTTGCCAATCGGTGCGACGATATCAATAATCCGCGCGGAATAGTCTTTGCGCGTTGGATCGGCAATTTCCATCTCCAATCTTTGATCTGGATAAAGCGGCGTCAAGTTATCAAAATTGACTTTGTGCTTAGCTTTTTCTGGATCCTCAAAATTCACCGTGTTAGGCTTCACCAAAGCAAAATAACGCTCGCCGTCTTTAGGACCCTTCACCGGGCCTTCAACAGTATCGCCTGTGCGCAAGGTGTATTTGCGGATTTGATTGGTGCTAATATAAATATCATTCGGACCAGCCAGATAATTGGCGTCCGCAGAACGCAAGAAGCCAAAGCCATCTTGCATAACTTCAATAACACCCTCGCCAATAATCTCAACATTACGAGCGGCCAAGTTTTTCAAAATTGCAAACATCAACTCCTGTTTGCGAAGCGCGCTGGCGGTCTCAACCTCCAACTCCTCGGCCAAGCTCAATAGCTCAGCAGGGGACTTACGTTTGAGTTCGGAAAGCTTGATCTCTTTGAGATCGGCAAGATCAGTCATTTTAAATATCTTTTTGAAATTTCGATCGGGCAGGACGCGCGACCAGAAGCCCGATCAGATCGAGCGATAACGCCCGTTAGCACAAATCCCAAAGCAAGGCAAAGCCATTTAAGCAAAGGGCTTAACCACAACCATAATGACAATCCAAATCAACAAAACTGTAGGCACTTCGTTCAAAACTCTAAAGTAGCGTTCGCTGCGACCACGCCAACCCTGTGCAAACTTTGCCCGGTAACTCTCCATCATTCCGTGATACCCCAGCAAAGCTAAAACCCCCAAAAGCTTCAAAGATAACCAATGATCGCTCCAAGCAAAACCAGAAGCTGAAACCAAATAACCACCCGCAAGAACCGCCACCAACAGTGCTGGCCGCATAATCGCCTTCAACAACATTTTTTCCATGTGCATGAACAAAACATCACTGTCAGAGCCAACCGCCAACCGTGTGTGATAAACATAGAGTCGCGGCAGATAGAAAAGCCCAGCCATCCAAGCTATGACAGCCACGATATGCAGCGCCTTAATCCAAAGGACCATCACAAATGCCCTGAATCAAAATCGCGAACCGCTTTCACCAACTCAGAAACCATCTCCGGATTCACCTGCGGTGTGATCCCATGCCCTAAGTTGAAAATATGCCGCCCCATTGGAACGCCGTTCAAAACCGCCGCAACGCCCCGCCGCAAGCCATCCCTGTCACCTAACAGCAGGCCAGGCGCCAAATTCCCTTGCACCGCCACAGAGCTTGGCAACGTCGGCAAAACGTCCGAAAGCTTACAATCTTCCTCAACACCAATCGCATTTGCGCTGGTGCCCCCAGCAATCGAGGCATGTTGTTCACCTACTCCCCGAGCAAAAACAATAATTGGAAAGTTCGTGTGAACCGCTCTCACGCCGTCCACAATCCGCTTTACTGGCTCAACCACCAAACGCTGCAACCACACCGGCGGCAAATCACCAGCCCAGCTATCAAAGATCTGAACTGTTTCAGCTCCAGCCCTAATTTGACCGAGTAGATAAACAATAGAACATTCAACAACTTTATCTATCAGCGCGCCGTACCAACTGGGTTGTTCCATAGCAACAGCCAAGGCGCGCTTTCTGTCAGAGCTACCACCCTCAATCATATAACTCACCACAGTCCAAGGCGCCCCACAAAACCCTATCAAAGTTGTGTCGGCATCCAATTGTGACTTCGCCAGTCCAACGGTTTCCCAAACTTTTTCAAATTCGGTAAAAGATCCCGATGACCGCAATTTTGCAACATCAGTACTGCTGCTCACTGTCTGAAGAATTGGTCCCTCACCCTCTTTAAAATCCAAAGCCAGTCCCATCGCTTGCGGAACAACCAGAATGTCTGAAAAAAGAATGGCGGCGTCAAAATCATAGCGCCGTAAGGGTTGCAACGTCACTTCACAAGCCAGCTCAGGATTATAGCAAAGCTTTAAAAAACTCCCCGCCTTTTCTCTCACAGCGCGGTACTCAGGTAAATAACGACCCGCTTGCCTCATCACCCACATGGGTCTTCTATGAGGTTCTCGATTTTCTAAAACGTTGAGTAAAGCTTTCAAATCCGTCTCACTTAAACAAAATAGTTATATCTATAGATTGTAGATTCTGTTGGGCCGTGATTAACGGTTTAAACACAATCCGGTGCCGCCTATATTGGAAAAGCTGTGCACAATTTTTAACAATGCCCAAGAATTCCGATAAAAATCAAACAAATCAATTCATTAAAGTTATAAATAAATTTGTCTCACATTCCACACATAAATTTTCAAACCGTACGATCAAAGTCCAATTGTTAATAAGTCCTAAACTTGTCAGTTCACAATGAAACACATGAACACCAAAATGAAACTTATCCACATTTAATCCCAAGGCTCAACCCCTGCTTATGCATTCCCCAAAACTCATATTGGCCTCAACCAGTCGAACGCGGCAGCGCATTCTACAGAAAGCAGGGCTCTCCTTTGAAGCGTGCCCACCAGAACTAGACGAGGAGGCCGCTAAATCTCTCCTCTCCAATTTGCCCCCGCGTGATATAGCACTCTCTTTGGCCAGCCAAAAAGCTTTAAGTTTATCACTAGGACCCGACCTCGTCCTTGGTGCGGATCAAACGCTATCCTGTCAAGGTCAGCTACACAATAAGCCTTGTTCTATGAAAGAAGCAGAAGAACAGCTCTTAAGCCTGCGAGGACAACGCCACGTTTTACATTCAGCCTTGTGTGTCGCGCAAAACGGACAAATCATTTGGAGGGTATGTGAAGACGCCGTTTTGACGATGCGGCACTTCAGTGATTCCTTTTCCAAATCATATATAGAAACTTGCGGTGCTGAATTGCTGAACACAGTGGGTAGCTATCAGCTCGAAGGTCATGGAGCTCAATTGTTTGAAAAAATCGAAGGCGATTATTTTACAATCCTCGGTATGCCGCTGCTGCCGTGCCTTGCCTTTTTGCGCAACATCAAGTTTATAACCTCATGATAAAAGCTTGCGTCATTGGATCGCCTATTGCCCATTCACGTTCTCCGCTCATCCATAACTATTGGTTGAAAAAACTGGGCATGAACGGTAGCTATGACCGGGTGCTGGTGGAGCCTGAAGAACTAAAAAACTTTCTGGCACACCTTGAAGCAAAGGGTTATGCGGGCTGCAATGTCACTCTGCCCCACAAGGAAACTGCTCTTCAATATATAGACATTGTCGATGAAAGCGTCAGAACCATCGGGGCCTTAAACACAGTCTATCTGAAAAACTCAAAAACTCATGCCACCTCAACTGATGGCGAAGGCTTCCTCCAGAATTTGCTAGCCACCATTCCTGGCTTTGATGTGTCTGAAAAACATATCGTACTGTTGGGTGCGGGAGGCTCAGCCAAAGCCATTATTGAAAGATTGCTGCGCGCCAATGTTGCATCCATTACGGTAGCGAATCGAACTCTTGATCGCGCTAAAGTATTGAAACAAACATTTGGCGCGAAGATTATCCCCATTCAACCCCCTGCTTTAAATTTGAAATACTGCGACATTCTCATTAACACAACATCTCAAGGCATGACTGGACAGTCCCCGCTCACAATAGAATTGTCTGAATTGCCAGCCCATGCGGTGGTGGCTGATATTGTGTATGTCCCCCTAAAAACGGAACTCCTTCAGCGCGCTGAAGCTTTAAATCTACGCACTGTTCCTGGCCTTGGTATGTTACTTCATCAAGCGGTGCGCGGGTTTGAGCTTTGGTTTGGGGCCAAACCGATTGTAACACCCGAACTCTATGACTTGATCGCCCACGATATCGATCCGGATTTTAAATCATGATACTAATCGGCCTAACAGGGTCCATCGCCATGGGAAAATCAGAAGTCGCGCGAATATTACGGGCCATGAATATGCCAGTGTTCGACGCTGATGCAGCCGTCCACGAAATTTATGAAAACGGGACTGCCGCAAAAGTTTTGGGCAAACTTTGCCCTGAAGCAATTAACGGCGATACAGTTGACCGAAAAATTCTCTCACAAACGATTGCCAAGAACCCAGACCTTCTAAAATCGATTACAGCCATTATTCACCCTTTGGTCCATCGAGCGGAACACGAATTTTTACAAAAGCAAAATAGCGATATCGCCGTAATTGATTCACCGCTTATTCTTGAAGGGGGTCGGGCGCGTGAGATGGATTTAGTCATTGTTGTTTCTGCTACACCGGAAATTCAACAAGCGCGCGCCCTTGCCCGCCCCGGAATGACTGAAACAAAATTTGAAATGATCAAATCTAAACAAATGCCAGACAGTGAAAAACGCCTTTGGGCAGATTTTGTGATTGAAAATAATGGTAGAGTGGAAGAGCTCGAAAACACCACGAAAGCCTTGATCGAACATATCAGGTCTCAGGAAAAACCAAATGCGTGAAATTATTCTCGATACTGAAACCACCGGGTTGTCACCAATCACTGGAGACCGAATTGTTGAGATTGGTGCCATCGAGCTGATCAACCACATTCCATCCGGTAAGACTTATCACGTTTATCTCAACCCCGAACGCGACATGCCCAAAGAAGCAGAGGCTGTGCACGGGCTATCTTTGGCCTTTCTGAAGGATAAACCGCTGTTTAAAACAGTTGTCGACGAGTTTCTCGAATTTGTTGGCGACGCTCCGCTCATTATTCATAATGCCAGTTTTGATATGGGCTTTATTAACTCGGAACTCGGTGCCCTCGGACGCAGTGCCATCCCACCTTCGCAAGTGATTGACACGCTGCAAATGGCCAGGCGTTCGCATCCCATGGGTCCCAACAGTCTGGATGCGCTGTGCCGGCGCTATGGCATAGATAATTCCAAACGCACCAAACACGGCGCCCTGTTAGATGCTGAATTGCTGGCTGATGTCTATTTAGAATTGATCGGCGGCAGACAAACGGCACTCATATTACAGGCCCAGTCGAACACGCAAAAAACCGCGTTTCAATCAACCCGCCAAAATACAAGGGTGCGGCTGGAAGCTTTGAGCCCGCGCCTCACCCAAGAAGAAAGCGCTCTTCACCGAGCTCGCATTGCTGAGCTGGGTGAGAAAGCGCTTTGGAATCAAGATTGAGATTTAAGCTTGGGCTGAACCTTGTTGCTGCATGCGCTTTTGATACATGGTGGCAAAATCAATCGGGTCCAGCATCAAAGGTGGAAAGCCGCCATTGCGCGTGGCATCGGCCAGAATTTGCCTTGCAAACGGAAATAACATGCGGGGGCACTCGATCAGCACAGCGGGATGCAAAAGATTGGCCGGGAAGTTTTCCAAACGGAACATGCCAGCATAAAGAAGGTCAGCCGCAAAAATAACTTTGCCTTCTGATGTAGCCTTTGCATCTAAATGCAACTCAACTTCAAAATCTGATGGGCCCAAATTGCGCGCATTCACATTTACAGAAATATTGATATCAGGCTGGCTCTGCTGTGGCGCAAGCGACAAAGGAGCATTGGGATTTTCAAAACTGAGATCCTTTAAATACTGTCCCAGAATTTTGAGTGAAGGTTGTGCGCCGGGTTGTGGCTCAGGCGCAGTCAAATTTGCTGGTGAAGCTGTAGCGCGAATGGTCGCAGGCTTTGCTTCGGCCACTGGGATTGGCTTGCGGGTTGCCCCATTCGCAGGTTTCGCAGCCACTTTTACAGGCGCTTTGCGTGGAGCTGTCTTGATTGTTTTTGCCATTTTTGCCTCTTAAGATGAGCCTTCCCGCCGAAGGCCGAATTGAAAATCTTCGCTATCATGAAGCCAACTGAGCCGCAAGGTGGGCTAGAGATTGGTTTTGCCAATTTTCTCTCTATATAGAGTTCTACACCAAGCATAAGGACACCAGCGTTTGTTATCAGATCCGCTCAATATTATTTTACTGGCCGCAGCCATCATCATTTTCTGGAAGCTGAAATCAGTTCTGGGGCAGCGCACCGGCTTGGAGCGTCCACCTGTTGTAACGCCCACAAAACCGCAGCCAGAATTGCGCATCATTGAAAACCCTGAATATATCCCGCCAAATCCGGTGTGGCAGGGCCATGCCGAGGAGGGGTCTGATCTGGCTAAAACATTAGAGGCGATTGGCAAGCAACAGCGCGATTTCAGCGTCACCAGTTTTATAGCCGGTGCAAAAGCGGCCCATGAGATGATTCTGGAAGCCTTTGCCAAAGGTGACAAAGCAGCGCTTAGACCATTGTTGTCAAAGGCAGTGTATGAAAGCTTTTCAACAGTCATTGATCAAAATCAAAAATTGGGACACAGCAAGGTTTTCCAATTTGTAGGTGCAGTTTCAACCAATTTAGAATCGGCCATCATTGACGGTAGCAAAGCCAGCATCAGTGTTAAATTCGTGACCGAAATGATCAACGCAACAATCGATAAAACCGGTGCCACTGTGAATGGAGACGCGAAGGCTGTCCTTGAAGATACTGACCTCTGGACCTTTGAGCGTGATCTTACTTCGCGTGATCCCAATTGGCTGCTGACAGCAACAGGCGAATGAGATTAGTTATATGCAGTCTAATATTTCTATTGAATATATCGTCTTTGCATGCGGCACCCAAAATGCTTGAACCTGTAAAAATTGAAACTCTCGCGGGTTGGGCAAAAGACGACCACACCAAAGCGCTGCAAACATTTCAGCGCTCGTGTCAGGAAATTCTAACCACCGCGCATGGTTTCAAACGCGCTGCAGCCTTTGGCGGAGAATTGAGCGATTGGACAATTCTATGCCAAAGCGCGCTTGCAGCAACCAACGGCAAACAGTTTTTTGAAGCAAACTTCGCGGCTTATAAAGTGAATGATCCGAAACGCCCGCAAGGGCTCTACACCGGTTATTATGAGCCCGAAGCTGAAGGCAGCCTCGTTAAGACCAGCGAATATCCAGTGCCGGTCTATAATAAACCAGCTGATCTCAAAGCCCTCGACGAGCAGGGCCAACAGCAGACAGGTCTCGCTTACGGCCGCATCGTGAACGGCAAGGCTGAAGCTTATGCAACGCGCAAAGAGATTGAGCAGGGCGCTCTCGAAGGCAAAGGCCTTGCGATTTGCTATCTCAAAAGCTGGGTTGATGCGTTCTTCATTCATATTCAAGGCTCTGGTCGTGTGAAACTGCCGGATGGAAAAATCATCCGCTTGGCCTATGCCGCAAAAACGGGGCAACCTTACACTGGCATTGGTCATGTGCTTTTAGAAAAAGGCATTGGCAGCACAGATACGATGTCGATGGAGTTCTTGCGCGGTTGGATGAGTGATCACCCATCGGAAGCGCGCGAGTTGATGTGGAAGAATAAATCCTACATTTTCTTTCGCCAAATTGATGTCCCATCAAATGACCTTGGCGCCTTGGGCGCCCAACAAGTGAACCTCACGCCACTGCGCAGCCTAGCGGTGGATCGCTCCATTTGGATGTTTGGAACCCCAATCTGGATTGACACGACAACACCGCCCGAAGCGGGTTCAAAACCCTTCCAACATCTCATGGTGGCCCAAGACACTGGCACCGCCATCAAGGGCCATGTGCGGGGTGATGTTTATTGGGGTTGGGGCGAAGATGCGGCATTTAATGCGGGCCACATGAAAAGTGCAGGTTCTATGGTGGTGTTGCTTCCTAAGTTGGTGGCAGCGCGTTTAAAATTATGAGCCGCAAGAACTTCGAAGTGCCCGATCATGGCTTATGGGATGAGGTGAAACGCGCCATTCAACCCTTGTCCATTCGCAAGCAGTTGAAGGCCCGATCTAAAATCAAAGGTATTATCTTGCAGCCGCAACTGTTGGTGCAATCCATTGAACCTGTGCTCAATCGAAAAGCCTTAAGAAATGAACCACCCGCCATTGCCAGCTTTGATCGTCGTACCACGCAAAAGCTGGGCCGGGGAAATGCCGACCCTGAAGCGCGGTTGGATTTGCACGGCGAAAATTTAGAAACAGCGCGGATGCAATTGTTGAACTTCATCAGCATCCAGCGCCACCGCGGCGTAAGGCTTGTCTTGGTTATCACGGGCAAGGGGGCATCGCCTTATGCGCGCCACACACTGCATGGCCACAGCCATTTCCACACGCCAGAGCGCGAAGGTAAGCTCCGCCGCGAAGTGCCGCTCATGTTTCACGAGGCGATATTCCGCGCTCATATTGTCGGCTTCCAGCCAGCCCACCCCAAACATGGCGGGGGTGGCGCGTTTTATGTGAGGCTCAGAAAACGCGAAGGCGAACAGCATTGACACCCTTTGGCGCCAAACTCCGCGAGTTGCGCGCTGATCGTGGGCTTACGCTGGCCAATATGGCCAGCGCCATCAATGTCTCCAGCGCCTACCTTTCAGCTTTAGAACACGGCAAACGTGGGCGGCCCAGCTGGCACGTGGTGCAAAGCATCATCGCCTATTTGAACATCATCTGGGACGAAGCCGAAGAGCTGGTCAAGCTTTCAAGGCTCTCACATCCCCGCATCACTATAGACACAGCAGGCCTAGACCCCGAAGCCACCGAACTGGCCAATCGCTTGTCCAAGAGCATCGCAAAGTTGGACAAGGCCACGGTGAAAGAGATGCTGGAGCGATTGAAGGAGAAATGAATTGACCCCAATCTCCTTAACCACATAAAGATATCTTTATATAGATATTGCACACCGTCCTTTCCCATGCTATCGGCTGGCCAACAATCATCAGGAGTCTACCCATGTCCGAATTCAAAGATTATTACGTCGCCGATATCAAGCTTGCCGATTGGGGCCGCAAAGAATTGGATATGGCTGAAATTGAAATGCCGGGCCTCATGTCCACCCGTGCAGAATATGCTGCAGCCCAACCTTTGAAGGGCGCGCGCATTTCTGGTTCATTGCACATGACCATTCAAACAGCTGTGCTGATCGAAACATTGAAAGCCTTGGGTGCTGACATTCGCTGGGCGTCATGCAACATCTATTCAACGCAAGACCACGCCGCCGCCGCCATTGCTGCAGCGGGCATTCCTGTTTTTGCCTTCAAAGGCGAAAACTTGAAAGAATATTGGGCTTTCACTGCGAAGATTTTCGAATGGGATAACAACCAAGTCACCAACATGATCTTGGATGATGGTGGCGATGCCACACTTTATATTCTGCTGGGCGCTCGCGCCGAAAAGGATCCAACTCTCATCGCTCATCCAAAGAGCGAAGAAGAAGAATGCCTCTATGCTGAAATTGCCAAGCGCATCAAGAATCAGCCAGGCTGGTTTGACAAGGTGAAGGCCTCTATCATTGGTGTTTCCGAAGAAACCACCACAGGCGTTCATCGGTTGTATGAAATGCAGAAGAAGGGCGAATTGCCATTCCCTGCGATCAATGTGAACGATTCCGTGACCAAGTCCAAATTTGACAACAAATATGGCTGCCGTGAATCACTGGTAGATGCGATCCGTCGCGGCACCGATGTGATGATGGCAGGCAAAGTGGCTGTTGTTTTGGGTTACGGCGATGTGGGAAAAGGATCGGCATTGTCTCTGCGCGGTTCAGGCGCGCGTGTGATTGTCACTGAAGTTGATCCAATTTGTGCTCTTCAAGCGGCTATGGATGGATATTCAGTTCAAACCTTGGCTGACGTTGTGAGCACGGCAGATATTTTCGTTACAGCAACCGGCAACAAAGATGTGATCACCATCGATGACATGAAGCAGATGAAAGATATGGCCATTGTCTGCAACATCGGTCACTTCGACAATGAAATCCAAGTTGCAGAACTCAAGAACTTCAAGTGGACCAACATCAAGCCACAAGTTGATATTGTAAACTTCCCGAAGGGCAACCGTATGATCCTGTTGTCGGAAGGCCGCCTTGTAAACTTGGGCAATGCCACGGGCCATCCAAGCTTCGTGATGTCAGCTTCATTTACCAACCAAACGCTGGCACAAATCGAACTTTTCACCAATGCTAAGACCGGCAAATATAAGAATGAAGTTTATGTTCTGCCCAAGCACTTGGATGAAAAAGTTGCAACCTTGCATCTTGAAAAACTAGGCGTGAAATTGACTAAGCTCAGCAATGAGCAGGCTGCCTATATTGGCGTGGATCAAAAAGGCCCATTCAAGCCAGAATATTACCGCTACTAATTTTAGCCAATTCCCGAAGCAGGGATTTTACGGCTATACGTTGGCAGGGCAGGGTTGTGATTCGTCACAACCCAAACGGCTGGCGGAGAAAGAACATTGCAATTGAGAGGCAAAAAAATCAGTACTGCGTTTAAGCACGCTGCGCTGTTAAGTTTGTCTCCTTTTTTATGGGTAGAACCCGCTAATGCCCTAAGCTTGCCCACTGAATCTGGTAGTATGTTAGGAATTGTAGGCCTTCTCCTATCAGGAGGCATTCTGGCCGCAGCAATTTACCGAACCCGCAAACTTTACACTTCTGAATTTAGGGCCAGAGCCCGCGTTGGCGAACTGGAACATCTTCTGAATGAAGCTGACGCCACAATTTATTCAGAACCACAATTGATAATCACATGGCGCGGTTTAGGTGATGTTCCCGCTCGTCTCACCGGCACCATGCATGGTTCCGTGAAAATGCCCAGTACTTTGGCGGAGCTTATAAAGTTTGATTTGTGGTTGGAACGAGATTCTGCAGCTATTTTATCAGACAGCCTTAAAGTACTCCGCCAATCTGGGAACCCTTTTAACCTTGGTGTAAAAACCAAATCAGGCGATCTTCTCGAAGCTGATGGAAGGGCTGCTGGCGGTCTTGCTATATTGAGGTTCAGGCCCTTGGCAGGTGAGCGCCGTCAAGCCACAGAAAGTCAATATGATGCTCTAAAGCTCAGCAAACAAGTTGAGCGACTAAGTGCAATCTTGGATGCTGCACCTTTCCCGATTTGGATCAAAAACAACAGTGGCACTTTAAGCTGGATTAACAAAGCCTATGTGCAAGCCACCGAACAATCAGACGGTGATGCAACAATAAAATCAAATATAAATCTGATAAAGAATGAAGCCATCGACAGTGAATATGCCGATGTGAAACAAGGGTTGCTGGGCCGTGCTCGCGCTGTCAACGCAGGATCAATGCGGACATTCAATGTTTATGAAGTCGATCTCTCAATTGGCAAAACAGGTTTTGCTGTGGATGTGACCCCGCAAGAAGCCGCTGAAAAAGAACTTGATCGCCATATCAAAGCGCATGCATCAACGCTCGATAAACTCAACACCGCAATTGCGATATTTGGCCCTGATCAACGTCTTCGGTTTTATAACCAAGCTTATGTTGCCTTGTGGAATTTGGATGAAACATGGTTACAAACGCATCCCAGCGATGGTGAAATTTTAGACAAGTTGCGCGCCCAGCGCGCGTTGCCCGAAGAAGCCAACTACCGCGAATGGCGCAGCAAGCATTTAAAATCATACACCAACTTGGATGCCCGTGAGAACTATTGGTATCTTCCAGACGGCAGGTCTTTGCGCGTGATGTCCGAACATCATCCCTTTGGCGGTGTTACCTATCTCTATGAAAATCTGACCAAAGAATATCAGTTGGAAAGTCGCTATAACGAACTCTTCGAAGTGCAACGCGAGACCCTTGATAATTTGGCAGAAGCAGTGGCCTTGTCGGGGTCTGATGGTCGTCTCAAACTGTTCAATCCTGCTTTTTCGCGGTTTTGGTCATTGGATGCTGCGTTTTTGGATCAGAAACCCCATGTGGAACAGCTCGCCCAACTCGCTTCATTAAGCACAGATGCCCGTGCTGGTTGGCAAGATATCAAATATGGTGTCACTGGAATTGAAGCCAATCGCAAACCGCACGAAGGCCGCATGAGCCAAGATGGTCGCATCTTGCGTTATCGCGCGGTGCCTCTGCCAGATGGCAATGCGCTTTTAACCTTCACCGATGTCTCAGATGCCGCCAAAGCCGAACAAGCCTTGCGTGATCGCGCTGAGGCATTGGAAGCGGCCGACCGTTTGAAAAACAGCATTCTCGCCAATGTTTCTTATGAAGTGCGAACACCACTCACCAGTATTGTGGGTTTTGCTGAAACTTTGGAATATGGAATTGCAGGAGAATTGACACCAAAGCAGCGCGAATATGTTACTGACATTCGCAAATCATCTGAAGATTTGAAATCAATCATTGATGCGATCATCGATCTTTCTGCCATTGATGCCGGGCAGATGGAGTTGAAGCTCACAAATATTGATACGTCTTATTTGTTGAGTTCCACCGCTGAAAAATTCGCGGCCATCTTGGAGAAGCGTCAACTGCAAGTGAGCATTGAAATTGCAGAAGATGCTGATTCTTTCCTTGGTGATATTGAACGACTGGAACAAATCTTAACTCACCTAATTTCCAATGCTGTCGGCTTTTCAATATCTGGCGGAACGGTCCGCATCGGCGCGCGCAAATCCGGTAAAAATATTCAAATTTGGGTGGCCGATAATGGTCGGGGCATTGAACCAGAATTCCAGCGCAAAGTGTTTGAAAGGTTCCAAGCCAAACCTTTGCCGGGCAGTCATCGGGGCCCGGGCCTGGGCCTCGCCATTGTCAAAAGTTTTACCGAGCTTCATGGCGGCAATGTTTCACTGGTCTCAAAATTGGGTCAAGGCACAACAGTTGTGTGCACCTTGCCCATTCTGGGTCCGCGACCCACTGAAAAATTCCAAGGCACACGGTTTGGACCTTCATTTGCGGCATGATTAAGCGATTTGAATTTCACTCCCCATTGGCAACGGAGCAGTTTGCTCAAACTCTCTCTTTGTGGGCCAAACCCGGATCGGTGATAGCGCTAAGTGGTGAGCTGGGATCTGGCAAATCAACATTTGCACGGGCCTTTATAAGAGCCTTGTCAAAGCATGATGAAATCTTTGATATTCCAAGCCCTAGTTTTTCGCTCGTTCAACTTTATGATACAACCCGCATTGCCGTTGCCCACATAGATCTCTACCGGCTATCAACCGCTTCAGAAGCCGAAGAGTTGGGCCTTGCCGAACTACTCACAACCCATGTGATGTTGATTGAATGGCCAGATCGTCTGGGCCACGCCATGACAGATAATATGCTGTCATTACACTTTTCAGGGATGGGTCAAAATCGCGTTGTCGCGTTAGAGGCCCGAGGGAATTGGATTGATGCCCTCAATCGTAACCAGACCATCGAAGAGTTTTTAACTGAAACCCATTGGGACAAGGCTACAAGAACATTTTTAGAAGGCGATGCCTCATCGCGCCGCTATGAAACATTACGTTTGAATGAAAAGCGACAGATCCTCATGGATATGCCGCTGCGCCCCGATGGTCCACCTGTGAAAGATGGAAAGCCCTACAGTGCAATTGCGCATCTCGCCGAAGGCCTCGCATCCGTTGTTACAGTGAATAAGCAACTGAGCTCGCAGGGCTATAGTGCGCCGTTGATTGAAGCCTACGACATAAATCAGGGTCTGGCTATTATCGAAGATCTAGGGGGATTGGTCTTTGGTCGCATGATGCAAAATGGGTTCGACATGAACGAGCCCCTGCGCACCGCAATCGCACTCTTGGCTGATATGAGCAGCAAAACTTGGCCCACCACAATCAGCGCCTATGATGTGGATGCGCAGCTCATTGAAGCGGATTTACTTGCATCATGGTTTTGGCCCTATGTGCATGGCAAAGAGGCCAAATTAGAACTTCGTCAATCCTTCGAAAAAGTCTGGCGCAATATTCTGCCATTAGCCGTCTCTGAAACCCCCTATTGGGTGATGCGCGATTTTCATTCTCCCAACCTAATTTGGCTGCCAGAGCGTGAGGGCATAAAACGGGTTGGGTTGATTGATACGCAAGATGCAGTGCTCGGACACCCCGCTTACGACCTTGCGTCATTGTTGCAAGATGCGCGCGTCGACATCGATTTTACTTGGGCCGATCAACTCTATCAATACTATATAGAATTGCGCCAGCATGACGCGAAATTTGACGCACAGCAATTCAGCACCGCTTACGCAATTCACGGTGCGCAACGGGCGACTAAAATTTTGGGCATCTTTGCGCGGTTGGCCAAGCGTGATGGCAAGCCGGGTTACCTCAAACACATGCCACGCGTATCGCGCTATCTTGTGCGCAATCTTTCCCACCCAGCTCTTGGTGAATTGCAGGATTGGTTTAAAGAAAATATGCCTGAAGCACTTTCGGTGGGGTTCGCATGAGCTCATTTAAAGTCGGCCACACTGCTATGGTCCTTGCCGCTGGCTTTGGCACCCGCATGAGACCACTGACTGATTTAACGCCAAAGCCTCTCATCAAGGTGGCCGGTAAATCAATCATCGATTATGGCATTGACCACTTGCGCAAGGCTGGCGTTTCCAAAGCAGTTGTGAATGCCCATTATTTGCCCGAGCAAATTGTTGCATGGTCAAAAACCATTTCCGACCCTGAAATTATGATCTCTGATGAAACCGATGCCATTCTTGATACGGGTGGCGGCATTGCAAGGGCTTTGCCACTTCTTGGAAGCGCCCCATTTTTTGTTTTGAACAGTGATAGTTTCTGGATCGACAAAGACGCCCCGGCTTTGCAGCGCTTGCGTGAGGCTTGGGATGATAAAATGGATTGCTTGCTTTTGCTCTGTGATCCAAAAAACACCACGGGTTATTCTGGCGATGGTGATTTTGCTTTAGCCAGCGACGGCCAGATTAAACCCCAAACCACCAATGGTCTTGCCTATATCGGCGCCTATCTGGTGCACCCACGGTTATTTGAAAATGCACCAGACGGTAAATTTTCAATGTGGCGCATGTGGGAAAAAGCCATGGCAAAAAATTCATTTTACGGTCTTGTTCATGAAGGCCATTGGCTGCATGTTGGTACTCCCGATGCAATAGCCGAGGCGGAAAGTGCACTTCAACGATTTTAGAAATGAGTAGAAGTTCTCCCAACGTCTATACAATTGCGCCGGGCAGTAATTTTTTACATGTTTTAGCGCGTGAAATTTTGCAGGGCTTTCCGTTAGCTCAAAACGATGTGCGTCCCCCGCTCTCGCGTTGGACCATTTTGTTGCCCACGCGCCGCGCTGCGCGTGAACTCACTGAAATTTTTAGCGAACTCTCCGGCGCATCGTCCGTTCTGTTGCCGCGCATAAAACCAATTGGAGATCTTGATGAAGATCGCCTCGCGAGCGATGAAGAACATGGTGACCTGCCCATGGCCATCTCGCGCACCGGCCATCTTTTCATTATCCTGTCTTTGTTGCATGAATGGGCCAAAGATAATACTTCGATTGCACTTGCTCAAGAAATTGAAAATTCTCACATCCAAAGTTTGGGCCTTGCTACCAGCCTGCTAAAGCTCCTGACGCAGGTGGAAACTGAAGAAACTGATTTTGGAAAAATTAAAGAGGCCTATGCCGCAGATCTTTCAGAACATCGGGGTGCCATATTAAGCCTCATCGAATTGCTAAAAGACGCGCTGCCAAATAGACTGGCGTCAGAAGAGTTGATCAGTCCAACCACCAGACGCAGCCGCTTGATCAGGCTTGAGGCCCAGCGCATCTCGGAAGGGAAACTTCAAGGTCCGATTATAGCCGCTGGATCAACGGGTACAATCCCAGCAACAAGAGCGCTGCTCAAAGCGATTGCAAATTATGATCGAGGCGCTGTCATTTTGCCGGGCCTTGATCAAATCAGCGATGAAGCCTCTTGGCAGGCCATTACACCCGAACACCCACAATTTTCACTGAAGACTTTGATAGAAGAACTCGGAGTTCAGCGTGGGGAGGTGGACGTTTTAGGGGCTTCTGTTTCTTATCGTAATTGGCTTGCGACTGAATTAATGCGCCCCGCTTCCACTGCCGAACAGTGGCAGGAGAAACTCAAAGACAAAAAAGACGATACGCTTAAGGCACTGCACAATTTGGGGCTTGTTGAAGCGCCAGACCGCGCGACCGAGGCCCGGGCCATCGCTCTCATTCTGCGTCACGCATTGGAAACACCTCAGCAGAAAGCAGCACTCATAACGCCAGATCGGGATTTGGCGCAACGCGTAAAAGCTGAAATGTTGCGCTGGAATATCAAAATCGACGATTCAGCAGGTGAGCCACTTTTAAATTTTGGGTTGGCATCTTTACTAGAGCGTTTGTTACACTGTGTGTCCGATGATTTTACGCCACAAAGCCTGCTAGCACTTTTGAAACACCCGCTTTGTAATTTGGGATTGGAAAAACCCCAATACGAGAGAAATTTGCGCAACTTAGAAATTGCGGTTCTTAGAGGCTATGGTGGCACTGTGGGTTTGGCCGGAATTCGCCTTGCCTTTGAAAGAGCCGTTTTGGCGAGACTAAAAAAGCAACCCAGTCATGATTTGGTCACAGCACTCCAAGACACTGACTGGGAAGCCTTGGGAAATTTCATCACCGTTTTGATTGCGGCACTCAAGCCTTTGAGTGAAACAAACGTTGCCGATTTTCAAACTCACCTCGATAAAGTGACGAACTGCCTTGAAGCACTTGCTCCGGATGTCGAAAAATTATTGGAAGAGAACATGGCATTTGCTGCCATCATGTTTGAATTGGGAAATGAATCAAAACGCCTGCCTGAGGGGAGTTTTGCTTCAACCAGTAGTGTCATATTACATTTTCTTCGAAATGAACCCCACAGAAAAGCCGTTGAAAGCCACCCCCGACTTGCAATTTACGGCGTTCTAGAAGCCCGGCTCATTCCGGCCGATCTTATAGTTCTCGGCGGCCTTAACGAAGGTAAGTGGCCTAGCCAGCCAGATCCCGGACCTTGGCTCAACAGAACCATGCGAACTATTTTTGGACTGCAACAGCCCGAACGAGAAATAGGGCTTTCAGCGCATGATTTCACCCAAGGGTTTGGCAACGCCAAAGTTTATCTCACATGGTCAAAGCGTATCGAAGGTTCGCCGCAGATTGCTTCACGGTGGATTTTGCGGTTACAAAATGTTCTGCAAGTGGGAGCTGTTGATTATAATAAAGCCTTTGATCAATCTTGGGTAACACTTGCAAAGTTGCAGGATGAACCAAATGCAGTTCTTCCATTCCGAAAACCCAAAGCTAAACCACCAGTTTCGGCAAGGCCAACGCGCTTCAGTGTGAGTGCTGTCGAAAAACTCATTCGCGATCCATACGCGATTTATGCCAGTAAAATTTTGCGGCTAAATCCGCTTTCTCCTGTCGCCCAACAAGCTGATGCAGCATTGAGAGGCACGCTTTTTCACGAAGCAATCACCGCTTGGAATCAAATTCAATGTGAGCAAGTTGTAAGTGATAGTTTGAACGTGCTGATAGATCAGGGGAGAAAAACATTTTCACCACTGATGTCTGATCCTGAGGTTGCATCTTTTTGGTGGCCCCGCTTTTGTCGCATGGCCGCTTGGTTGGTTGATCAAGAATTTGATTTCAGAAAGTCTGCTATAAAAGTTTTCGCCGAAACCGAAGGCCTTTTGGAATTTGATGTGAACGGTGTTGCCTATTCTCTTTATGCGCGGGCCGACCGGATCGACCTGCTTGATAGCGGTAAGGCTCGCATCATTGATTATAAGACGGGCGTAGTCCCTTCCAAAAATCAGGTCGTTTCGGGCATGAAGCCACAACTGCCGCTAGAGGCAGCGATACTGTCTTTGCAGGGCTTCTTGAAAATATCACCCACCCAATCTGAAGAACTGGTCTTCTTGAGCATTAGTGGGGCCACAGACGAGGGAAAGCACGTCACAATCAATTCAGAAAAAGAACAAAATCCAACTGAGCTTGGCATCAAACACTTTAACGAATTAAAATCATTGCTGCGAAGCTATCAAAATCCAGATCAACCTTATTATCCTCGCGCAAGCCTGTTTAAAGAGGATGAAACATCGGATTACGATCATCTCTCGCGTTTTGCTGAATGGAACTTGGCGGGCGATTGATGATCAAAATTAGAAAAACAGCAACACCAAAGCAACGCGAAGCGGCAGATCCTAAAAATTCAGTCTGGGTCACCGCAAATGCAGGGTCAGGTAAAACCCATGTTCTGGTAGAGCGTGTTGTCAGGCTTTTGCTTAATGGTGCTGAACCCACGTCAATTCTGTGCATCACCTATACCAAGGCCGCGGCAGCTGAAATGTCTGAACGTTTGTTCAAAAGACTAGGAGCTTGGACTGCGCTTGAAGATGAAGAGTTGTCCAAGGAGCTCAGTGACCTTGGAGTGGATGTGAGTGAAACAAATCATTTGATTGCGGCAAGACGACTTTTCACGCGCGCTCTCGAAACGCCCGGTGGTTTGAAAATACAAACCATCCACGCATTCTGTGAAAAGCTATTGCATCTCTTTCCTGTTGAGGCAGGCCTCGCTCCGGGCTTTCGCGTTCTTGATGACAGGCGCGAGCGAGAACTGCGAGACGAGGCAATTCAACATATTTTGCAACTTGTTGAGCAAGGCTCAAATGACGAATATGGAAAAGCCTTCAGTGCTGTTGTGGCACAAACCAACAGCGATGGCTTTGCAGGCTTGCTGAGGGAGTTTCTGAGTGGCGCCAAGGGATTGCGCTCTATCTTGAGCCCTGAAGTGGACGCGCTACAATTTGATATTGCGCTGAAAGAAACGCTGAATTTGGATAGCGATAAAAATTCTCAAACCATCAAGGCAGAGTTAGAGAATATAGATCGTCCGGTCTACGAACATCACGCAAAAGTTCTTGCAAGCCATAAGGCATTTCATAATTTTGATGCCGCAACCCTATTGTTAGAAGGGGCCAAAGCCCCTGAACCCTTTAGCCACTTGTCAGCATTGGCATTTACCAAAGAAAACAAAATTAGAGGCCGGAAACTTTATTCCGACGGTTTTCAAAAAGCCCACCCAGACACAGCCCTGTTTTTGGATACCGAAAAACAGCGATGGGTCGAATGTGTTCAAAGGCATGATTTGGTTTTGCGGGTGGAGGCCACAACCAGCCTGTTCACTCTGGCCAAAGCCATTCAAGAGCAAATTGAAAAGAAAAAGCGCCAACTCGGTTTGTGTGATTTTGATGATTTGATCAATCGCACTGCGAAACTATTGAACAGTTCGGGTGCTGCATTATGGGTGCTTTATAAACTTGATGCGGGCCTTAAACACATTCTGGTCGACGAAGCCCAAGACACCAGCCCTGTTCAATGGCAGATCATAAAAGCACTCTCCGATGAGTTTTTTTCCATCCCGGAACAATCGCAAAATAATTTAAGAACTATTTTTGCTGTGGGTGATCGCAAGCAGTCTATTTATAGTTTCCAAGGGGCTGATGCCGCCGCTTTTTCGCAGGCGCGTCACTTTTTTGAAAATATAACATCGTCCGCGCAGGCAAAGTTTAAAAATATTGACCTTTCAATTTCATATCGCAGCACCGAAGAAATTTTGTTGGCCGTAGACAAAGTCTTTCCGCCAAACAATCCTCTGCGATTAGGCTTTCCACCCGATGATCGCAGTGAGCAACCCCATCAAACCAACAGATTAAAGGAACCCGGCATTGTCGAAGTTTGGCCACTCTACGAGGCTTTAGAAAAGCAAGAGGAATTGCCATGGAAGGCACCTGTCGATAGCGAAGCCAGAGATAGCCCACGCCGTCGATTGGCAAAAGATATTGCAACAACCATCAAAGGCTGGATCGGAAAGCGGGTTATTGCAGCAACAAACAAGCCGGTAAAAGCTGAAGACATTTTGATTCTACTGCAATCGCGTGGGCCACTATTTTCGATGTTGATTGCTGAATTGCGCAAAGCAAATGTGCCCGTTGCTGGTGCTGATCGTCTCAATCTTTTGGAAAGTCTTGCCATTCAAGATTTACTTGTTTTGGCACAATGGTTGCAATTGCCCGACGATGATTATGCTTTATCCTGCATTCTCAAAAGTCCGCTGGTTCCGAAACCTCTGAACGAGGATCAATTGTTTGAACTTGCTCATAACCGCGGTTCAACCAGCTTATGGCAACGTTTGCAGGTTGAAGATCCGCAAACCGCAAACCTATTTTTGCAATGGCAAAAACGTGTGGTCGAGCTTGGTCCCTATGATTTCTTTTCTCAAATTCTTTTACAGTGTCGCAAAGCAATGGTTGCCAGATTGGGGCCAGAAGCTCTCGACGCAAGTGATGCTCTTCTAGACCAAGCTCTATCGTATGAGAAGGAATATGGGCGGTCCATCACAGGCTTCATCTCTTGGTTCACTGGCAGCGAAACCAGTTTGAAACGCGAAATGGAAAAAGGCACAGACCAGGTGCGATTGATGACCGTTCACGGAGCCAAGGGTTTGGAGGCGAAGATTGTATTTTTGCCAGATGCAGCAAATCTTGCAGGTGGCAATAATAGCAAAGCAAAGCTCTTGCGCGCACCGACGGGAAGTAAAATTCCTGGATTGCCATTATGGAAACTCAGTAACCTCACCATCTCAAAAACTCAACAAGACTGGGACGATGCTGAGACAGCCAAAGCAACAGCAGAACGCAATCGACTTCTCTATGTTGCCATGACGCGGGCTTGTGACGAACTCTATATTTGTGGTTGGAAAGGCGAGAATAATATTTCAGAAGATTGCTGGTATAGGACTGTTGAGAATGCACTGGGTCCTCGAGACGAAAATGATCAAATTCGATTTGGTGCGCCTTATGCTTATCAAGAGGCCCAACCGATAGAAAAGTCCGAAAGGCCTCAATTTGAAAGTTGGCTCACCACCAATGCAACTTCGGAACCGAATGCCCGCGTTCACAGCCTTACGAGTTTAATAGCCAAGCGTGGCAATGGTGCGAGGAATTATGATCCAATAAATGCAAGGCGCGGCATAGCAATTCATTCTCTTTTGCAAGAGCTACCAGATATCGTGGCCGAAGCACGGGAAGATTTTGCAGTTCGCAAGGCAAAACGATTTGGCTTAGATCAATCTGAAGCCGTCGCCTTGGCGCAGCTTGTTAGCAACCCAGAGTTTGCGCAGTTTTTTGGCCCAGAAAGCAGTGGCGAAGCCGAAATTCGGGGTCGCCTTGGCGGTGGAAGGGTGGTGAGTGGGCGGATAGACAGAATAGCCGTCTTTCCCAATGAAATTCTTCTGTTGGATTTTAAGTCAGATCGGATTGTTCCCTCTTCTTTGGATTTTGACCACCCCTATGTAAAGCAAATCTCACTTTATTCTGAAGTCCTCAGAAATGTTTATCCAGACCGAATGGTCAAAGCAGCTGTGCTCTGGACGCAATCCTCATCACTGGAATGGATATCTGCTGCATTAATGCAAAAAGGCTTCGATCAAGCAATTGCCGCATTAGAGCTTGATGCACCTTGACCAAAGGCCTCATCGCTCCTACCTCTAGGGCTGAAGCAGCGATTTGGAGATCCTCATAATGTCCACCCATAAAGTCACCGATGCCAGTTTTGAAGCTGATGTGATCAATTCCACAACGCCCGTTGTCGTTGATTTTTGGGCCGAATGGTGTGGTCCGTGCAAAATGATTGGCCCATCTTTGGAAGAAATTGCCAAGGAACTTGGCCCAAAAGCCAAAATTGTCAAAATCAACATTGACGAAAATCCCGGTGCACCATCAAAATATGGCGTTCGCGGCATTCCCACCTTGATGGTTTTTAAAGATGGCAAACTGGCCGCAACCAAAGTTGGTGCAGCGCCTAAGAACCAGTTGCAAAGCTGGATTGAAAGCTCAATCTAACGCTTGGCAGCGCCAGACACCATTGAAGGTGTTTCGCCGGAATGGTTAGCCAACACATGGCCTGCTAAATAAAGCGAACCACAAATAATAACTCTTGGAGCAGGTTTCAGAAGTGAAATCTGCTCCAATGCTTTTTCAAGGCTAACTGCTGCAGTTGCTTGAATACCATTATCCATTGATATCTGAGTGAGGTCAGCACCGCTAATAGCATTAACTTCATCAGGAATAGTGAGTGTGTAAACGTGGCTCACCACGTTTTTGAAATTGGCTATAAACTCGCCCGCATGTTTTGAGTTCAACATGCCCCAAATCATTACGGTGTTTCGCTTTGGCATGTCCCGCAAAGACTGAGAGAGTACCACGCCAGCTGGGCCATTATGGCCTCCATCAAGCCAAAGCTCAGTTTCAGCGGAAACATATTTCCGTAAACGTCCTGAACCCAAATTTTGTAAACGCGCGGGCCATGTGACGTCTTTTAATCCAATCGCAATAGCATCGTCTGATATACGCGCATCTCTTAAGGCACGTATTGCAGCAATTGCATTTCCAGCATTATCAATCTGGTGAGGGCCCTTAAGGGCGGGTAGCGGTAGATCCAGCAAACCATCTTCATCTTGAAAAACCAAGCGACCATGCTGTTCAAAACTTTGCCAGTCCTGATTGGCTATTTTTAAGGGAGCAGCAACGCGCAAAGCCACGTGTTCAATTTCTTCGCGCACCTCAGGTGATTGTGCCCCCAAAATGCCAACGCATCCACGCTTGAGTATTCCAGCTTTTTCACAGGCAATTTCTTCAATCGTCTCACCTAAATATTGCTGATGATCCAACCCAATAGACGTGATCACACTCACAGCGGGATGATCGATAACATTGGTTGCATCCAGCCGCCCACCAAGGCCCACTTCAAGAAGTAAATAATCTGCAGGCGTTCGCGTGAACGCCACGAAAGCCGCTGCCGTGGTAATTTCAAAAAATGTAATAGGCTCTGCGCCATTCGCCGCTTCGCATTCTTCCAACAACGCAGAAAGCGCTTCTTCGGAAATGAGTTCTCCCGCAACCCGAATGCGCTCATGGAATCTAACCAAATGCGGTGATGTGTAAGTGTGAACCTTGAGTCCGGCAGCCTCTAAAATGGCAAGGCACATCGCCAGCGTAGAGCCTTTGCCATTGGTGCCTGCAATGTGAATGACAGGCGGCAATCTTAGATGTGGGTTTCCCAGCTTTTCAAGAATGCTAAACATTCTATCTAAACTCAGGTCAATAATTTTAGGATGCAGGCTCAGAAGCCGCATCAATATGGCATCACTGCGCGCCATGTTTATGCCGGCACCAAGGCACCCACTTCATGCGCGCGGGCGTCAGATTTGGTGAGCATCCGCGCAATGCGGCTGACAGTTGATTTCATCTCATGACGATGCACAACAGTATCAACCATGCCATGGTCCTTCAAATATTCGGAGCGTTGAAAACCTTCAGGCAGCTTTTCACGGATTGTCTGCTCAATCACGCGCTGGCCTGCAAAGCCAATAATCGCGTTGGGTTCAGCCAAATGCACATCACCGAGCATGGCATAGGAAGCCGTAACCCCGCCTGTCGTTGGATTAGTGAGAACCACAATGTAAGGCAGCTTGGCAGCGCGGAGTTCCTGCACGGCGATCGTTGTTCGCGGCAGTTGCATGAGCGAAAGAATGCCCTCCTGCATCCGCGCCCCACCAGAGGCTACAAACATGACGAAGGGGCAGCGCTTGGTCACAGCAAGCCGCATGGCCGCAATAATAGCGTCGCCTGCCGCCATGCCGAGCGAACCGCCGATAAAGCCCATGTCTTGAACAGCAACCACCATGAACTGCTCATTCACCGCCCCATAACCAGCCTGCACAGAATCTTCGACGCCTGATTTTGACTTGGCATCTTTCAAGCGATCAACATAACGCTTTTCGTCTCTAAATTTTAAGGGATCAATAGCCGCCGTTGGCGCGTCAAGTTTTTCAAACTCCCCACCATCAAACATCATTGTGAAACGTGCTTCGGCTGGCATGCGGTGATGATGATTGGAGCCGGGAAACACAAATTGATTGGCCTCAAGGTCTTTGAAAAAAACCATCTGGCCGCTGTCTGGATCTTTGATCCACATATTCTCAGGCACATCACGCTTGACGGCACCCAGAATGCTGCGAATTTTTGGGCGGACGAAATTCTTGATCCAATTCATAATTAGCTCCTCACGCCCTTGGCGATTTCTGCCACAAGCGTATGCACAGCTTTGGGCGTTTTTGCGGTGGCTTTACCGTGCTTGTTTAAATTGTGTTCAATGGCACTGACGAGAGCTGAGCCCACAACAACACCGTCGGCATCTTTTGCAATCACGCGGGCCTGTTCAGCTGTCTTCACGCCAAATCCAACAGCTATGGGCAGGCTTGTGTGCTTTCGCAGACGGTTCACATTTTTCTTCACGCTCTTCAAATCAGGCGCTTTGGTGCCTGTAATGCCAAGCACCGATACGTAGTAAACAAAACCAGAGGTATTTTTGAACACCGTTGGTGCGCGGTGATCATCAGTGGTTGGTGTGGCGAGGCGAATAAAATTCATGCCAGCCGCCATAGCGGGCAAGCAAAGCTCATCATCTTCTTCCGGTGGTAGATCAACCACAATCAAACCATCAGCGCCTGCCTTCAGCGCATCAACCAAAAACTTATCAACGCCATAGACGTAAATTGGATTGTAATAGCCCATCAAAACAATCGGCGTTTCTTTGTCACCAACGCGAAAGGCTTTGACCAGCTTAAGCGTCTTCTTCAGCGTTTGCCCTGCCGCCAATGACCGTAGGCCAGCCGCTTGAATGGCGGGGCCATCCGCCATCGGATCGGTGAACGGCATTCCAAATTCAATGATATCAGCACCTGCTTTCGGCAGGCCCTGCATAATCTTGAGGGAAGTATCAAAATCAGGATCGCCAGCAATGACGAATGTCACCAATGCAGCACGGCCTTCTACTTTCAGCGCAGCAAAGCGGCGGTCAATACGCGTACTCACAGCTTCACTCCCAAAATATCAGCCACAGTGAAAATATCTTTATCACCGCGCCCACACATATTCATCACCATCAAATGATCTTTGGCCTTCTTCGGCGCAATCTTCATCACATGGGCAAGAGCATGAGAAGGTTCAAGAGCAGGAATAATGCCTTCCAATTTGCAGCACAGTTGGAAAGCTTCCAGCGCCTCTTTGTCGGTGGCTGAAACATATTCCACACGCTTCATATCATGCAGCCATGCATGTTCCGGCCCAATGCCCGGATAATCAAGCCCTGCGGAAATGGAATGGCCTTCAGTAATCTGGCCATCATCATCCATCAGCAAGTAAGTGCGGTTGCCGTGTAAAATACCCGGTTTGCCGCCAGCGATTGAGGCTGCGTGTTTTTTCTTGAGACCATAACCGGCCGCTTCCACACCAATAATCTCGACATCTTTGTCATCCAAAAACGGATGAAACAGGCCCATGGCATTGGAGCCGCCGCCGATGGCAGCCACCAAAGAATCGGGCAAGCGCCCTTCGCGTTTCAACATTTGTTCCTTGGTTTCGCGACCAATCACCGATTGGAAATCACGCACCATTTCAGGGTAAGGCGCTGGGCCTGCCACTGTGCCGATGCAATAGAATGTATCCTCCACATTGGCCACCCAATCCCGAAGCGCTTCATTTAAAGCATCTTTTAAAGTGCGCGAACCTGATTTTGCCGGAACCACAGTGGCCCCCAGCAATTTCATGCGGAAAACGTTGGGCATTTGACGAGCGATATCAACTTCGCCCATATAGATGATGCATTCCAACCCGAAGCGCGCACAGGCTGTGGCAGTGGCAACACCATGTTGGCCAGCACCTGTCTCCGCGATAATGCGTTTCTTGCCCATGCGGCGCGCCAACAAAATTTGGCCCATCACGTTGTTAATTTTATGTGCGCCTGTGTGATTAAGCTCATCACGCTTGAAATAAATTTTGGCCCCACCCAAATGCTCGGTCATGCGTTCAGCATAATATAAGGGTGATGGACGGCCCACATAATGCTCGAGGAAATCATCAAGCTCCGCTTGGAATGACGGGTCAGCTTTCGCATCCTTATAGGCCTGTTCCAATTGCAAAATCAGCGGCATCAAAGTTTCGGCCACAAAGCGGCCACCATAAATGCCAAACAACCCGCGCTCATCAGGGCCGGTGCGATAAGAATTGGGAGGCGTTATAGTCATAGCAGGTCCTTAGTTTCAGGCGCTTTTAGCGGCCTTGATAAATTTGGCAATAAGCTCAGCATCCTTGATGCCGGGCGATGATTCAACCCCTGATGACACATCGACAATCGACGCATGTGTGATGCGCAAGGCTTCCGCCACATTGTCAGGCGTGAGGCCGCCAGATAGCATGTAAGGATATTTGACATCAGCCAGCAGTGTCCAGTCAAAACTCAAGCCATTGCCGCCAGGAAGCAGGCCTTTGGGCGCCTTGGCATCAAATAAAATCAAGTTGGCAACCGATTTGAACGCTTCGGCTGAAGCTACATCCGCAGCGGTCTCAACTCTAATCGCCTTGATCACAGGGATGTGTGTAAGCTTTTTAATTTGAGAAATGCGGTGCGAAGTTTCATTGCCATGCGCTTGAA
Source organism: Hyphomicrobiales bacterium (assembly GCA_025359215.1). Taxonomy (GTDB): domain Bacteria; phylum Pseudomonadota; class Alphaproteobacteria; order Rhizobiales; family Aestuariivirgaceae; genus Aestuariivirga. Next base: position 79,498 of record JANYHE010000024.1, read on the forward strand.
TATAGTCGGCGCGCAAGTCACCTTTGATAGACTGCAACAAAGCATCATCGGCATCCACCACCAAGGCCACAATTTTGGCTTTGCCACGCGCTTGGTCCGCAAGCTTGACCGCTTGCGCCAGTGAAACATTGCGTGGGCTTTTGGCAAAAAACACAAGACCCACCATATCCGCACCCTGATCCAATGCGGCTTGCATGGTGTTCGGATTTGACAGACCGCAAATTTTCACCACAGCCATTATGATAAGCTCTGCAAAATATCGTGTGCCGCTCGCGCTGGATCAGCAGCACCCGTAATCGCACGGCCAATTACCAGAATATCGGCGCCTGCATCCATCGCAGCTTTTGGCGTGGCCACACGTTTTTGATCATGGCTCGCAACCTCCGCAGGGCGAATACCCGGCACAATAGAGAGAAAGCTTCTTGGCAATTCGCGTCTGATATTCACCAAATCAAGAGGGCTGCACACCACACCATCAAGGCCAGCTTGATGTGTGAGCTTGGCCAAATTGAGCGCATGATCAGCACTTTTTTTCTGAGCGTCAAACCCGGCAGCCCAGAGATCATCATTTGAAAGGCTGGTGAGTACAGTAACAGCGATCAGTTTCGTTTGACCCTGCACCGCGTCCCGCGCGGCTTTCATCATATCAAGACCACCCATAGCGTGCACATTTGTAATGGCCGGGGCCGGTGCGAGCTTCAATAATGATGTGAGGCCTTGGGCCACTGTGTTGGGAATGTCGTGTAACTTCATATCGAGAAATATCGGAATGCCAGCGGCAGCCACCGCTTCATAACCACGTGGGCCGTGAGCATAGAAAAACTCCATTCCAATTTTTAACATACCAACATGGCCTAAAAGTTCTTTGGCCAAAGTCACAGCGCGCGCCAAATCTGGAGTGTCCAAGGCCACGCAAATGGGATTATTTTTCGTCATGTAAAATGAACTAGCGCTAATTTAAGCGTTCCGCAAATGCACCATCACCGCAGCGGCCAAATCCTCTAAAGCAGTGCCGGAGGATTTAAACAACGTAATTTCACCATCGGTTTTGCGGCCCATTTTTATCTCGCTACAAAGTTCAAAAAAATCAGCCTGCACTTGGTTAAAATTGAACTTCCCCTCAGCCTGCGCTTGGATCAAATCTCCTGCTTCGGCTTCAGCGCCATGAAGCGTATCAACAAACACTCTGGATAGGGCCACAACCTCACCATCAGTCTCGCGCATCGAAGGTTTAAACGCGCCTGCTAAATCAATATGGGTACCAGGTTTGAGCCAAGCGCCTTTGATAATTGCGGTGGTCGATGTTGTAAGGCATGAAATAATATCAGCTTGGCCAACGGCAGCTTCAAGATCGGTCACGGCAGTGGCGGCAAAGCCCTCTTCAGAAAGGTCCTGTGCCAATTGTACTGATTTTTCGAAAGTACGATTGAAAATTAAAACTCTTTTGATTGGGCGCATAGAGGCATGAGCATGCACGAAATGTTTGGCCAAGGCTCCAGCACCAACGATCAGCAAGGTTGAAGAATCCGCACGCGATAAATAATCCGAAGCCAAGGCCCCAGCAGCAGCTGTGCGCCGCCTTGTGAGCTCTGTTCCATCCATCATCACAACAGGCGTTCCGGTGGCATTGTCGATCAGCAAATAGGCGGCTTGAACTGTCGGCACATTTAATGCCGGATTGTCAGTTTTCACCGTCACTGTTTTAAGCCCGGTGAAATCCTTGCTCCACGCAGGCATTAGCAAAAGCGTGGTGACAGGCGATGTTTCATGGTGGTGGCGCACCGGTGTAGCAATCTCATCACGAAAACCTTGGCGTAAGGCCTCTACAAGATCTTTATAAGGGGCAGTGGCCGCCAGTTCCTCAGCAGAAATCCATTTCACGGCATTAGCCCGATATAAGGTGTAATGTCTTGGATTGTGGGTTGCGGGTTTTTGGCGCTTTCAAGCTCGCTCTGCAGCTTGGCAATTTCTGCACGGCGTTCCCTTGCCAGCTTGCGCCATTTGCCATGTGCAAACCATGACACAATCCAGCCAACTAAAATACCAATAAACACACCAAAGATAAACAGCGCCCAGAGGGGCATGTTTATCGATAGGATTGGAGATTCAGACGAGAAGGGGTCAAGCGACAAACGCGTCCATTGTCGATTGGCCACAGCAAAGCTGATCACCACAATGGCAATAGGCAGTCCAATTATCCAACGTAGGATGCGGCGCAACGATTAGGCCTTGCTGTTCAAACCGGCACGAAGTTCCTTGCCAGTCTTGAAAAACGGTACACGCTTTGGCGTCACATCAACGCTTTCGCCGGTGCGAGGGTTACGCCCTGTGCGGCCATCACGCTCTTTCACCGAGAATGCCCCAAAGCCGCGCAGCTCCACGCGTGATCCACCTTTCATAGCATCAATAATTTCATCAAAGATTTTATTGACGATGCGCTCCACGTCGCGGTGATAGAGGTGGGGGTTCTTGTCTGCAATTTTTTGTACGAGTTCAGATTTAATCATAAGCCTCACCCGAATAAGGGAATTGAAATTACAGGGTGCCAAACTGTGGGCGTCCCGTCAATAAAAAAGGGCCAGCTTCATTTCTGAAGCTGGCCCTTCACTTTCAAACTATTAAGCTTCGTTGTCTTTTTTCTTCAAAGCGGCTTGCAGAATGTCGCCAAGGGATGCGCCTGAATCTGACGAACCATACTGTGCAACGGCTTCGCGCTCATCGGCAATTTCCATCGCCTTGATTGACACGTTAACCTTGCGCGCCTTGGCATCCATCGCTGTAATCAAGCCATCGAACTTTTCACCAACGGCAAAACGATCAGGGCGTTGACCATCACGGTCACGGGCCAAATCGGCACGCTTCACATAAGCTGTAATGTCAGTTCCGGAAATACGAACTTCCAAGCCACCATCTTCAACTTTGAGCACTTCGCAAGTAACCTTAGAGCCCTTGCGTGGTGCGCCACCTTCTGAGGCTGTTGAGCCACCAGATTTAGGAGCCGATGATGTCATTGAAGAACCAGCACCACCTTCTGTGAGCTGCTTAATGCCCAATGAAATGCGTTCTTTTTCTTGGTCAACATCAAGAACAACGGCTTTCACCATATCGCCCTTTTTGTAATCCTTGATGGCTTCTTCGCCCGGACGCTTCCAATCCAAATCAGACAAGTGAACCATGCCGTCCACATCGCCATCAAGGCCAACGAACAAACCAAACTCAGTCATGTTCTTCACTTCGCCATCAAGCACGGTGCCCTTAGGATATTTAGCAGCGAAGGCATCCCATGGGTTGGCTTGAACTTGCTTCAGGCCGAGAGAAATGCGGCGCTTGGACGAATCGATTTCCAACACTTGCACTTCAACTTCTTCTGAAGTGGAAAGAATCTTGCCGGGGTGAACGTTCTTCTTGGTCCAGCTCATTTCGGAAACGTGAACGAGACCTTCAATACCATCTTCCAGTTCAACAAATGCGCCGTAATCCGTGATGTTCGTAACTTTGCCCTTCACCTTGGTGCCCACGGTGTAGCGCTCAGCCACAATTTCCCATGGGTCTTTGTCAAGCTGCTTCATGCCAAGCGAAATGCGCTGGGTTTCTGGATTGATGCGAACGATTTGCACCTTCACAGATTGGCCAACAGTCAGCACATCCGAAGGATGGTTCACGCGCTTCCATGCAATGTCTGTAACGTGGAGCAAACCATCGATACCGCCCAAATCAACAAACGCGCCGTAATCAGTGATGTTCTTAACAACACCATCAACCACCTGGCCTTCAGCCAAATTTTGTACGAGTTCTGAACGTTGCTCAGCACGGGTTTCTTCCATCACCGCGCGGCGCGACACAACAATGTTGCCACGGCGGCGATCCATTTTCAGAATCACGAAGGGTTGCGACACATGCATCAAAGGCGTCACGTCACGAATGGGGCGAACGTCAACTTGTGAACCTGGTAAGAATGCAACTGCACCACCAAGATCAACAGTGAAGCCGCCTTTAACGCGACCGAAGATCACGCCATCAACGCGCTCTGCTTTCGCAGTCATTTCTTCAAGGTGCGTCCATGCTTCTTCGCGCTTGGCTTTATCGCGGGAAAGAACGGCTTCGCCGAGAGCGTTTTCAATCCGCTCTAAATAAACTTCAACAGTGCTGCCAACCTTAACGTCAGCATCCTTGCCGGGCATCGCAAATTCCTTCAGCGGAACGCGGCCTTCGGTCTTCAAACCAACGTCAATAATGACGAAGTCGTTTTCAATTGCCAGAACCTTGCCCTTAACAACCGCATTTTCGGTCACAGGACGGTCGGCATAGCTTTCAGCCAAAAGGCTTTCAAAATCTTCTAATGTAGGGGTCATCGAAACGGCAGATTTTGCCATAGGTATTTCCTTTATCTCATCTCAGGCGGGGCCTTGGCCAACACGACAACTGAAACGTCTGCAAATCGCAGCGGGTTAGAGCATTCCAAACAAGGCAAGAGCAGTGAGGTCTGCCATTTCTACCATTGTTTAAAACAATTGAGGGTGCGTAAAGCACCCCGTTAAAGTCTCAAATTCCTCAAGACTGGCGTGCCATAGCGCATTGAGCAGCGGGGGGCAAGGGCTCGCAATTCCTTCAAAAACAACCTCTCGCAACCTTTGTCACTCAGCAGTTTTTGATGACAAGGTTTTTTAACCCGTGTAATCGTTCCCCATGACCCATATTTCTGCGCAACCCACCCCCCTGATGTCCCGCAAAACTTCGGCTCTCAAAGGCCGCATTAAGGTGCCGGGCGATAAATCAATGTCGCATCGTTCTTTAATGTTTGGGGCGATTGCACAAGGGCAGACGCGGATTTCTGGCCTCTTGGAAGCGGAAGACGTGGTCAATACAGCCAAAGCAATGGCGGCACTGGGCGCTAAAACCACAAAACTTCCTTCGGGCGAATGGTTGGTGGATGGTGTGGGCATAAGTGGCCTGAAATCACCAACGGGGGATTTAGATTTCGGCAATTCCGGCACCGGTGTTCGCTTGGCCATGGGTTTGATGGCTTCGACAAAACTCGTCGCGCGCTGCGTTGGTGATGCCAGTTTGTCAGGCCGGCCCATGGGGCGCGTGACCACCCCGCTTGCGCAATTTGGCACTGTTTTCGAAGCCAGCGAAGGCAATAAATTGCCGATTATTATTCATGGTGCTGCTGATGCCAAGCCCATAACCTACACATTGCCAATGGCTTCGGCCCAGGTGAAATCGGCAGTTCTTTTGGCGGGCATTAACGCCGCAGGCACGACAACGGTGATAGAACCAGTGGCCACGCGCGACCATACCGAGAAAATGCTCAAAGGTTTTGGTGCCAAGCTCACAGTCGAAGTGAAAGATGGCATTCGGCATATTGCCATCGAAGGCAAGCATGAACTTACAGCGCAAAACTTATCTGTGCCCGGAGATCCATCGTCTGCTGCCTTCCCAATGGTTGCAGCTTTGATAACCCAAGGTTCAGATATCATTATTGAAAATATTATGTTGAACCCCACCCGCACGGGATTGATCACAACGCTCATTGAAATGGGCGGCCACATCACCATCGAAAATCGCCGCGATGCCGGTGGCGAAGAGGTTGGCGATCTTCATGTCAAGTCGTCCCAGTTGCGCGGCATTAAAGTGCCTGAGTCACGCGCTCCATCGATGATTGATGAATACCCAATTCTGGCCGTGGCTGCATCATTTGCCGAAGGCACCACGCGCATGGAAGGCTTGGAGGAGCTGCGCGTTAAAGAAAGTGATCGCCTGGCCGCAGTGGAAGCAGGCCTGCAAGCCAATGGTGTTTCCACAAGTTCTGGTCGGGATTGGCTAGAGGTGACAGGCGGTGGCGCGCCCGGCGGCGGTAAAGTTATAACCCACATGGATCACCGCATTGCCATGGCATTTTTGGTGATGGGCCTAGCATCACGTATTCACACCACAATTGATGACAGCGCCTTTATCGCAACCAGCTTTCCGGGTTTCACTGAATTGATGAACGGTTTGGGCGCACGGATTGCGCCCACCCCATGAACTCAAAGCTCATGAACCTAAAGCCTATGAAGCTACAGCGATGATCATTGCCATTGATGGGCCGTCGGCAGCGGGAAAAGGCACCTTGGCGCGGGGTGTGGCCAAACATTTTGGTTATCATTTTTTAGATACCGGAGCGCTTTACCGCATGGTGGGTTTACTGGTTCTGCGTGGTGCGAAAGATCCTGTTTCTGCGGCCAAGAATTTAAATCCCGGCGATTTCTTGGACGCGGATTTGCGCGGAGAAAAAGTAGCACAAGCTGCATCTAAAGTGGCAGCACTTTCAGACGTTCGCCAAGCTTTATTGCATTTTCAGCGCGATTTTGCACAGAAAAAACCGGGCACTGTTTTGGATGGGCGAGACATTGGAACGGTCATTTGTCCGAATGCTGATTTCAAATTTTATGTCACAGCCTCAGTCTCATCGCGCGCCGAAAGACGTTACAAAGAACTGCAAGTAACAGGTGTAACTCTTGAGGAAGTGCGAGACGATATTGTAGCGCGAGATGAGAGTGATGCCAAAAACAGCACCCCCGCTGAAGACGCTATTTTAATTGATAGCAGTGAATTGACAGCCGAAGAATGCTTGCACGAAGTGATCAAGATCATTGAAGGGGGAAATGATGCTTAAATATATGCTGGTGTTTGTGCCAATCACAGCACTTCTCACATTCTTCGTGCATCCTGCCGATTGGATTATTTTCACCAGCGCGGCTTTATCAATTATTCCTCTCGCTGCCATGATGGGCGAGGCCACCGAAAATCTTGCTGTGAAAACAGGCCCCACCATTGGCGGTCTTCTAAACGCCACATTTGGCAATGCCACAGAATTGATCATTGCTTTCTTTGCTTTGCGTGCGGGTAAAATTGATGTGGTCAAAGCCAGCATCACAGGATCTATGATTTCTAACATGCTCTTGGTGTTGGGGTTGGCGCTGTTTCTGGGTGGGTTGAAACACAAGAAGCAGATTTTCAATAAAGACGTGGCGGGTGCCCTTTCGAGCCTGCTGGTTATCGTGATGATTGCGTTTCTGGTTCCAGCAATTTTTGATTTCACGGAACGCGGCGAAGGCATCTCATCTCCGCAAATTGCCATCAGCGACGAGAAATTTTCGCTGGCCGCCAGCGTGGTTTTAATCGGCCTCTATATTTGCAACCTGGTGTTCAGTCTTTTCACACATAAAGACCTGATCTCAGCCAGCGATGATGATCATGAAGCGGAAGCATGGCCCGTAAAACGTGGTGTTCTCACACTGCTCGGGGCGACTTTGGTTGTAGCTTGGCTATCCGAAATATTAGTGGGTTCATTGGAAGGCTTCAGCCACCAGCTGGGCCTCACGGAAGTTTTTGCAGGCCTCATCATCATTCCAATCATCGGCAATGCAGCTGAGCACGCGGCCAGCGTTTTTGCGCTGAAGAACAAGTTGGATTTGGCCATCCAAATCGCCTTAGGGGCCACAATCCAAATTGCTTTGCTGGTTGCTCCGCTATTGGTCATCCTGTCATATGTGGTTGGAAAACCGATGGATCTTGTCATTCATCGCCCGCTTGAATTGGTGGGCCTATTTGGGGCCACAGTGATCACTGCCAGTGTGGCACGCGATGGTGAAACCAACTGGCTGGAAGGGGCCATGCTGCTCGGCGTTTATCTTTTGCTGGCTTTGGCGTTTTTCTTTTTGCCGGTGGGGGTCTAAGCTCCACTTTCTGCAGCGAGGCAACACCAAGAGGATTTTTGACAAAAACTCCCCTTTTGACATTCTGGTTGAGCCGTGGCATGAGCCGCCTCAACCCCGTTTTCCCGTCGAAAGGACATTCCCTTGGTTAAAGCTGAGCTTGGCACAAAACGCACCTGCCCAAATTGCGCAACGCGTTTTTATGACCTGTTAAAAGACCCAATTACCTGCCCCAAATGCTCCACCAGCTTTGTTGCACTCTCCATTCTGCCTTCTAAAGCCGATTATCCGGGTGCTGTGCCACAGCCAGCGCCAAAACCACATGACGCTGAAGCCAATGATGATGTTGATTCAGGTGAAGTGGAATTGGTCAGCCTCGATGAAGTTGAAGCCGAAGAAAAGGCTGACGATGAAACCGCAGGCATTGAAGATGTTGATCTCGGCGAAGACGCAGCCGACACGGCCGATGATGATGAAGATGATACATTCCTCGTTGAAGAAGAAGACGAAGGCAACATGGATGATCTCGTCGAAGGCGGCGGCAAAGACGACGACGAAGAACAATAAGATTTATCTTGAATCTCGGGCGGCACCGAACTAGGTTCCGCCCGAATTTTAAAGTCTGCATATAGCAGCAATGGGGTCATAGCTCAGTTGGTAGAGCGCTTGCATGGCATGCAAGAGGTCGGCGGTTCGATTCCGCCTGGCTCCACCATTCTTTTCAATAACTTAGCGGTTGGTGCCGAAGCGGCAAAACTGCCCTAGCAACCATCTAGCAACCAGCCCTAAAAATATATTTTCTTGGACCCGCGCCTGTGAATAACTCTTGCTCAGATTCCAAGCTCACGTTGACGTGCAATCGTGGTCTCCCAAGTACGGTTTGGACCTGCGGCACTCGAGACAAGTTTGCCCCTCATATCTTCAAGACTTGGCTTCCACGGTACGAGCACAAACTCTTTGGCATTTTCGATGATGGCATACTTGCTGCTGGCGAGGTTGATGGACCGCTTGTAGGTGCCGGAGAATTGCTCGCCTTCGACGAGAGTGGCATGGGACAGTCCTGATCTGGCTGAGATGCTGTCTGTAGCGCTTTGCAGCTCTCTGCGCCTGAGATCATTGAGTGCGTTTGCTGACGGACGTGTTGAGCCGTCTTGCAAAGACTGCGTGAGACCTTGCTCTGTTAGCCATTGCATACGGTTCCTAAGTGCCGCTTTAACGTCTGCGCCAAAGCCTTGGTTCGCGATGTGCGTTGGGGTCTTGCTGGTGAGTTCTCGATCAAGCCAAGTTGCGCCGTCCGTGGCTGCCAGTTGTTCAAGACTGAGATACGATAGAATCCGAAGCCGCGTCTGTTGACGACTATTGATTTCCTGTTCCGCTGCTTCGAGGGAAACAATCATGCCCTTCTCCGGCAGTGTACCGGGCAGCTGGTTGCCAATGTCAGCATAATGAACTCTGCCATCAGCACCATCGACAACGACGTAGTGGCGGTCGGTGATCTCATCGGTGAGTCCAATAGCTGCCACTCTGCCAACAACCTTGGCCTTGGTTTCAGCGCCGTTGAAAATGGCAAAGTTCCCCACTGGCCGATCAATCTCAGCTTCTTTCATCGCCCTGTGCATCGTCTTCATGATATCGTTACGCTGTCCCAATGTACGAAGCTTGGGTTCTATATCGGTATCGATCTGCCAGACTCCCGGTTGCCGCTCTTCCGCCAGCCCAAGGTTTTTGAGATGACGCAAGCGCCGCATATGGACAGCGTGTGTGGCGGGGTCCGAAGATGGCATGGCGCTGACCACGAGGAAGCCTTGGTCCATGTGCTTGAGGATTGACCTGTCTAACGGGGTGAACCTGCCGACTTCCACTTGCCGCACCAGCTTTAATTTCTGGTCAAATTCGTTCTCTGGTCCTAACTCAAGTGTCAGCAGCTCACTGGCCCGTTGTCTTATGCCGTGAGTGATATAATCCTTGGCGATGATAAGGTCCTTCCGGTCCTGTGCCTTTCCCTTGATCACGATGTGCGTGTGAGGATGGCCTGTATTGAAGTGATTGACGGCCACCCAATCAAGATTTGTCTCCAAGTCCAATTCCATGCGCTGCATCAGATCGCGGATGAACGGCTTTATATCATGAAGCTCGGCCCCGTCATCCGCTGACACAATAATGCGGAACTGGTGCCTGTCACCATCGCAGCGTTCAACGAATGCTGCGCCGTCTGCTTCATCGGTGTCCTTGCCATAGAGTTGACCGGGTTCGCCCTGCAAGGTTACCCCGTCGCGCTGGATGTAGCGCATATGAGCGCGAGCCGCAGACAAGTTGCCCGTCCTCAGCTTGGCAATCCTAACTTTGATTACCGCCTTGCGGCTGCCTCCTGCCATGAAGCCTGCCGATGCCAGCGTACCCCAAGCAGCGCCGCGCCCGATACGCTGTCCTGTGAACGAGGATTTACGCCCAGACTTGATGCCACTCTTGTAAGCAACCTCCATCACCTGCCTGTAGAACGACTTCGGCCTCCCACTCTTCGCATGACCCACACGCCCGAAGCGCGGCTCAAAC
>JANYHE010000060.1 GCA_025359215.1 Hyphomicrobiales bacterium
AAGCGCTCGCGGCCGGCGACAAAGGCATCGCAGTAGTGGAGGCCAGACGATATCTCTATGGACTTGGCGTACCCGCCAACACGAAAAAATTCTTGGCAATTCTCACGCAAAACGCTGCAAGCGGAAATGTCGATGCTATAAAATCTCTGATCACGGCTCATCGCGATGGAGTCCAAGGTCGTGTAGCCAAGAATTTGAAATCAGCCACGCTCGCAATAAATAAATATTCGAAATATCTCACGCCTGTGCAATCAGAAAATGAACGTTTCTTTATTACCCTGGCGGGAGCCAGTGGCATCAAATCTTTTCACGACATACTTAATGATATCAATGCAGTTCGCTTGTACTTACGTCCCGAAAACCAATCTTCAATGATGGCGGCAAACCGCAACTTCATGGTTTACCGCCTGCAGGCAGGGCTCGTCCGGGGCGGTTTTATGAAGCAGGCACCCAATGGACTCGCAACTAAAGCCACTTTCGCAGCAGCATCTAAAGCTTGCTTCGCTCTCCGCGAAACATGGACGTGCAATAAAGTCTTAATGAGCCCTGACAATGTGTTTCACATAGCAACCAAATGGTAGGTTAAGTTTTGAGGCTTGACCGGAGCAAATAGAGAAATCGTTGCTGCATTTCGACAGGTGCCTTTGCAATAACTGCTGTGATGCCTGCCCGCGCCAGTGGATTTTGAGCATATAGATCGACAATTTTGGGCATTTGAGTAAGGTCATCCGTGATTGTAGCAATCAGGTTTTTTGCAGCAGTTTCTTGCATATCTTCAGGAAGTCCACTCCAAACCGAGAGCGCAAACTTTGCGCGAACAATACTGACCCATCCTTCTCGTCCAGAATATTCATATGATTTTTTGAGCGCTGTAATAGCCTGTTCGTCAAGGCCGCTCTCGCCCGCTAACACTTTCGCCTTTTCAAGCCATAAGCGACCATTGGCCGGGTCTGAATTCAACATTTGATCAATGATAGCTAAGCAAGCTTGTTTACTTTCAACGCCCGCAGCAGCAGAACACTGGACATAATCAGATAACCGACTTTCATTTGTCTCCAGAAACTGCAACGCTGAGCTTTCCTGCGACGTGTCGACATTGTTGGGTTCGAGCAGGCGCGCTTCATCCAGCTGAATTGTCAGAGGCAAACTTCCTTCTTGAAATGCCAGCTTTGTTGAGGTCAAAAACAAAGTTAAACCAACAACACCTAAACTTGCCACGACAATTCGCTTGCGCTTTGGCCCCGTGATCAATTGCTGCCGCAATTCAAACTTCCGATTTATAGTAGTTGTTATAGCGGCTATTGCGGTAATAATACCCACCGAGAATATCTCGCACGTTGTTCAGAACGATCGTAACAGGCGGATGACCCGAGGCGTCCACCATCTGACGCATGCCCGAAATCGCATCTTGCTGACTGGTTGAGTTCTGTTTCACAACATACAAGACCAAATCAACAAATCGACTGATAATTTTAGCGTCAACCACATACCCGATAGGTGGGCAATCGACGATAATATACTCAAACGCCTTCCTTGCTTCAGTCATCAAAGTTACGAAATTTTGAGATCCAACCAAAACATCGCTGGCCAACTTTTGTGTCGCAGTCGTTGTAAATACATAAAGTCCTGAATCTTCCTCAGATTTAACGCAAGACATCAGATCAAACTTGCCTTCAATATTTGGCAGCATCTCAATCAAATCTTCATTCGATTTAAAATTCATCAGTTTACCCACTGAAGGGTGCCTAAAGTCACCATCAATCAGCAAAGTCGATCGTCCCGAAGTCGCCAAAGCTCGCGCGACACTGACGGCCAAAGTCGATTTACCTTCGCTTGGCTCGGTTGATGTCACGAGGATTACTTTATTGTCAAAAGACGACAATCGATTTTCCAAGCCAATGCGCAATCTCCGAATTGACTCAGAAAAACCACTAAACGGAACTGTCACGATTGCGTCATGTGGTTCTTTGCCATCATAACCTGGAACTGTTGCCAAAACGGGAAGTCCTGTTACAGCTTCAACTTGCGCAGTGGATGCGAAACCTCCCACCAGATTCTCGCGTGCAATTGCCGCTGCGGCACCCAAAACCAACCCTAACAATCCGCCCAGCGATAAAATGAAATTGCTGGCTGGATAGCTCGGATCATGGGGCACAATAGCAGGCGCAATAATACGGGTATTCGGAAGCGCCATACTCACTTGTTGTTGAACTTCACCCAAGCGCGTAGAAAACGACTCGTAAAGCTTCCTGCTTCCGTCTGCTTCACGCTGCAACCGATAAAGATTCACAGCAACTTCATTCGGAATTTTTTGATGGCTGAACAAATCTTGCAGTTGCTTTCCGAGTTCCGATTTTTGTTGATCAGACTTGCTGATTTCATCTTGTAATTCAGTGGTCCGAAATTTAGCCATATCTTGGAGTTGGCTATCAAGTTCCTTCAACTGTTTTTCTAGGTCAGGTGGTGCCGAGGCCGCTGCAGCTTTTTTGGCCAGTGCAGCGCGCTTTTCCGCTAAAGCGCGAAGCTCGGCTGAAACGCTGTCACCCAAGTTAGCGCTTGGATCATTTTGCAAGCTCTGCATCTGTGCAAGTTCGGTCGAAAATGCGGCTTGGCTTGTGGTCAAAGAATTAATGCTATCGCGCATTTTTTGCAACTCTGCACGAGCCTCAGGCGTTCCAATCGCGTCAGCTTCCTTCAAAATGAAATTTTCGATTTTGGCGTCGACATCTTGGATATTTTTGGCCAATTCATCCACACGACTCGATAAAAAATTAGCAGCACTCTGTGCCGTCTTTGCTTTGGCATTGATCTGCACATCGAGATAGGATTCGGCCATGGCGTTAGCCACTTTGGCGCTTTTCTCTGGATCCTTAGAGGTCGCCTGAATAGCGATCACGCTGGTCAAGCCGCGTCGTGTTACTTTGACAGCTGTGCCAAGCTTTTTTACAAGTTGAGACTGCAAATCTCCGGGTAACTCACTCAGGCGGGTTGCAACAGGAGCATCCGCCTGTGCCAGTTTGAACCCCAGCATGCCCTTTAAACTGTCTAACCTCGAAACGCTGGTAAAGCCAAACTCAGGATCACGCCAGAGTGCCAAGCGATCAATCACACCTAAGGCAACACTTGAGGAGCCTAGAATTTCCACTTCGGTATCCACGCGGTTATTCATTGTGGCACCGACTGACGAGCCATCATCTTGCCCAGCCAATTGTGCTTCGCGTTCATCCAGAGACATCAATGCCTCCGCAGTAAAGCGATAACGCATTTGCGAAAGTACACCAGCCGACAGCAATGTGGAAACAACAACCAAAGCCAGAATCAGTCGCCATTGCCGTGCCAACATTCCCAGCACAGTGCGTAGCTCCAGCCCCGACATGGTCTGCATGGCTGAGCTCAATCGACTCGCATCTTGGGCCACAGTATCGTTACCGAGCATCTTGAACTTGCCTTTTCGAAATGGTTCTATTGTCATAATTAACCTTACCGCGCACTGAAATGAAACTTCTCAATGCTCCTTGCAATTTCAAGGCCGTAAGGCGTCCTGTAACAAACGCACCTGTGTCTACGTTAATGTGAAATTGAGCCATCACAGGTTCTCGAACAGGTTCGTGTCCGTGAACAATGATTTTTTCTTGCGCGCCATCACTCGGTTGAGGTTGAATTCTTGTCCAGAGCAAAACATCATCTGATTGCTGAGCAAGTGGTAGACCTACACGAATTCCTGCATGACAGAAAAAATAATCCCCTAAGCTGAAATGTGACCTTAATGACTTAAGGAACTCTAAATGTGAGCTTGGCATCCGGTTGGTCAATTCGTCTCGCAAATAGGTGAGTTGTTTTGAATTCGGTTTGCCTTGCAAAAAAACACCATAAGAGGACAGCGTGGCATCACCGCCATTTTTCAACCAGAATTCACCGTGTTTGACGGGGTCGTAAATAAAATCCAATAACATTTGCTCATGATTTCCCTTTAGGAAAATAGGAATAAAACTTGGATTTAGGGCAACGCTGAGCTGAACGAGAGATTCGATAACTTCACGCGTTTCAGGACCACGATCCACATAATCGCCCAGCAAAATCAGATATGTGGTAAATTTGTGACTCCGCAAATCAGAGTCGATTTCACTCAACAATGACAGCAAAAGTTCGCCCATGCCA
>JANYHE010000068.1 GCA_025359215.1 Hyphomicrobiales bacterium
AAATTTTGGGCAGGGCTTGGCGTGGCGGCGGTTTCTACCACAATGGTGGCCAATGCAACGCAGCTTTCTATGAAGCCCTCTTCGCCATTGTTGCATTTTGCAGCCGCTGTTGCCGGTGAAGCGGGTGAAAGTGGTAAAGTGGCTGTAACTGCTGATGACCAACCGGATTTTATCGCCGATCTTGCTTTAGTTGAAGGCCACATGCGTGTGGGTTTGGAACTTTATAAGCAGGGCAAGGGTGATGCGGCCATGGTGCATATGAAACACCCCGCCGATGAAATTTATACTGCGCTGCAGCCCATGCTTGAAGCGCGCAAAGCCAAGGGCTTTGCTGATGAGTTGGAAGCCTTAAGCATGGCCATTCACAAAAACAATCAGGGCGGCGATGTTGATGCACTTTTCGCTACTATGAAATCTGCCATTGTCAAAGCCCGTGGCGATGGTGAAGCCGTTTCAGCCCATGCCATGACAGGGGCTGTACTTATTCTTTTGCAAAATGCGGTCAAAGACTACGCAACAGGTGTTCAGAACGGCGCTGTTACCGTGCCAAAGGAATATCAAGATGCTTGGGGTTTTGTGCAGGCCGCCAAAGCAATTATGACGGACATCAACGCACAAGAACGCGGCGAACACCCAGAGCCCTTAGCCGAAATTGATACTGCACTTTCAAGCCTTGATGCACTATGGCCAGACCTGACAGGCGAACGACACGTGACAGCTGATCCGCATATCCTCGCCGTCGCTGCTGCCAAAGTGGAGCTGGCGGGACTGACGATAAAGTAATCTCAGCCGTAGCGGTTATGCGCCTCGAGCCCCAACCCCATGCCAACGGCACCGAATTGATCGCCATTGACGATTTCGACGTGCGGAAAGTTATGGGCGATTTTCCGGCGCACGGCGGGGATTAAGCTGGTGCCCCCGGTGAAGAACAAGACGTCAATTCTATCGGCTGAAATTCCGGCATCACTCAGGCATTTTGTGATGGACATTTGCAACTGGGCAAACAGTGAACTTGCACTGGTTTCAAACTGAGCGCTCGTAACCTGCACACGCAGATTTTTTTCGACCCAATTGAGGTTGGCTTCTGCTTGTTCAGTGTCTGACAATTGCATTTTCACGTTCTCGACGTCCATAAGCAAGCTGTGGCAGCGGCGCTCGTTCACAATGTAGATGAAGCGTTCCAGCAGATGCGGCTGCTGGGCGTCAAAACGTAATGCTTTGAGCAGCGTCATGAATTTTGGCTCATAAAGATTGTGAATGCTGGACCACGTCGACAAATCTAAAAAGGGTGCCACCGGAAATTCCAAGCCGCTGGTTTTTTGCAAGCTGTGATAGCCAAAACTGGGCATAAATTTTGCGATGCTGAGGGCGCGATCAAAATCAGTGCCACCCACGCGAACGCCTGTGTTGGCGAGTACTTTTTGTTTGTGTTGGCCACCAAGGCGGATGATTGAAAAATCTGATGTGCCACCACCAAGATCGGCGATGAGCGCCAGCTTTTCAGTGGTCAATTGGCGTTCAAATTCGAGCGCGGCTGCCACGGGTTCAAATTGAAAAGACACATCTTTGAAGCCGATTGATTTAGCTATATCGCTTAAGTTTTTTTCGGCTAGTACATTTGCGGCTTCATCATTATCGACAAACTGCACTGGTCTTCCCATGACAACCTGAGTGAGCTCCTCGCCTGTTTGCTGCTCGGCGCGGTGCTTCAGCTCTTTGAGATATTGCCCGATGATTTCGGCAAAGGAAATTTTGCGGCGAAAGACGGGCGTGCGCTCTTGCAACAGTGAATTTCCGAGAATGGATTTAAGCGACCGCATAAGGCGGCCCGGTGCACCATCGACGTAAGCACTGACTGCCGCGCGGCCCACCAGAAAAGTGTTGTCTTTTTCCTGGCCGAAGAATGTGGCGCTGGGCACAGTGGATTTGCCGTCTTCCAGTTTTAAAAGTTCAGGCTTGCCGTCAGTGTAAACTGCTAGGGTGGAATTAGATGTGCCAAAATCGAGGCCGCAGGCTTTGATCTGCGACATTAGTGGCCAGCCACAGGTTTCAACAGATCCACCATGTGGAACAGCGCCATCAAAGCCACCAATCCGGCTATGAGCATCACAAATGTTGTTGGAAAAAGCCTAGGTTCCAATTTGGTCTTCGGACGTTTCTCAATCCAGGTCATTAAGCCCACAATTGCTGCACCGCCGCCGAGGAAAGCGAGGGTGACCCAGAATTCAGTCGTTAACATGATTTTATTTGGTATTCTCAAGTGGTTGACACGCGGAAAAGCCATGACTATGGTCCGCCCCGAAATCAAGAGGCAAATTCATGCCTCGATATTAGGTGCCATTATGAAAGTTCGTAACTCCCTGAAAGCGTTGATGAAACGCCACCGTGACAACAAGCTTATTCGTCGCAAAGGCCGCGTTTATATTATCAATAAGACGAATCCTCGTTTTAAGGCTCGTCAGGGCTAATTTCATTTATTGCTAAGCCAAAACGCCGCGCTGGGGCCACCTCGTGCGGTTGTTACTTTTTTATCCTGCAGAATGTGATATTATTTTTGCATGCGCACATTAGCAACACTTGGTCTTTTACTGGCTTTGACATCGCCCTCATTGGCCGATGATTCTGCCAAAATGCGTGATGCCCAGCTCGATAAGCTGTTTGGCAGCTTGCATGAAACTCCAACTACGCAAGACCCCAACAAAACTGTCGAACAGATTTGGACTTTGTGGGCTCATAATGATTCTGCCACGGCTGAACTGCTATTGCGCCAGGCCGTTGCCGCTATGAACATGAATGAATATGACGCGGCGGAAAAGACGCTGATACAGCTTATTGAAAGCTATCCCACATTTGCCGAAGCTTGGAACAAACGCGCGACACTCTATTTCATGATGGGTCGCTATAATGATTCGTTGGTTGATATTCAGCATGTGCTGGATTTAGAGCCCCGACATTTTGGGGCTTTGGCTGGGAAAGCGATGATCTTGCGGGCACAAGGCAAAAACACGGAAGCGCTAAAGGTGATGCGTGAAACCTTGGCGATCAATCCACATATGGATTCTGTCGCGCAAGCCATCAAGGATTTACTAAAAAACTCGCCTGATATTTGAGGAAAGTGCCAGCCGACACCTGGGAGACGTGAATGTCGGCTGGCTTGGTGGGTTGGGACCCTATTTTTGGATACAGGTGCTCACTGTGTCCTTGGTGCATTCATCAAGGCCAGTGAAAATCGGATCAGCAACAGCCTTGCCAGTGATCAAATCAATCATTGCAGTTGGAGCTTTGTAACCCATTTCAAATGGACGTTGACCAACGAGCGCAGTGACCAAGCCTTCACCCGCAATTGCCACTTCATCGCCGATTGTATCAGCAGCTGAAATTACAAAATCATTTTTCGCAATGCGATCAGCCAATGGTTTGAACAGATCACGGTAAGGCTGTGGTGCGCCAAACAGTGGCCAACCGCCTTCGATTGCAAATGCATCCAATTTTGGATTTGCGGCCAAAATATCAGTCATGGCTTGAACGCCTTTGGCGCCATCGTCGTTTGTGAAAACAGGGCAACCTGCAACTTCGGTCCAACCGCCTTCACCTTTCAGTGCTGGCAGATCTTTCATGCCGCTCAAAGCGTCACGTGTTCCTTGGGCGCGGCGTAAAATGTTATCTGCACCAGGGTTGCCTTCAATCAAGCAAACGGTGCCGCCATTGGGCTTGGCTTTCTTGATGTATTCACCAATCTTGGAACCCATCAGGTAATTGTCGGTGCCGAGATAGGTTTTGCGAAGAGCTGCATCATCTTTTGAAAGATCAGCGTCCAATGTCATCACTGGAATTGTTGGGGCTGCGGTTTTAAGTGTTTGCGCAATCAACTTCGCATTTGAAGGCGAGATGGCCATAGCAACAGTGTCGGGCTTTCCCAACATATCTTGAACGATTTGAGCTTCGCCTGCTTCATCTGATGTTGAAGCGGGACCGGTGTAAAAACACTCATATTCAGACGTTGCGTTTTCTTTGTTCCACTTTTCACAACCTTGATGAATGGCTTCAAAGAACGGATTGTCCAAGCCTTTAACAACAATAACCAATTGTTTTTTGGCAAATGCATCACTGGCTGTTAAGGCCAAAAGTGCAGTTGCGAATAATAGAGCCTTTTTCATTTTTTCTACTCCCGTTTAAATGAGACAAGCATTTTTGCTTGCCAAGCAAGGCCTACTTCACTGCATGATTGGCTTGGGTTATGGATTGCCCAATGTGCCGTCTCGTGAAGTTGCCCGACATTTCTTTTATTGTTCAGAACCTAGTCTTGGTTTTCAGTTTTCGTCAAGTTCTATTTGTAGGATAAAACAGTTTAATAAGTAAACTGGATTGAATTAGTCCGACAAATGATTGACACATCGCAGTTGCTGTGGATAGATCAGCGCATGCAGTGGGAGTTGAAGCAGCGGTGTCGATTTTAGAGCTTAAAAATATTTCGAAAAACTTTGGCGCAATTCAAGCTGTTAACGACATTTCGTTTTCGTTGCAGCCAGGCGAGGTGACGGGGTTGATGGGCGATAACGGTGCTGGAAAATCCACACTTGTTAAAATGATTGCGGGCAATTACCGGCCCAGCAGCGGCAGCATGATGATGGAAAATGTGCCGCTTGAAATGCACAAACCGATCGATGCCCGCCAGCATGGCATTGAAATTGTTCATCAAGATTTGGCACTTTGCAACAATCTGACGGCAGCAGCCAATGTGTTTCTGGGCCGCGAATTGCGTGTTGGAAGGGGGCCGTTTCAGGTTCTTGATTACAAAAGCATGTATCAGAAAGCGGGACAGATTTTCGCGGAACTTAAATCAGAAACACGGCCTCGTGATCTCGTCAAGCAGATGTCTGGCGGGCAGCGCCAAGCTGTTGCGATTGCCCGCACACGATTGACCAATCCCAAGATTGTGTTGATGGACGAACCAACCGCAGCCATTTCTGTGCGCCAAGTTGCAGAAGTTCTAAATCTTATACGGCGACTGCGTGATCAAGGCATTGCTGTGGTGTTGATCAGTCACCGCATGCCGGATGTTTTCACGGTGGCAGACCGCATCATTGTTTTGCGGCGTGGCACAAAAGTAGCCGATAAAAAGACCTCTGAAAGCTCTCCCGAAGAAGTCACCGGTCTTATCACCGGTGCAATTGAACGCGCATAAAGGCCAGCCATGACAACGACACTTGAAAAGACAATTGACGCCAAACAGCAGAGCTGGCTCTCAGAAAAATTAGGCAGCCAAACGTTTTGGGTTTTTATGGCCGTCGTTGCGGCTTGTGTGTTTCTTTCGTTTGCGACAGATTCATTTGCTACGCCAAAAAATCTTTATAACATCACCCGAAACGTGACCTTCGTTGCGATGATTGCGCTTGGCATGACCATGGTGATTATCACAGGCGGCATTGATCTTTCGGTGGGTTCAGTTTTGTGTCTCTGCAGCATGGTTTTGGCCGTCGTTATGCATGCAGGTTACAACATTGAAGTGGGCATCGCCGCTTCCATCGCCACAGCATTGGTTATTGGGGCGTTCAATGGCATTCTGATTGCCTATCTCGACTTTCCACCCTTTGTGGTGACGCTTGGCATGTTGTCGATTGCGCGCAGTTTGGCCATGGTTACGTCTGGCAACACTGTGGTTTTTGAGTTTGGTCCTGATCACCAACAATTATTGGCACTGGGTGGCGGCGCTTGGCTTTTTGGTATCGCCAATCCCGTCATTTACATGTTGGTTTTGGCGCTCATCACCGGATTTGTTTTGCGCTGGACGCGCTTTGGCCGATATCTTTTTGCAATTGGCGGCAATGAACACGCTGCAACGCTGACGGGTGTTCCTGTGAAACTGATCAAAGTTGCGGTTTATATGGTGTCGGCGCTTTCAGCAGGTATTGCTGGGATCGTTCAAACGGGCTGGCTTGGTGCTGTAACCACGAATATTGGTTCGGGCATGGAATTGCAGGTGATTGCTGCTGCCGTTATTGGGGGTGCAAATCTCGCAGGTGGTGTTGGTACGGCTATGGGTGCAATTATCGGTGCGGCACTGATTGAAGTTATTCGTAATAGTCTCGGCCTTCTGGGCATTAATGCATTTTGGCAGGGCGTTTTTATTGGTGGTGCCATTTTACTTGCAGTTTTGTTTGATAGGATTAGAAATTTACGCCAACGTGACTGAGCTCTGGAGCGCCATTTAGGCACATTGCAGAATTGTCTGGTTCTGTCAGAGCGAAGAAAAAGTCGATAGGGGCGGGCAACGGCATGACGGGTAAGATTAAAGCGATAGCAACGACGGCTGTTCTGAAGCGGGGCAGTGGCAACGTGCATTCATCAGTGGCTGAGGCCATCGGAAAGCGCATTGTTCGGGGTGAATTCCCGCCCGGCACAATATTGCCCAATGAGACGAAATGGGCCACTGACTTTAAGGTCAGCCGCTCTGCTGTACGGGAAGCCATAAAAATTCTTATGGCAAAAAACCTACTGGTTTCCAGGCCGAAGATTGGTAGCCGTGTGGAACCAAAAGAACGCTGGAGTTTGCTCGACCATGATATATTGAGCTGGTATGCCACGGCGCCCAATCGCGAACAATTCTTGGTTTCCCTCCAGCAATTTCGTCATATCATTGAGCCTGAGGCGGCAGCTCTCGCAGCGCAAAACCATGACAGTGCCCAAATGGAAGCTATTAGTCTTGCATGCCAGGATATGGCCAATGCCAAATCCCTTTCGGAAAGAACAGAAGCAGATGTGAGATTTCACCTGTGCATTTTGCGCGCTTCGAATAATGAACTTTTGGTGCCACTTGGCGTGATCATCGATCAAGCGCTCAATAATCTATTTGCGTTGATGACACGAAGAGACAGAGACTTGCGCCATGCTCAGGAGCTGCATAATAAAATTGAACGCAGCATCCGCCTGCGTCAACCGCAGGCAGCGCGGGTGGCGGTTCGGAATCTCCTTGGAAATTCCGATGCTTTGATCAAGGCGAAGAAATAGGCTGAGGCCTAGACGCCTTTTCCGCCAGGTCCAATTGTTGCCACACGGATCATGTTGGTTGTGCCGGGGGCTCCGATGGGAACACCTGCAGTGATGATGATGCGCTCGCCGGGTTTGGCAAAGCCTTCACTGAACGCGATGTTGCCGGCGTTTTCGAACATTTCGTCAAGGGATTTTGCATCGTCAACCAGAACAGGATGCGTGCCCCATGTGAGGGCCAAACGCCGTGCCGTAGCGATGATCGGTGTTAGAGCCAGAATTGGCATTTTAGGGCGTTGGCGGGCCACGCGGGCGCCTGTTGAGCCTGAACCCGTGTAACACACGATTGCAGGCACTTTCAGCGTTTCGGCAATGGTGCGGGCAGCAGCAGAAATCGCGTCAGCTGCGGTTGATTCAGTGTCATTGCGCTGGGCGTGAACGATACCATCGTAATAAGTGTCACCTTCAGCAGACTGGGCAATCTTGTCCATTGTCTGCACAGCTTTTTCGGGCCAAGCGCCGGAAGCACTTTCAGCTGAAAGCATCACAGCATCAGCGCCTTCATAAACAGCTGTTGCCACGTCAGAAACTTCAGCGCGGGTGGGCACGGGTTCCGTGATCATTGATTCCAGCATTTGGGTTGCCACAACCACGGGCTTGCCATAACGGCGCGCCGAACGGGTGATGTGCTTCTGCTTGGAAGGTACGGTTTCCAGCGGGAGTTCAACTCCTAGGTCACCCCGGGCTACCATGATGCCGTCCGAGATTTTTAGAATTTCATCTAGCACGGGAAGAGCCGATGGCTTTTCGATCTTTGCCATTACGCCAGCGCGGCCTTTGACCAGAGTTTGGGCCTCTGCCACATCTTCTGGGCGTTGCACGAAGGAAAGCGCTATCCAATCCACACCCAGTGACGCTGCGGCTTCTAAATCCGCACGGTCTTTATCGGTGAGGGCGGGGATGGGCAGCAAGGTGTCGGGCAGGTTTACACCTTTGCGGTTTGATAACATGCCGCCGTAGATAACGGTTGTGTCAAGGCGGGTTGGGGTGACAGTCTTGACTTCCACACGCAAGCGACCGTCATTGAGCAAAAGATTATCGCCGACTTTGGCGCCTGCAAAAATTTCCGGATGAGGCAGAAACACACGCGTTGAATCGCCGGGTTCGCTGTTGGTGTCAAAAATGAAATTTTCACCAGCGATAATTTTCACTTCCTTATCAGCAAAGGTGCCAATGCGAATCTTTGGGCCTTGCAAATCGGCCAGAATGCCAATGGGGCGCTTGAGCTTTGCTTCAATGGCGCGGATATAACCGTGCAATTCTTTGAGTAGCGCGTGGTTGGTGTGGCTCATGTTGATGCGGAACACATCTACGCCTGCAATGAAGAGTTTCTCAATCATCTCTGGGGTTGCGGAGGCCGGCCCCAAAGTTGCCAAGATTTTTACTTTACGATTTCTGCGCACTGAATTTTAAACCTAACTGTTATTGACCGGGAGTTGTTTTATCGCCTGACAGCGAAACGGTCCAATCAGCTTCTTCACCGGTGTCCACTTCGAAGAAGCCTTGTTTTTGATAACCGCGTTGTTCACAATTATCGATACCGGCAATTGTGAAAAGTTTGTCTTTAATGCAAATCTGGGCTTTGCCGCCCCATGAGCCGCCTTTGACCAAGTCTACGGCATAAACATAATAATAGCGTGAGGGTAGTGGGCCTTTCAACAGGTTGAGACATTTTTGCGGCTCGGCGGTCCACCAGCCTTCGCTCTTCCAGCCGTCCTTATTCTTGTAAGCAATGGCCACGCCCACTTTGCTGGCGGTGTTGTTGCATAATTTCAAGTCAGCCTTTGCAGGTGTTCCGGCGGCGGCCAGAAGCACCGTGGCGCCTAGCCCAAC
Organism: Hyphomicrobiales bacterium; assembly: GCA_025359215.1. GTDB lineage: Bacteria > Pseudomonadota > Alphaproteobacteria > Rhizobiales > Aestuariivirgaceae > Aestuariivirga. Next base: position 8,881 of record JANYHE010000068.1, read on the forward strand.
CCAGAATTTTCTATTCATGCCATCGCCTCCAGATGCCGTTCGAATCAAAGATACATTTAGTTCGAGAGATTGCGCCGTCAATCTCCAAAATCGGCTGGAAACTAGGGCATTATGATGGCGGGGACAAGTGTTGAGGCCTGTGGATGAGTGAAGTTCAGCCATTGGCGTGAGCGGTGGGAACGCTTATGTAGAAGGCATGAAAGACATTGACGAGACAACCCAAACCGAACTTGAGGCCGCAGCATTTCGCCGATTGGTGCAGCATTTGCGCGGGCGCGAGGACGTGCAGAATCTCGATTTGATGAATCTAGCTGGCTTTTGTCGCAATTGCTTGTCGAACTGGCTGCAAGATGCAGCCACTGAAAAAGGCCTGAGCATTTCACGCGATGATGCCAGGTTCTATATTTACGGAATGTCCTACGATGATTGGAAGACCAAGCATCAAACGGGCGCGCCACAAACCATCACCCCAAAATCACATTAAATTTAGTTCGGAGAGTTATAAGTGGCTGACAAAACAACAACGCATTTTGCACATGGTCAATTGAAAGCCATTGTTGAACGCATTGAGCGCTTGGAAGAAGAGAAGAAAACCATTGCCGCTGATATCAAGGAAGTTTACGCCGAAGCTAAGGGCACAGGCTTTGATATCAAGATTTTGCGCAAGGTGATATCACTGCGCAAAAAAGAGCCCACTGAACGCCAAGAAGAAGAAGCGCTGATTGATGTGTATCTCGCAGCGCTCGGCATGGCACCGAGTGTGGCAGAAGAGGCGGCTTAAGCTCAGTTCAAACTCAGTTTTTGATTTTTGCGGGCTGCGGGCAGGGTGAATTCACCGAGATCGCCTTTGCCATCGCGATTGACAATGAGAAGGTCGCCTTTGCCCTCAGTGTTGGCGTCAGCAGTGGCAATATTGCTGCCATCTTCGTTCAACGTTGCTGCCATCGGAAGCGTTGAATCTCCGGCTGCGCCAATCACTGAAGGCGCACCATCACGGCGGATTGCTGCATCGCCATTCAGGAACAGCTGTGGCCACCAATTAATATCGCTGCCACCCGCAGATGCGAGAAGTGGCTTAATCACTGGTGCATCATCGGCTGTGCCATTGCGCAGTTGCGTTGCGAAATTACCCTTGGCAGATTTTGCTGGCTTCTGCAGTTTTGCAATGGGCTCGTCGGCGGCGGCTGCCATAACAGTGCCTAAGGAATCGGCAACGGGTGAGGGCTCATCATTGCCAGTTTGGCTTGGCGGTGGAGCGGATGCTGCTGAGATGCGGATCAAGTTAGGGTCAGCCTTCATATTGGCGGCGGCCATCAACATGATTTCTACAGGCTTCAAACGTGGACGTGGAATTGCGGGACCTTTTTTAACCAAGGGCTCGGCGTCGCCATTGTCGGCTTGTTCTTCGACGGGCATTGCAGTTTTTGACGCATTGTCTGCCATGGCATTCAACGCTGCGATTTGATCTCTAGGAACAACCGGGGTTGGCGAAATCATAGAGGCAATAACAGCCTTTGGTTTGGCAGTGACTGGCGCAACCGCAGCATCGGCGCTGAGGTCTGCCATATCATTTGTGTCACCGGAATAAGCGGCTTCAACGGGCTTTGGCGCAGGTACCTTAACCATGGCCACTTGAGGTTCTTGAATGATTGTCACTGGTTTCTTTTTGAAACCTAAGAACGCCAATAATCCGCCGCTGCTGCCCGTGTTGGTATCTGGGGTCGCTTCATATTGTTGGTTGCCACCATTCAAACGCATGCGGCGGCCAACGGTTTTGGCACCTTCGCGAACAATTTGGGCCATTTGCGAATTGCTGATCAGAGGACCCCAATGACGAACACTGCCGGAATCGACATGAAGAAAGCCAGTTGGGCCGCCAGCAGAGCGATAGTAACCCACACCGCCCACTTTGCGGACAAGTGCACTGTTGCGAATTTTTACGGTGGGCACATCAGGGAAATAGAAATCGATCGCTTTGCCATTTATGTGCTGGCTGTGTTGGGCCACATTGCGGCCAATACGGTGCAATAATGCGTTGGTAGCGGCTGAACGATAACCGCAAACGATGTTGATGGTGCTGCTAGAGCCCAAATCGGCGTGAAGCTCCCACACCAGATCAATGGTTTTAGGATCAATAGTGACAGTTTTGTTTTTGCGCCAATCGCGCAGCAGATAATTAATCTGCTTCATCGCTGACGGTACATAACGGCCATTTTCCATATAAGTTACAGAAAGGCGTTCGCCAGTATGAATGTGATAAAGTGAAATATTGCGGGTTTCGCCGCCAGAAAAGGCTTTGGATTCAAGCATAGAAAAACTTGCCGCAGCCACAGCTGCAGCGATGGCTGAATTCACCACTGCTTTTTTCAAACGCTTAGTCAATGTTCGGCGATGTCCGACGTTCAATAGTTTTACACCCATACTCAACACACACACCGGGCGGAACCCGACTCCTCAGAAATTTTCCGTCACCGTGCGAGCGAGAGTTTCTCACCCTAACCGTAAAACGGACATCGAACAAGATTGCGGCCACCATGTGGCAAGCCATTTGGTTAATTCACTTTGCCCGATTGTGCTTAATGGGAGCTTAAAATAATTCAATTTTGAATCAATTCGCCAGAAATTGATCCAGTTTGAACAATTTTATCTGCATTCGTCATGTTTTTTGGTGAAGATCCAAAAGCAAAAGCTTTCGCCATCGCAGCATCACGACCGTATATATCGTTGTAGTAATTGATTTTTCCGGTTTCATCTGTCCAAGCCGTGAAATAAGTGAGATGAACAGGGGTGGCTAGCTTTAGTTTGACTGGCAAGCTTTCGCCGGTGCTGATTGCAGCTTCAATATCGGCTTGGCTCCAACCCAGCAGGGCTTCGGCAAAACCACGTGGATTTTGCACGCGCACACAGCCGTGGCTGAAGGCGCGCACCGAATCGGCGAACAGATTTTTGCTTGGCGTGTCGTGCATATAAATATCATGCAAATTGGGGAATACGAATTTCAACTCACCAAGCGCGTTGCCGTCGCCAGCGGGTTGTTGCACGCCAAAATTCGGAGCTTGGCCCATGCCATACCAATCAATAGAGCTGGATGGCACAACTTCGCCAGCAGAATTGATCACTTTGAAGCCGTTACGATCAAGGTAGCTTGGATCTTTGCGGCTTTTGGGACCATATTCATTGACAATAATTGAAGCGGGAACACCCCAAGTGGGATTGAACACCACTGTTTCTATAGAATCGCTGAAGGCATAAGTTTGCGTCATGGGGCGGCCAACAACAACGCGGCTGTTCCAGACGGATCTGCCATCTTGCATCAAATTCACTTCAAAAGCGGCTTGATTGACCAGCACATAGCGATTGCCCAAATTCTTGGGCAGCCAACGCAGGCGTTCCATATTGTAGACAAGTGCTTGGCGCTCATCATCGCGGTGATCAGCATTAAAAGCTTTGACAGTGGCGGCATCTAACGCGCCTGTTTGCTTGATATTACTCAACTTTTGAAAGGCTTTGAGACTTGCAGAAAGCGGCTTGTCGAGCATTTCTTCGTCGCTGTTTACAGCATCGTCAGCCGACAACATGCCGAGTGTTTGCAGTTTAGCGCGGATTTGCGGAATTCGGATATCGGCTTTGCCGGGCTTTACGACTGGGCCGGTTGCAACCAAATCCATTGGCGCACTGTCAGTTTTTACTTTGCCCAGCTGCTCTTTAAAAATTGCATATTGCGGATTTTTTGGTGCCAGTCCGTTCAGATAGGCGTCTGGATAAGGTGTGAATGCCAATACCCGCAAGGCCTGATCTGCATTGACGGCTTCGGATTTGATATCATTATAAAGCGAAAGGCGGTTGGGATCGAATTGGCCGCCAGAAATGTGCCTTGCATATTTCAGGCTGGCAGCGGTGAGGGCAACATCGAATTTTGCAAGCTTTTCCAGATCGCCAGCGATGGCTGATTCAGGGTTGTCAAAACTTTCCAGTCCGACCGGAAGATAGTTACTTGGCACTAAGCCTTCACTTGCAGAACTCGCAAATATTTTCAGAACCGAACTCGCTCGCGCTGAGATGTGACCTGCATCTGTCCATAAGGGTTTAAAGCCATTTGACTTATAAAGTGAAACGATTGCTTTGCGCTCAGTGTCTACACTGCGAATGTTTGTATTGCGATCCAGCAAAACCAAGCGAATGGCCTCGGCTTCCGGGGAACCAGTGGTGAGTTTTGCGACTGAAACATCATATACAGGTGTTTGCAATGGCGGTTGGTAGGCCATATTGCCCATGCCGAGACCGGGCAAAGGCTCAGGTTCAGCAAACTCCGCGACTGTTTTTTTGGGTTTTATTTTCTGAGTTGTTGGGGCACCATAAATTTGATCAATGCCGCTTTGTTCGCGCTGAAGCTGCTGTGCTTCCCACCACGTGATTTTATCAGTGCCAAGATTAGAAATTGTTGGCTGCTTGCGAGATGAAGTACCAAACAAGCTTTCAAAAAAACCAACACGCTTTTTTAAGAGCGGCTGTGATTCAGCGGGTGACACAAAAAAAACCGCCAGACAGGCAAGACTTGCTACAATTTTAGGTGCCATACGTGGCATGTTACTCATCCCCAGATTTCGGGTCGCATCATAGGCTTTTATAT
>JANYHE010000075.1 GCA_025359215.1 Hyphomicrobiales bacterium
TGATGGCGTAGCCAGCGAACCGAGCAACATTGCAATGGCAAAAAATTTCTTCATATAAACTTGGCCGAAAGTTCCTTGATCACACGTGTAGCATCTGCAGGGCTTGCCCACATTGCATCTGTCGGGCGAATAAAGTCAGGCTTCTGCGGCAATAATACGGCGAGTTCTTCCGCACTCACAGCATCAAATGGCACACAAGGAACTTCAGCAATATCATTCCACCATTTCACCAGTGGCTCGCCACCTGTCTGCTTTTTCTGCGTGAAGGCAATATAATCAGCCCCCTGCTCCGAAGCTTCCATCGCTGCGTGGCGCGATACGCCACACCCCACACCCACCATCGCATCGCGTGGCAATGACATGCGCAAATCCACAATGGCGTGTTCCATTGAATTGATATGCAAACCATCGGCGCGAAGGCGGCTCACAATGCGTGGCTCCACGTCCTGCAAGAACACAGCAAGACCCAAGGCTTGCAGTGCCGTCACATCTTCAGTCTTTACAGTTTCCGGCACAATAATGCTGGAGCATTCACCAGCCGCACACGCAGCTGTGGCGCAGGCTATAATGTCAGCAGTGCTAAGTTCAGTGGGGGCAACAAGATAAAACTGCGTCATTTCTATTTCACAGTCAGTGCCGCAACACCCGGCAGTTCCTTGCCTTCGAGCCACTCTAGGAACGCGCCACCCGCAGTCGAAATATAAGTGAAATCATCAGCCACGCCGGCATGGTTCAACGCTGAAACAGTATCGCCACCACCCGCCACCGTAATCAACTTGCCTTCTTTGGTGCGCGTGGCGGCGTGATGAGCTACCATCACTGTTGCGCGGTCAAAAGGTTGCATTTCAAAGGCGCCAAATGGACCATTCCACAACAACGTGTGGGCGTTATCAATTGCTGCTTTTACAAGATCAACCGACATTGGCCCAACATCAAGCATCATGCCATCGGCGGGAATGCCATCAACCCCATAATCATGGGAAGGTGCGTGGGCTTTAAATTCCGTGGCCACAATGGCATCAACAGGAAGAAGAATTGCACAATTGGCTTTTTCCGCTGCAACCAAAATAGCCCGCGCGGTTTCAGCCAGATCTTTTTCAACCAATGATTTTCCAACACTATGACCTTGCGCATGAAGGAACGTGTTAGCCATGGCACCACCAATGACCAAGGCATCAACCTTTTTGACCAAATTACCAAGCAGGTCGAGCTTCGATGAAACCTTGGCACCACCCACAATAGCAATCACCGGACGTTTTGGTGTTTCCAACGCAGATTGCAATGCATTGAGTTCGCCTTCCATTGCGCGGCCAGCATAAGCCGGGATCAAATGCGCAATACCTTCGGTGGATGAATGCGCGCGATGCGCTGCCGAGAAAGCATCATTCACAAAAATATCCCCAAGCCCCGCAAGCATTTGTGCAAAACCTGAATCATTCTTTTCTTCGCCAGCGTGATAACGCGTGTTTTCCATCAACACCACATCCCCAGCTTTAGCATGAACATGCGGTGCCGATTGCCAATCGGTGAAATGAAAATGCACAGGCTGCCCTAAAGCCTTCTCCAGCGCCGGAGCCACTGGCTTCAACGACATCTCCGGAACCACCTTGCCCTTGGGTCGATCAAAATGAGCGAGAATGATGACCGCAGCACCTTTGGAGAGCAGCTCCTTGAGCGTGGGCACCACACGGTCAATGCGTGTGGTGTCCGTCACTTTTCCATCGGCGATGGGCACATTGAGATCAAGGCGGATGACAACTTTTTTGCCAGATACATTTACATCATCGAGAGTTCTAAAAGCGGGCATTGTGATTTCCTATCTACCTTCCCCTCCCTACAAGGGCGAGGGTTGTTACTGGATGAGCGGCGTACATCAGGATGCGCCGCGAAGCAAGAAGCAGCTCATATCAGCCGACAATCGAAGTGAGGATTGGAACGACTGTTCTTAACAAATTTGTAAATTGGGGAATGACTAACTTTCTGATATTCAGGTGATTCTGATAAACAAGTAACGCTGCTTGCCAAACCAGCACAAAGGGAATTCGCACACATGAAACAGTTTTTACTGGCTTGCTTTTTAATAGCCGTTCCCGTTGCAGGCTTCAGTTTTTTTCAAATATATTTTAACACAACGCCAGCGCTTGCAAGCCAAGCTGCACTTGGTGATCTTTCCGCGATGCAAGCCGTGATTAACGACACTCTGGCAATTGCCGAAAAGGGCGACTTAGTTGCCGCTGAAAAACGGGTTACAGATTATGAAACCTTGTGGGATACAGCAGAGCCAACACTGCGCCCAATGAACAAGGATGCTTGGAGCAACGTGGATGAAGCATCAGACCATGTCTTGAAGGCGCTGCGCGCCAAAGCGCCCGATCCTGCCCACGTAAAAGAAACTCTTACAACATTGCTCGGCGCACTTGCCGATCCTTCAAAACCCCTCAACTGAGGCTTAATCATGAACACATCTACTACAGTTGCTTTTAACCGCGTTCCAAAGGTTACGCTTGATTTCTGGTTTATCAAACTTATGGCCGTCACAATGGGTGAAACGGCGGCTGATTATCTAGCAGGTCGCATGGGCTTGGGCCTCACCGGAACATCATTGGTGATGGCCGCTATTCTGGCGGTTGTTCTCGTCGCTCAGTTTGCCCAAAAACGCTACGTGCCGTGGAGCTATTGGCTCGCTGTCGTATTGATCAGCATTGTGGGCACATTGGTCACCGATAATCTGGTCGATAATTTCGGCGTCAAGCTGCACACAACAACGATCATTTTCACCATTGCCTTGGCTGCCACTTTCATTTTTTGGTACCTGAAGGAAAAGACGCTCTCGATCCATTCGATCTTTAGCAACCAACGCGAGGCCTTTTATTGGCTTGCGATTTTATTCACCTTTGCACTTGGAACAGCATCGGGCGACTTGGTCGCCGAGCAATTTCACTTAGGCTACCTGAGTGCAGGCATATTGTTTGGCCTGATCATTGCATCACTCACCTTGGGTTATTTCTTCCTCGGTCTTGACGCCATTTTAGCCTTCTGGCTGGTCTATATATTCACCCGACCCTTAGGCGCATCCTTTGGCGATCTGCTGTCACAACCCGGCGAATATGGCGGCTTCGGCCTCGGCACGATCGTTACAAGCGCCATTTTCCTGGGCGCCATCGTCGCAATTGTTGCCTACATGACAATCACCCATCAGGGCGAAGAGAAAGTTGAACTTACAAAGGCTTGATCTGCTATGCCGTCATCCTTGTTAAAGCAGGGATGACGGTTCGAGCGGAGTTTACTTTGCCATAGCAGCCTTCACCGCAGCCTTGGCCGTGATGCCGAACTTTTCATAAAGCACTTCTGCAGGTGCACTTGCGCCAAAGCCTGTCATGCCGATGAAGTGGCCATCCACGCCTATGAACTTGTCCCAGCCCGTGCGAACACCAGCTTCAATAGCAATGCGGATTTTTTCGGTGCCCATCAATGTTGCTTTGTAAGCCTTCGATTGGCGCTCGAAGAGTTCCATTGAAGGAACTGAAACCACGCGGGTTGGAATGCCTTTTTTATCGAGTGCAGCTTTAGCGTCCATGGCGATTTCAACTTCTGAGCCGCTGGCAAAAATAACAGCCTTGGCTTTTTTGGCTGAAGGTTGCACTTCATAAGCGCCAAGCGAACACAGATTCTTTGCTGAATAAGCCAAGCGCGCTGGTCTCATTTTCTGGCGTGACAGAACTAAAATGCTTGGCGTCTTTTCAGACTCCAAAGCAATCTGCCAGCACTCAGCCGTTTCCACAGCATCGCAAGGGCGCATGGTGAGCAAGTTTGGAATAACCCGCATCGCCGCCATGTGTTCCACAGGCTGATGCGTTGGCCCATCTTCGCCAAGGCCAATAGAATCATGCGTCATCACGAAAATCGAACGGATGCCCATGAGTGCTGCAAGGCGAATGGACGGGCGGCAATAATCAGTGAAGCAGAAGAATGTGCCGCCATAAGGAATAACGCCGCCATGCAAGGCCATGCCATTCATGGCCGCCGCCATGCCATGCTCACGAATGCCATAATGAATGTAGCGCTCGCCATAATTGCCAGCGTCAAAAATTTTCATGTCTTTGGAATTCGTATTGTTAGAGCCTGTTAAATCAGCCGAACCACCAACAGCCTCAACCACCACGGGGTTAAACACGTTCAAAGCATCTTGTGATGCATTGCGAGTGGCAATTGCAGGGGGCTTTGCCGCCAAAGCTTTTTTGTAAGCTGCAACAGTTTTATCAAAGTTTGAAGGCAATTTTCCAGCCATCACACGGTTGAATTCCGCCTTGTGAGGTGATGCCGCAAGCCGCGCTTCCCAAGCTTTGCGCGCGTCTTTTCCTTTGGCGCCAACGCTGCGCCATGCAGAAAGAATATCAGCAGGAATAACAAACGGTGCCGCATCCCAGCCCAACTCTTTGCGAGCAACAGCAATTTCTTCCGCACCCAATGGTGAGCCATGAACCCCCTTGGTGCCTTGCTTGTTCAAGGCGCCAAAACCAATTATGGTTCGGCACGCGATCATTGAAGGCCGATCGGCATGTTGGGCTGTGAGCAAGGCCTGGTAAACCGCATTGTGGTCATGACCATCGACGCGGGCTACATTCCAACCTGAAGCAGCAAAGCGCTGCAATTGGTCGGTCGAGTCCGAAAGGCCAATTTTGCCATCGATGGAAATGCCATTGTCATCCCACATCACAATCAAATTTTTCAAACGCAAATGCGCAGCCAAGGATAATGCCTCTTGGCTAATGCCTTCCATCAAGCAACCATCGCCAGCCAACACATAAGTTTTATGGTTCACCAAATCATCGCCAAACCGCGCATTCAAGTGCCGCTCTGCAATGGCAAAACCAACAGCATTGGCAATGCCCTGGCCCAAGGGGCCCGTAGTGGTTTCAATGCCTGTTGCGTGGCCATATTCCGGGTGGCCAGCAGTGATGGAACCCCACTGCCGGAAGTTTTTAATCTGTTCCATGGTCATGTCTTTATAACCGGTGAGATGCAGCAATGAATAAAGCAACATGGACCCATGGCCCGCCGAAAGAATAAACCGGTCTCTGTCTGGCCAATGGGGCGCAGAGGCATCAAATTTTAAAATATCAGCAAACAGCGCTGTGGCCACATCAGCGGCCCCCATCGGCAATCCCGGATGGCCCGAATTGGCTTTTTGCACAGCATCCATGGAAAGGGCACGAATGGCATTCGCCATTTTACGGGGAGAAACATCGCTCATGGTGGGTCCTGTGTGTTGCTGTGAAATTACTAAATGAATGTGATAACACCAGTTGCGGCCCTGTCAATTGGGGGCTCGCCGCCAAACATCAGAATTCGATGCGAACCTAAAGAATCATTTATGTCTAGCAAAGACTTGTGCTACAAGGATATTTGACAAAGGCACGGCACCAATGTCATAGGGCAAAAATGGCAGAAGCAAATAAGTTAGATGCGGCATTTGCAAAGTTCGAACTGGCCTTAAGCAAGTTCGAGAAAGCAATGACCAGCAACATTGATGAAACCCGTCGTTTGAAGGCCGTGGCCGATGACGCTGCCGTCATGCAGCGCGACCAGTTGCGCTTGAACAAAGAGCTTGATCTGGTGCGCGTGAAAGCTGCTGAACTGGTGGACACCAGCAAACAGGCCGCTGGCAAAATTGATACGGCAGTGGGCCGAATCCGTTCTGTTCTCCACTCAAATAGCGGGGCATAGAGCATGGCCAATGTTGTCGTCACCGTTGCTGATCGCCCCTATACCATGCAATGCCCTGATGGGGAAGAAGAGCACTTGCGCGAACTCGCAAGACTGCTCGACACTGAAGTCACCCGCATCAAATCCAGCGTAGGTTCCATCGGCGATATTCGTTTGCTTGTTATGAGCGGGTTAATGGTGGCTGATCGCCTGAGTGAAGCCATCCACAAAATCGAAGCCTTGGAAGATCAGGTGAACGGCCTGCGCGAAAGCCGCAACACCGCACAAACGCAAATCAAGACCTTGGAAACAAACCTTAGCCACCAGTTAGAACTGGCCGCCACAAGGCTTGAAAAGCTGGCAACGGCGATGGGCGAATAACCGAGCTTAACGCATC
>JANYHE010000086.1 GCA_025359215.1 Hyphomicrobiales bacterium
AACGAAAGATAAAAACCTTGGTTTTATAGCGGATTATCTGGCCGCGCTTGGCATTGATCTTATGGAAGCGCGGGTTGTGGCTGATGATGAGGCCGATATTATTGCGGCGGTGAATGCGCTGAGGGCGCGGTACACTTACGTTTTTTCCACGGGCGGCATTGGACCAACCCATGATGATATTACGGCTGATTGCATGGCAAAGGCATTCGGCGTGGGCATTTCGCACCACCCTGAAGCGGTGGCCATTTTAACGGCTTATTATGCCGAGAACGGGCGCGAGGCCAATGAGGCGCGCATGCGCATGGCGAGAATTCCGGAAGGGGCCACATTGGTTGAAAATCCTGTATCCAAAGCGCCGGGGTTCAGGCTGGGCAATGTTTTTGTGATGGCGGGCGTGCCTAAAATTATGCAGGCCATGATGGATAAAATCGCGCCGCAACTCACCAAGGGAGAAATCGTTCAGTCTCGCGCTGTTGTGTTTCGCGGCGGAGAGGGCGATGTGGCCAAGCCTTTGAAGGCTATTCAAGAGCTTTTTCATGATGTTACGATAGGTTCTTATCCTTTTGAATCAACTGATGGATATAGCACAAACTTGGTTCTTCGCTCCCGGGATGTTGCCGCTTTGGATAAAGCTGCCGATGCCGTGGGTCAAATGGCCAAACTGTTGGTTGATGAGGGCAAGGCGCGCGGCTGGAGCTTTGCTTAAACGGCTTGCTCCAAAGTTTTAATTCATATAAAGAAATCTTTATATAGTTTTTGAGGTTTATCACATGTCTCGTCAAAGTTTTACTGAAGCTCTGAATTCGCGGCCCTGGATGTTGGCTGATGGTGCCACAGGCACAAATTATTTCCAGATGGGGCTTATGTCTGGCGATGCGCCGGAAATGTGGAATTTTGAACATCCAGATCGCGTGCGCTCATTGCATGGGCGGTTCATTGCTGCGGGTGCTGATATTATTCTCACCAACACATTTGGTGGAAATCGCCATCGTTTAAAGCTGCATGACGGCCAAGACAAAGTGCGCGAAGTGAATTTGGCCGCCGCAGCAAATGCGCGTGCCGAGGCGGACGCATACACTGCCCGCACAATTTATGTGGCTGGCTCCATCGGGCCAACAGGCGAAATTTATATGCCGGTTGGCACGTTCCCCTATGAAGAGGGTGTTTCAGCTTTTGCTGAGCAGGCGGCGGCTTTGAAGGAGGGCGGCGTTGATGTGCTGTGGATTGAAACCATGTCGGGCGAGGAAGAGCTTCGCGCTGCCGTGGAAGGTGCTGCAACAGCAGGCCTTCCCATCGTCACCACTATGAGCTTTGACACCAATGGCCGCACAATGATGGGCATTACTCCTGCAGCTTTTGGTGCACTGGCGGCTTCACTTGCCACCCAACCTGTTGCCATTGGCGCTAATTGTGGTGTTGGTGCCTCGGAATTGGTGGCCACTGTCATGGGTATCACCGAAGCGCGGCCCGATGCTCATGTTGTTGCCAAGGGAAATTGTGGCGTTCCACAATATCGCGATGGACATATTCACTACACGGGCACGCCGGAATTGATGGCCGACTATGCCCGCATTGCTCTTGACGCAGGTGCCAAAATCATCGGCGGTTGCTGTGGCACCAGCCCAGAGCATTTGGCCTCGATGCGCCAAGCGCTTGAAAATCACACAAAGGGAGCGCGTCCTTCAATTGCGCTAGTTGAGGAAAAGCTGGGCGAAGTTTCGGCGTTGGCCAAAGGTGTTGATCAAGCGGCTGAAGGTGCGGCAAGGCGCGAGCGCCGCCGGAGTTAAGTTAAAAATTGCGCAGCGTTGATTTTGAAACTTATCTGATCTCCGCCAGCATTTTGTGGGACAAGGTTGAGAAGCGCGATGAATATCCGTTTGCACTTCCAGCAATTTCTCATGTTTCAGAAATTAAATTCCATCCCAAGGTTACATTTCTGGTGGGGGAGAATGGCTCAGGTAAGTCTACGCTCATTGAAGCTTTGGCCATTGCTTGGGGGTTTAATGCGGAAGGTGGTACCAAGAACCACTCAGTTTCAACGCGAGCCTCACACTCGAGTCTAAATTCAGTCCTTCGATTAGTAAAATCACCAAAACGGGCAAAGGGTGGTTTTTTTCTAAGAGCAGAATCTCTGTTCAACGTGGCAACTCAAATTGATGAAGTCGGCTATATCGAAGCCTACGGCGACCGTAGCCTGCACGAGCAATCCCACGGTGAAGCTTTTATGGCATTGCTTGAGCATAAATTTCGTGGCGAGAGTTTGTTTATTCTTGACGAACCTGAAGCCGCACTCTCCCCATCGCGTCAACTTTCCATGTTGGTGCGGATGCATGAGTTGATTGGTCTAAATTCACAATTCATCATTGCAACGCATTCCCCTATTCTCATGGCCTATCCAGATGCGTGGATTTATCAGGTGAGCTCCAAGGGGCTGGACCGCATCGATTATAAAGACACCGAACACTATCAAGTGACCCGAGATTTTCTGAACCGCACCGAAGCGATGTTAGATGTTTTGTTAGAACGGGAATGACTCACATCACCTTGTCGATCGCCACCCGCAGCCGCTCAACGGTGCCTTCAACATCCTTCAACTTATCAAGGCCAAATAGCCCCAGCCGGAATGTTTTGAATTCTGGGCCTTCGCCCACTTGTAAAGGAACACCGGCTGCGATCTGCATGCCCTCGGCCACAAATTTTTTGCCGTTCTGAATGTCGGAATCATCGGTGTAAGATACTACAACGCCCGGTGCGGTGAAGCCTTCTGCGGCGACAGATTGAACACCCTTGGCTGATAGCAATGCCCGAACGGCCTTGCCCAAAGCCCATTGCGCTGCCTTTACTGTTTCGAATCCTAGCGCTTGTGTTTCTTGCATCGCATCGCGAAAGCCGACCAGAGCATCGGTTGGCATGGTGGCGTGATAGGCAAATCCACCAGCTTCATAGGACGCCATTATCGCCCGCCATTTTTTCAGGTCGATGGCAAAGCTATTTGATGTTGTTTCGGCGAGTTTCGCCTCAGCCAGTTTCGACATCATCACGAGCCCCGCAGAGGGTGAGGCTGACCAGCCTTTTTGCGGTGCTGAAATTAACACATCAACACCTGTTGCTTTCATGTCGACCCAGATAGCACCTGAAGCGATGCAATCCAAAACCATCAGCGCGCCCACATCATGCGCTGCTTCGGCCATGGCTTTCAAATAACTGTCGGGCAATATGATGCCTGAAGATGTTTCCACATGCGGCGCAAACACAACATCTGGTTTCACATCGTGGATTTTGGCAACTACTTCTTCAATCGGTGGAGGCGCATAGGGCGATCGGATGTGATTGGCACTCTGCCGCGCCATGATTACAGTGGTTTGCTTAGCAAAATCGCCCGCCTCAAAAATCTGCGTCCACCGAAAAGAGAACCAGCCATTGCGCACAATCAAGGCATGTTTGCCGTTTGCAAATTGGCGGGCCACGGCCTCCATTGCATAAGTGCCGCCACCGGGCACCAGCGCCACGGCATCCGCAGCATAAACTTCCTTCAGCATGGCGGAAATATCACGCATTACGCCTTGGAACTTTGCAGACATGTGATTGAGTGAGCGATCGGTGAAAACCACTGAGAATTCTTGCAATCCAGCAGGGTCTACATCAGGGCGAAGTCCGGGCATTGATACCTCCTAAAATAATATAGTTATGGCGGAGTTTTTGATTGCGTCAATCCCGCCAGGGCAGCGCAACGCAATGCAGGGTTAAGCTTCATCTGCGAAATGACTTGTTTCGCATTCTGATTTCAGGGAAAGTGCGTTAACTCATAACCCATAGTTCGGAATGATCATGCATTTTTCAGTTTCTCTTGAAGGCCCTGAATTTGACGGACCCGGCACAGGCCCGGTGAGTGTGGGGTGGATGCTGGACCAAAAAGAAGCAACCATCATATTCGATCCGCCAACACGGGTGCGCTCGGTTGATGTTAATAAAACCCACGCTAAATCCGCTTCACGCTGCCCTGCCATTGTGACAATGGAAAGTCGTTATTTTGAAATTAAATGCCCCTATGACATTCAAGTGCAGTTTGTGCGTGACGAAAAGGGCAATCCCGGTCTCAAGAATCTATTGGGTGAGCGCAGCCCGGTGAGGCCCAAAAAATTGCGCGAAGTGATTTTCTTGGTTGGCGAAGCAGAGTGGCGGCACAAGGATCGCCCGACTATTCAGGTTGATCTTCCTTATATTTTTATCTCTGATGAACCTGTCTATTTGTCGCAAGTTGCGCCCTTCATGCATTATGCGAAAGACCCAATGCCCGGCACAATTTTTGGTGGCCGCTTTCCCATCAACATCTGGCCTCGCCGATTGCTTTGGGCCTTTGAATGGCATGACATTTCAAAGCCGCTCATCCTCAAACGGGGCGATCCACTTTTTTATGTCTTGCTGGAAACAACACCACAAGATCGCGCCGTGCAACTTGTCGAGGCGGAAGTGACTCCGGAATTGCGAGGGTATCTGGATATGATTTCAGGCACTGTCAATTACGTGAACCAGACGTTTAGCCTATTCAAAGCCGCCGAAGAGCGCAGACCGCCGAGGTTAGTCACACCAAAATTGGGTCGGTAATTTATGGATAAAATAATTACCCAATGGATCAATTCATTGTCTGGAACAAGTTCTGTGCTTGATTCTGCAATGATTGCCACCACCCATTTTGGTGTTCCTGTGATGATTGTGGTTGTGGGCTCGTTATGGTGGTTAGGGCAACCCCGCGACCTTCTGCGCCATGCTGCACTTGCCTCAGGTTTCACATTTCTTTTGGGCTTGGGGCTGGCACAAGTCGTATTGTTATTTGTTCACCGAATGCGGCCTTATGATGTTGGCATCAGCCGTTTGATCATTGATCCAACGGTGGATTGGTCGTTCCCATCAGATCACGCCACAGCTTCTCTAGGGATTGTTTTTGCGTTCGCCTTGCAGGGACTCCGCCGTTGGACTTTGGTGTTTTTAGCTATGGCCGCTCTCGTGTGCTTCTCGCGGATATTTGTCGGCATGCATTATGCCACTGATATTTTAGGTGGTGCTGCCGTGGCGCTGATAGCAGCGATTATTGTCAAGCTCACCTATCGTCGAGGCACAAAACTGGATAATTGGCTGATTAAAATTCCTTAGTCGATAAAAGCTTCAACCAGTTTTGGCCGCCCTAACATAAAGCAATCACACACCAATTGCAGCGGACGCACATCGGTGTCGGACGCGCCACTTTTAAGCAATTCAGCAAAGCGGGCATAGATCATTTCATATTCTTCCATCGGTGCTTCCATGATGGTTTTGCCGTTGACAATGAGGATTGTGCCGCCCTTTTTGAGAGTGAGATTCATACCATCGACGGTGGCAATTTCGATTTCCCAGGTTTGTTCGCCAGTTTGCCGCCAATCAAAATCAGCGGACAAATCTGATTTACGGCCATCAGCGTGTTTAAACTTTATCTGAGCGGCAATCGGAGTTGCCTTGTTATTGGGCACTTCAATGATGGCGCTTTCCACATAAATTGGTTCGGGTAGAATTTTAGTGACAATCGAAAGGGCATTGATACCGGGGTCGAACACTCCAAAGCCGCCTGGCTCCCAAATCCATTCTTGGTTAGGGTGCCAACGCCGCACGTCTTCGCGCCATGTGACTTTCAGCGTCGAAATATCTTTGCCATCCAGCAGGTGTTTGGCTTCGTCCACGGCTTGATTATAACGCGAGTGCCATGCGGCATAGAGCACTTTGCCCTTGGCCTTGGCATAATCGATCATGTCAAACATTTCACCAATTGTTGGGGTAGGCGGCTTTTCGATGAGCACGTGGTAACCTGCATCTAATGCCTGCCTTGCCATGGCCAAACGGACTGATGGCGGGGTGCATAGAGCCACTGCATCGATTGCTATTTTACTTTCGATAAGTCCTTCAAGCGTTTCAAAACACGGTATATTATCGAGTTTTGAATTACGGCTCACACCCGCCACAAGTTGAAAGGTCGGATTTTTAGCGATGCTTGGCAAATGCTGATCATGGGCAATTTTACCAAGGCCGACAACGGCGATTTTATAAGTCATGAAATTTCCTTATGCCAGTGCGCGGTTCAGCGAAACCAAGAATTGGTCCACTTCAGCTGCTGTATTGTAATGTGCGAGACCAACCCGCAAAACCCCACCCTTATCCATCAAGCCCATACGATTAATGGGCTCCAAAGCATAGTTGTGGCCTGACCAGACGAAGATATTTTCTGATGCAAAGTGGCGGGCCAGTTTTTCGGGCTGAACACCATCAACAGTGAATGAAACTGTTGGCACCCGGCGATGCATGGCATTGGCCGAAGTGACACCGCGAATGATGAGGCCTTTGACTTGGCGCAAACCATTGATCAGTTCCATCGTGATTTTGTGTTCATAATCGGCCAGAGTTTCCCAAGTAGAAGCGAGGCGTTTAGCTCGCGTTTCGCCTGTGCCAAATTGTTCAAGATATTCAATTGCACCTAAACATCCGGCCATGCCCTCATGGCTGAGGGTGCCTGTTTCAAATTTATTCGGCAGGTCTTCACCAACAGGGCGCACTCTATAACCGAAGGTTTTTTGCAATAATTCTTTGCGGCCCCACAGCACCCCCATGTGCGGGCCAAACCATTTATAGGCCGACGAAACAACGATATCAGCACCTAAGGCCTGCACATCAATCGCGTAATGCGGGGCAAATTGCACGGCATCGAGATAAACGATGGCACCCACTGACTTGGCTTCTTTTGCGAATGATGCAACATCGTGCACTGTTCCTGTACAATTTGAGGCCATGCCCATGGCCAGCAGCTTGGTTTTTTTGCTCAGAACTTTGGTCAAAGCATCAGCTGGAAATTCGTAAGTCTCGGGATCAAAATCCATCCAGCGCACAACTAAACCCATATCATCTGCCAGCAATAGCCATGGCGCAACGTTGGCATCATGATCCATCCGGCTCAAAACAATTTCGTCACCGCGTTCAAATGACTTTCCAAGGCAACGGGAGAAATGCAGTGTCAGGGTTGTCATGTTTTGACCAAAGACAATTTCCTCGGCCGAACTTGCGTTATAGAAATCAGCACACGCCTGATGCGCTTCGCTCACCAGCGCATCAGCATCTGTTGTGGTTTTGAAATAGCCGCCTAAATTAGCATTATATTTGATCAAACATTCCACCGTGCGATCGATAACTTGTTGAGGAACTTGTGTGCCAGCGGGGTTGTCGAAGTAAACGCGGGGGCTGCCAAGGTCTTTAAGGGCTAAGGCCGGGAATTGACTGCGCACGGCGTCAATTGATAATGATGATTTCACGGCGAGGGATCCTTCTTTTCACCCTCCATAGCGGGCATTTACTCTTGTCTCAACCGTCGTATTCAGGCAAGTGCATGTCGTGGCGTGATACTTGTTTTTAACAGTCACGTCGTATCTTTGAATACGCTTAACCAGTTCGATGGAGTGCCCCATGAGTGACGCCGGTGATCTTGACCTCAATTCTTTGAATGACGAAGAGCTCGTTCAGCAGATTCATGACGATCTTTATGACGGGTTGAAGGAAGAAGTGGAGCAGGGCGTTCACATTCTGCTGGCTCGGAACTGGAGCCCTTACAAAACTTTGACCGAAGGGTTGGTTGAAGGCATGCGGATTGTTGGTATCGATTTCCGTGATGGAATTCTGTTTGTGCCAGAGGTTTTGCTGGCTGCCAATTCAATGAAAGCGGGCATGGCAATTCTGCGCCCGCTGCTGATTGCGACTGGCGCTCCACGTTTGGGCAAAATGGTGATTGGCACTGTGAAGGGCGACATTCACGATATTGGCAAGAATCTTGTCGGCATGATGATGGAAGGCGCAGGCTTTGAAGTCATTAACCTTGGCATCAATAACCCAGTCGAAAATTATCTTAAAGCCATTGAAGAGCATGAGCCCGATATCATTGGTATGTCAGCTCTTCTCACCACCACGATGCCCTATATGAAAGTGGTGATCGATACGATGAAGGAAAAAGGCATTCGTGATGACTATATCGTTCTGGTGGGCGGTGCGCCGCTGAACGAGGAGTTTGCCAAAGCTGTTGGCGCTGATGCTTATTGCCGCGATGCGGCGGTGGCTGTTGAAACTGCAAAAAGCTTTATGGCGCGCAAGCACAACCAAATGGCGCAGGCTTAATAGATCTGCTTCGCGTTAAAACGCTTTAAAAGTAGAGCCAACTACAGAAAACTTGGCTGTTAGTGCAGTTGTGATCAGTGGCATGGCTGCAACGATGGCAATGGTCATTGCGGCACCAATCATGCAATACTCAATTGCGGTTGCTGCATCTTCGTTCTGCAGAAACACTTTCAGGGGTGATTTCAATTGTTGTATCTTCAAGATCGATAGCCTCTTGTTCGACCAAGCTCCATCAACCTGGTTTACGTCAGACTAACGTTCATTTCTTAACAGAGAAGAAATCAAACTTTTCAAATGGTTTCTATTTTTTGAATGTGAAATTCATAGTTAGCAAAGTGCAAACGCTCTTGCGTTTGGGCACAAAAAAAGCGCCGGTGAGGGCGCTTTCTAAGTTAGAATTTTTGCGATGACCTGCGAACAGACCACCGCAATTTTTCCGATCGATTAAACCTTGAGGCTTGAACCGATTGAGCTGAACTTTGTAGACAAAGCAGTTGTGATGTATGGCATTGCAACCAGCAAGCACACAGCCATTGCAGCGGCGATCAGGCCGTATTCAATTGCAGTTGCGCCAGATTCGTCTTTCAAAAACTTGTTCATATTACTCTCCAAATGTTACTAACAGCACCTATCCTGTGGGCCTCGCCAATGCTTGGTTGCCAGTGGATATGTATGCAAACTAGCCGCAACGTATTAATGAGGCCTAAAATCCGTAACGTGAATTGTTTGTAACTCGCTTGTTTTGAAGAGAACAGTTTGGCATGGTTAATGAATGGAAAATCAGACGCAGTTGATGAGTGACTTAGAGCTTGGGCCATCTGACCACTTTGCAATCCATGTGGACAATCCCCACGTGTTATTGATTGCATGCGGAGCTTTGGCCCGTGAAATTGTTGATGTAATCGATTGCAATAAGTTGCAAGGTTTCGATATTCAATGTCTGCCAGCCAAGTGGCACAACACCCCACAGTTTATCGTGCCAGCACTGCGTGAGAAGATTCGCAGCAACCGAAATGCCTATAAAAGCATCTTCGTTTTATACGGTGACTGCGGCACAGGCGGCCAGCTGGATGCTATGCTGCTGGAAGAGGGTGTTGAACGTATCAATGGCCCTCATTGTTATTCCTTCTATAGTGGCAACGCAGCCTTTGCCGCGCGTGGCGATGAAGACATGCGTTGCTTTTTTCTGACGGATTATCTGGCCCGGCATTTTGATAAGTTAATGTGGCAGGGGCTGGGCTTAGACAAGCATCCTGAATTGCGCGACGATTATTTTCAGCATTATGAAAAGGTGGTGTATCTCGCACAAGTGCGCGATGCAGATTTAGAACGCAAAGCCGAAGCAGCAGCAGTGAAGCTGGGTTTGGCCTATGAATATCGCTTTACTGGCTATGGCGAATTAGAAAGTGATTTAATGAAACATCAAGGAGAGTAAAAATGACAAAAACTTATGCCGACATGCTGGCCGCGGCCCGTGCCGAAGTTGAAACTATTTCCGTGGCGGATGCCAAGAAACTTTTGGGTGACCCCAATGTGGTTTTTCTCGATGTGCGCGATGGCACAGAAGTGGCGCAAGGCAAAGTGAAGGGTGCGCTTCACGTGCAGCGTGGCCTTCTGGAATCGAAAGTCGATCCGGCTTCGCCTGGATACGTGAAAGAAATCACGCCTGAAAAAACCCTCATCACCTATTGCGCCTCCGGCGGCAGAGCCGCACTGGCGGGCCAAACGCTGAAAGAAATGGGTTACACCAAAGTGCTGAACCTTGGAAAATTCCAAGACTGGAAAGATGGCGGCGGCGAAGTGGAGTGAGTCTTCTTTCTACTCCCTCTCCCCTTCGGGGGAGAGGGTTGGGGCCCATTGCTCTTGCAATAGGAGGGTGAGGGGCCTTAGCTTAGGCCTCATGCGTAAAAACCCAACGACATTGGAACGCGCCAGAACCCTGCGCCGCGAATCCACACCAGCCGAATCCAAACTCTGGCAACATTTGCGCAACCGCCAACTGGGTAACTTTAAATTCGCCAGACAAGAACCTATCGGTCCCTATATCGCTGACTTTGTTTGCAGGGCGAAAAAGCTAGTGATCGAAATCGATGGTGTCACCCATGAAACACCGGAAGAGCTGGCGCATGATAAGGCCCGCACGGCATTCTTGGTTCGTGAAGGCTATCGCGTAATCCGTTTTTCGAATGAGGACATCCTCGGCGATCTAAGCCTCGTGCTGGAAGCGATAGTGCGAAACCTGCGCTAAGGTCCCTCACCCTCCCACTCACTGCGTTCGCGGGCCCCAACCCTCTCCCCAAGCGGGGCGAGGGAATTAGATTGCATCTCACTTCCTTCCTGCTCCCTCTGCCCCGTAGGGGAGAGGGTTGGGGCCCGCGTAGCGCAGCGAAGTGGGAGGGTGAGGGGACTTAACTCAGTGAGTTATTCAGCCGGAAGTTGAAGCTTGCACTTATCGAAAACAGTTTTGATTGCCTGCGTAGACTTGTTTGAGCTAAAACTCGCGCTGTCGCGTACTCCTGCTACTTCGTAGCCAACTTCTATCTTACCTTTGGCAAGTCCAATCGAATTGACTAACTTAATAATATCGTCGGTTTTACCACTTGCCACCACACCACCATAGTTGTCGTTCCAATTTCTAAACGTTGCCTCTAAAACTGTCGGACTGGTGTCAGTTGTTTTTACAAACAACTTTGCTGGAACTTCGGTAATTTCTTGAAATTCCTTTTTCTTGAAAATGTAAGCAACAGAAAGTTCGGTTTCTGAATCGCATTGGACAATCAAAGAGTCGCTTAATCCTCCGTCAAAGGCAACAACTTTCGTTTTTCCAAAAACGTCAGGCCCAGTTACGGTGGCATCCCAAGCAAATGACGTTGACGAGAAAACCAATAAAGCAAAAGAAACGAAGAAATATTTTTTCATATTTATCCCCCACAACCAGCTTACACAACAGTAATGGAATTCAGAACAAAATCAATAGATTTACCTACCCCCGCCGCCTAACCCGTCTCGCTCCACCATCATCGCCCAGCGTTACCACATCCTTATGCGGCGGTAGTGTCACCACTTTTTTCAAGTTCACAAAATCTGCTGTCTTGTGCGGCAGGGCCATGGCTTCAACGAAGTGTTGTTGGAACAGGGGTTCCACTGCAGTTTCAATTTTTTCGATGCGGCGCACGACCGCTTCAATTTCATCGCGGGCGGCTTTGTTCAAAAGCGCA
>JANYHE010000110.1 GCA_025359215.1 Hyphomicrobiales bacterium
TTGCGACTGAAGAGGCCCGCTGAATGAGGCGGGTCGCACCGAAGGCCGGAATGAAGTGGAGGACTGCGCGTTTGAAAACTTTGTCGATCATCGAAAGCTTAGAGAGCTTGCGCAGTTGCGGCCCGCCGCAGCGGGCCTAGAAAGGAGCGCCGCCCACCCTGCGCACCGGGTCGGCCTTCACTAAAAATGCCGACGCGAAGCGGCGTCTTCGCTTGCGCTTTGACGAACCTGCGCCAGGGATGAAAGCCCGAAGGGCCGAGACCATCAAATGCGAAGTTCTTTGAGAAAATGAAAATGGGCTCGGTTCACGCCAGCCCGGCCGCGTTTACGCGGGGCGCAAAACTATGCGTTTATCATGTCAAGCAACCGACGCTTTACTGCCTGACGTTCAACGAGCTTCTCCTGCGATAGCCATTCATAAAGCAACTGACGCAGCGTCGTTGGAACCACGCCAGCTTGAATCAGCCTCATGTCGAAAGCATGGACGTGGTCGAGCGTCCTTGTCGCGACAAAATCTTTCAAGAGAAATACTTCATAACCCAATGAAAGTGCGTACAGGGAACATATGGTAATTTGCTCTTCCAAATACGCGCCCGCCATGAGCAATCGCTTTCTTTGGTGCCCCTCAGAATTAAACAGCAATCGCGACTCAAGTTGTGTTAGGAATTTTGCGTCTGTTGAAATGCTGTCACACCGGTACAACGGAATGCCAAGTTCGTTGGAAATTTCAATCATTGTTTTAAAAGCATTGGTCGTCAGTTCCTCCTCTTGGAGAAAGAGTAGTTGGCACTCACTTTCTGAAACGAATACCCCCATTTGTAAAACTGCTCCAATTTTAGTTTACCTCAAATGCAGCTATTTTCAGCGAGAAAACCTAAATCCACCCAGAAGGTCTCTTTCCTACACTCTCTCGCCTTTATGAAGCTCACCTGTGTTTTTTCGTACATGGTGCCTTTCTAACGTCCATCCGAGTGCCCCTAAGCTGCGTTGCGTCTCCTGGGGTCAGGGATCGGTACTGCTGACAGCAGTTCCTTTGTGTATGCGACTTGCGGCGATTCAAACACTTTGCGACGGGAACCGCTCTCGACGACTTCGCCATTGCGCATCACCATCACGTCATGGCACATGCGTTCAACCACGGCCATGTCATGTGAAATGAAGAGATAGGCAAGCCCCATGGTCTCTTGCAGTTCCAACATAAGATCAAGAACACGCGCCCGAACAGAAACGTCCAGCGCTGCAACACTTTCGTCCGCGACAATGAGTTTGGGCCGCAATGTGAGAGCCCTCGCAATGCAAATGCGTTGGCGTTGCCCACCTGAGAATTCGTGTGGATAGCGCGTGGCGACATCCGGCGATAAACCAACCTTTCGCAGCAGGCTTGCAACTTCGTCCCGATGTTCGTTTTTGTTTCCGATCTGGTGGATGACGAGTGGTTCCGCAATCGCTTCGCCGACGGTCATCCGAGGGTCCAACGACGCATAGGGGTCTTGGAAAATCATCTGTGCGAGGCGCCGCATGGGTTTCAGGGCAGCTTGCGATGTTTTGGTGATTGGGACGCCGTCAATCGTGACCTTGCCAGAAAATGGAATGAGACCAAGCACGGCTTTACCCGTGGTGGATTTACCTGAGCCACTCTCGCCAACGAGCCCGAGTGTGCGCCCAGGTTTCAGTGAAAACGACACTCCCCGAACAGCCGAAAAACCAACTGCACCCTTGCCGAACCAACCCGCTTTGGCACCATATGTAACAGCGAGTTCTTCGACGTTGAGCACAGCCGTCGACGGTGTCTGAACTTCGACATTTTCAACTGATGATATGCGCGGCGGACTATCGGTGCCTTTGCGTGCCCCAAGGCGTGGCACAGCTGCGATAAGCTCTTGAGTGTATGCCTCTTGGGGATTTTCAAAAATCTTGAGCGTCGTGCCAGCCTCAATGATCTTGCCAGATTTCATGATGGCAACTCGGTCTGCCACTTCTGCCACAACGCCCATGTCATGTGTGATCATAATGATGGAAGCGCCAAACTCAGACTTCAATTCTTGAAGCAGCTTCAGAATCTGGGCCTGCACTGTCACATCCAATGCCGTGGTGGGTTCATCGGCAATCAACACCTTTGGCCTACACGACAAAGCCATGCTGATCATTACCCGCTGACGCATTCCGCCTGAAAGTTCATGCGGATATTGATCGAGCCGCCGCTTTGCATCAGTGATCTTAACGGCATCTAACATTTCAAGGGCGGCGCGTCTGGCATCGCCCACACCCATTTTTTGATGCGTCCGAATGGCTTCAGTCAACTGGTCGCCAATTCGCATGACAGGGTTCAGGGATGTCATCGGCTCCTGAAAAATCATTGCAATATCTGCACCACGCACGTTGCGCATTGCACTTTCATGCAATGTCAAAAGTTCACGATCATGCAACTTGATAGAGCCTCGGGTAACGCGCAGAGAGGTAATGGGTAAAAGGCGCATGATGGCGAGGGATGTGACAGATTTTCCAGAACCAGACTCCCCCGCAAGACAAAGTGTTTCGCCTTCGTGAAGCTTGAAGCTGATACCGTCGAGAACGCGTTTTGATCCAAATGGTGTCAAGGCATCGAGTGTCAAGTCCTCCACAGTCAAAACGACAGGGGCACCACTTGCTTGTTTTTGCGTATTCTTCATTGCAGCACGATCCGCGGAAAATAGAGCGAGACAACCACATTTGGCATATCAACAATCTCAGAGATACGAAGGTCTGCACAGACTGAACACAGCATATAGGCATCGATTGGTTTTATCCCATGGTGAGCAGACAACAAATCAATCATCCGCATCAACGCTTCCTTTGCACTCGTCATAAGATCGGGGCCAATTCCAGTCGTGACTTCATATCCTGCTCCGTCCAGATGGCGTGAAACCGGTCCAGGGGTGGTAAAGCGCGGAGACTTCAGCTCCATGCCTTTTATCACTTCGAATGTGGCCTCCACATCCATCTGGCTCTCGATGGCGGTGCCGCAAACTTCGCCGTCACCTTGGGCGGCATGCGTGTCACCCAGCGAAAAAAGCGCTCCTTCCACCTCGACAGGCAAATAAAGTGTAACCCCTTCATTCAAGTCGCGGATATCCATATTGCCACCAACCCGTCGCGGTGGAACAACGGAATGGAGTCCGGGTTCAGAGGGGGCCACTCCAATTGTACCGACCAAAGGCTTCAAAGGAACGTTGGCAAAAGCGCCAAAAGCCGACGTTCCAAGTTTCGTAGCATCATAAGACCACATATGAAGAGCGGGTTCCTTGAAGTGGTCGGCGAGAAGCCCAAAACCCGGAATATGCGCCGTCCAGCCAATGCCGGATGGGATGAACTTGCGGATTGAAACTTTCAGCACATCACCCGGACTTGCACCCTCAACAAACACCGGGCCCGTCACAGGGTCGACTTTCCCGAAGTCCAAATTGATGACGTCGCTTAAGGTCGAACCTTTGCTGATCTGCCCGCCCGAGCTATCAGTGCATTCAAAATGGATGGTAGAGCCCGACTTTGCGACCAGCGCTGGCGTAAAATCGCGGTTCCATCCAAAATGATGCTTCGAACGATGAATTGTATGATCACATGCGATGCACATGGGTTTACTCCGGCAACGACAAAAGCTGAATAGAAACCAGCCCCCGCTCAGTAGAAGAACGGGGACCAGATTTTAGCTGTGCATATTATTACTTCACGGAAATGGCGTCATAGTTGAAGATGCGCACAGGATCGATATAGAAATCAGGTGATCCCGCCATGCGCTTGGACTTGGCAACCACTTTCAACTCATTGATCACAGGCACCCAAGGTGCTTCTGCCATCACATTGGCATAGATTTTCGACCATGCTGCGGCGCGTTCACTTGCTTTGGCTGGGTCTGACATTGAATCTGCGGCAGTCGCCAATTTGTCGTTATCCGGGTTGCAATACCAAGACCAGTTCCAGCCACCCTTCACTGCGCCACCGCAGCTCAGAATAGTGCCATAGAATGTTGTGGGATCTGGAAAGTCAGCGACCCAAGCCATGCCGCCTGACCAGATCATGGGAGCCTCACCTTCAGTGCCGCCTGCTGCAATCACATTCGCTTGAGCCAGCGCACGTACCTCCGCCTTGATTCCAATGGCTGCCAAGTCCTGCTGAATAGCTTGAGCAATGCGCGGTTGCGGATCAGTATTTGTTGCGTAGAGGACGGTTTCAAATCCATCCTTGAAACCCGCTTCGGCCAATAGTGCCTTTGCCTTCTCGACATCATAGGCGTAGCCGCCGAATTGTTTGTCATATCCTGGCATGATCGGCGGCAGAATCTGATTTGCCACCGTCGCCCGACCGTTCAACAGTTGAACGACGCGCTGCTTATTGATGACCATATTAACCGCTTGACGCACCTTCACATTGTCGAAAGGTTTCACCTTTGTGTTCATCGTAATGTAACTGGTTTGGTATTGGTTCCCTTCAACCAGCATGTCAGCGGCGTCTGGCGATGCTTTCATTTCTGCATATTTGGCTGGAGGAATGCCATCGCCAGCAACGTCAATTTCACCTTTTTGCAGGCGCAGCATAGCAACCAGCGGTTCCTGGCCAATTTCAATTGTTATTGAATCGAGATTTGGCACGCCGGGTGTGAAATAATCCGGATTGCGCGCAAATACGAGGCGTTGACCCGATGTCCACTCCTTCAAGGTGAAAGCGCCAGAACCCACTGGCTTTTTACCAAAGTCGGCACCTGCCGCCTCAACAGCCTCTTTAGGCACAACAGACGAGAAGCTGATTGCCATGACTTGCATGAACGTCGCATCAGGGCGCGTAAGTGTGAAAACGACCGTGTGGTCATCGGTGGCCTGAATTCCGGATAAGTTGGCAGCCTTCCCGCCAACAAGATCATCATAGCCCTTGATAGCATTGAAAAAGCCGCCGCCGGGGCCTTGCGTCTTGGGATCAACAGCACGTTCAATTGAATACTTTACATCTGATGCAACAACCGCGCGGCCGTTGCTAAACTTGACGCCATTACGAATTTTGAACGTATAAGTCATGCCATCGGGAGAAATTGTAAAGGACTCAGCCAGCGAAGGCACAAGCTCCGCCGTGCCGGGCTTGTTGTCCATGAGGCGCATGAATACGCTCTTGATCAGCGGCCAGTTTACAAGATCATAGCCGATAGCTGGATCAAGCGTTGTCACATCGTCTTTGTAGGTAACGATGATGTCGCCTGCTGCATTGGCATTCTGTGGTGCCAATGCAAACATGCCCCCCAATATCGTGGCGCAAAGTAGTACTTTTTTCATGTGTAGTTCCTCCTGTTGTTTTCTTTTTTTAAGTGCCAGTTGCTTTTGATGGTTCGATTCTGTCATTAAACGCGGATGCGCGGGTCAATCATGGGGGCAAGAATATCTGCGAGAAAATTACCCATCACGATCGCCAAAGCGGAAACGAGCGTCACTCCCATGATGATTGGGATGTCAACTTGCTGAATGGCCTGCCATGCGAGTTGACCAATGCCTGGCCAGCCAAAAACAGCTTCGACAACAACAACGCCGCTCATGAATTGACCAATGTCAATGCCGATCATCGCAATGATTGGAAGAAGTGCATTTGGAAGCGCATGCCGCAAGACAACTCGCACACCAGTGAGCCCTTTGGCGCGTGCTGTGCGCACATAGTCTTGCGTGAGAACTTCAACCAATGCTGAACGAACCATGCGCGCATACCATCCGGCACCAAGCACTCCCAGTGTTAGCGCTGGCAAAACAATATGATTGAAGGTTCCAAAGCCCGACATTGGGAACCATCCCAGATTGGCTGCAAATACAATCAGAAAAAACAGCGAAACAACAAATTGAGGAGCAGACACACCGATAAATGAAAGGCCCATGACGATATGGTCGAGCATGCGACCACGATTGAGCGCTGCTATCACGCCCAAGGTTGTGCCCAAAACAACCTCAACGACGATGCCCGAAAACATAAGAATAAGGGTGGCGGGCAAGCGAGCGGCAATGAGCGAACTCACTTGAGATTTCTGAACATAGGAGCGCCCGAGATCGCCTTTCAACAAGTTGGCAAGATAATTGAAAAACTGCATGATCAAGGGCTGATCCAAACCAAGTTCATGGCGAATATTTGCGACAACTGTAGGCGTCGCCGTGCGCCCGGCGATCATCACAGCAGGGTCGGCTGGCATGCAATAGAGCAACACAAAGGTGATTGCGGCCACGCCCAATAATATGAGACATGAACTTCCCAATCTTTTTACAAGGACAGCAAGCATTACAAACGCCCCCTCTGCAAAGGATCAAGGATATCGCGAAGTGCGTCTCCAACAAGATTGAATGAAAGGGCTGTCAGCAATATCGCGAGGCCTGGATAATAGACCAACCAAGGGGCAGCCGTGAAATAGCTCTGACTTTCAAAAATTATATTTCCCCATGACGCTTGCGGCGGCTGAACCCCAATGCCAAGGAATGAAAGGGTGGCCTCTAGCAACACAGTTGTCGCAATGCCCAACGTCCCCCAAACAATTGCTGTGGGAATGAGATGGGGTGCGATGTGAAAGAAAATGATGCGACCGTGGCTGGCGCCCAACGAACGTTCTGCCACGATAAAATCCCGCTCAACAAGAGCACAGGTTTCCGTATAGACAATGCGCGCTACCTGCACCCAATTCACAGATGCAATGACAAGAGCAACAATCCATAGGCTGGGCTTCAAAAGCGCTGCCAAGACAATGGCGAGCAACAACGCCGGAAACGCCATCATTAAATCTGTGAACCGCATGATGATATTGCCCACAGTGCCGCGCAGGTAACCCGCCAACATTCCAAGGGTCAACCCAATCAAGACGGCCGAGCCATTGGCAACAACGCCGATGATGAGTGAAGTTCTTGCGCCATAGAGTAGACGCGAAAACAGATCGCGTCCGAGAGTATCCGTTCCAAGCCAGAACTTTGCATCGGGCGGCATCGGTGATCCTTCAAGTGTTAGTCCATCGAACATCTGTTGTTCTGGCGGAAATGGCGCAATCAAAGGTGCCGCAAAAGCTGAAAGAACAACGATGCAGACGATTGCGAACCCGAGAAGGGCGGCAGGTTGACGAAGAATTTCACGTAGAACACGCATCAACCAACCTCATTCAATGTGACGGCACCTGCGAGAATTTCCGCTGCCATCTGCTCAATAGTAATGCGGCGGTTCATCGCCATGTCACGCAAAGTGTTGTAAGCGTGATTTTCATCCACGATTTGTTGGGTTTGGATGGCTTGAACGGCGCGATGAACGAGAGGTCGCATTTTTATGAGTTCATTTAATCGCACCGCTTGGGCAGCTGCTGCTTTTCGCTGTTCGAATACAGCAGTACCCATGACGAGCGTCGGATAAACGGCAGCTGCAACAACTGGTTTTGTAATGACAGCGCTTGCGCCATTCTCAATTGCCCAAGCCACGCGGCCTGGCGCTTCTGATTGCAACAATGCGATGATGGGCATTGGTGTCTGATCACCCCCCCACGGAAACAGTTCATTCCAACCCTGATCAGCATCGACAAAAATAAAATCAGCAGATGCATCATGCGACTCAAGCGGGTGCCACTGTATTTGAAATTCAATGCCCAGCAGACTAAGTTGGCGCAGCAACCGGCTTATGCTTCCATCTTGCTGGTGCAGGACAATGGCCCGTCGACCCAAAAAATTGAGTGCAACAGTCATTGCACCACTCGCAAGAAGGGGCGAACGGCTTCGCGCTGTCCGAAGGTCAAGTAAGGATCGGCGGTAATGGCAGGCCTTGAAAGTGCAATGTCAAAACCGCCATCTGCACGAATGCGACCAAGGTGAAATGGCAAAGCTGCATGATTAGTGCGCGCATCTATGCGAAGTGGTCCATGTGGCGTGTCATACTTGGCTGCGTGGAGCACGGCTTTCAAAGCCACAGGATCGTCTGTGCCAGCTGCCGATGCACTTGCCGCAAGCAATTTCATAGCTGTGTAGGCGCCTTCAAAGAAGACCGACAATCGCCTCTCAGCCCCATGCCATGCTTCAACACGTTTCTTAAAGAGTCGGTTTTCTTCTGTTTGCAAGGAATCGAAATAAGGCCCTACGGAGTATTGGCCAACGGCGCTGTCCACTTTAACGAATGGCAGTTCGCACTCCGCAAGATCGCAACTTACAACAGGACAATTTTCAGGCCGGAACGCCTGATCACGCTTTCCCAATTCTGCTATGGCAGCTAGAAACGCATAGCTCGATGGCCCAACGAGATTATTCAAAATGAAGTTGGGCCGCTTGATTGCGATATCAGCGACAAGGCGATCGACCTCAACATCATCCATAGGCAGATAGTGTTCGCCTAGCACTTCGCCGCCTGCATGACCAAGAAGCTCCCGCGCGATGCGGCTCATTTCCCAGCCCCAAACGAAATTTGCGCCAACGACATAGGCCTTCTTGCCAAAAGTTGGCAGCAAATAGTCAAGCAGTGGAATGAGGTGCTGGTTAGGGCAAGTGCCTGTGTAAATCACATTCTCGTTGGCTTCAAATCCTTCATAGGCACAAACATACCACAATAGTCCATCATATTTTTCGACCAGTGGAATGACTTCTTTTCGCGCTTGTGAGGTTATGGTTCCGACAATTTGACGGCACCCTTGATCGCGCAGCATGGCACGGCTTTCCTCGAGGTAGCGGCGAGGATCACCTGCGGGATCGGCATAAACGGGTTCTATCTGAATGGAGCAAGATGGGTCATTAGCAATTTCCCGAATTGCGAAATCTGCGCCATCACGGCAATCCCGACCCATGGAACCATAAGGTCCATTCTCGGAATAAAGGACACCAACTTTGATTGTCTTGCGCACAATCGACCATCCCAAAAAAATAAACCCCACGACACGGATACCACCAAACGGTGGAGTGTCATGGGGCCCTAATGCCCTGGCCGCTGATCAGCCAATGTGGACGAAAGCAAGCACGCTCTTTGCCCAATGTCAACTGCGATGCCAGTCCAGCTATCTTCGCGGCAAGCGCTTTTCCCCGATGTGAGAAGGTTTCTGTTTGCTCAATAGGGGGTCCGATTTGGACATCGCGACAATCCAATCCTTGAATGCCAATAGAGGTTTATAGGCGCTTCGATCACTGGGCCAAATGAGGTGATAGGCACCATCAGTGGAGGCTTTTTTACTCGCTACTTTGACAAGTTCTCCGCTTTTCAGCTCTCGCGCTATTAGGAATTCTGGTAACAACGCAACGCCCAGACCAGCTATGGCAGCCTGTGTAAGCATTGAAAACTGGTCGAACAACATGCCGTGAACTTTGTCTGCTGGCACGCCATGAAATGCGAACCACAA
Organism: Hyphomicrobiales bacterium; assembly: GCA_025359215.1. Classification (GTDB taxonomy): domain Bacteria; phylum Pseudomonadota; class Alphaproteobacteria; order Rhizobiales; family Aestuariivirgaceae; genus Aestuariivirga. The sequence goes on from JANYHE010000110.1 coordinate 9,344, forward strand.
TTCCCAAGCGTCAGGCCTGGTTGTGAGATGGAGCAATGGTGCGGCTCGTACCGATTCTGCATTCGAAAGTGCGTTTTGCGCAAAAAGTGTCGGGCTACATACGGGAACCACGTGTTCTTCACAAATCAATTGCGACTGGCAATCAGGCCAATCAGGAAGGCCAAAATGAATGGCCGCATCGAAAGGCTCTTGTTGGAAATCAAAACGCGAAATGCGGGTGAGAAGATTGATCATGATGCCTGGATGTTGTTCCAGAAAAGCAGGAAGTTTTGGCATTAGCCAGCGCGCGCCGAAGGTTGGCAGTGTTGCCAAATTCAAAGTTCCTCCAAATGGATTCGCACGTAAATTGAGGGACGCGGCTGCGATTTTCTGCAAGGCATCCCGAATTTCGCGTGCATAGGCTTCGCCCGCCACGGTCAGTCGCAAGGTCTGGCGTTCACGTACAAATAGCTTCGCGCCAAGCTGCGCTTCTAGCGCCATGATTTGCCTGCTGACGGCACTCTGCGTCAAAGAAAGTTCTCGTGCAGCTATCGTAATCGTTCCGGTGCGCGCCGTAACCTCAAATGCTTTTAGCAAAGATGTGGCTGGCAGAAACCTGCGAGGTGTGTTCATGGTCATTCCATTTCAGAATGATCTCTTGCCACACTGAGACTATCAAATCAAATAAACGCTGTTAATTTGAAGTAGTAACCAAGGTCGAGTTCCAATGCAGAATGACAGCCGCACCCACGGCCTTTGGGGGAAGTCCGCGCCTCCGCCCCCGAAAACGACTAACCTGACGGAAGCCGTGACTTGCGATGTTGCAGTTGTGGGTGGCGGATTCACCGGCCTTTCGACGGCACTTCACCTTGCCGAAGCTGGCACATCAGTTGTTGTGCTGGAAGGCCAGGAAGTTGGTTTTGGTGGTTCAGGCCGCAATGTCGGGCTCGTCAATGCTGGCATGTGGGTAATGCCGGAAGATCTGCCGGACGCCCTGGGACGAGAATACGGTGATCGACTTTTAAATCTATTGGGAAGCGGTCCTTCTGCTGTTTGGTCCTTGGTCGAAAAGCACAAGATTGAGTGTGAGCCCACGAAGAACGGGACACTTCATTGCGCAGTTGGTTCACAAGGCCTCAAAGATATCACCGAACGCCAACGACAATGGTCAAAATTGGGTGCCCCGGTGCAATTGCTGGACGCTAATCAAACGTCCTCGCGGATTGGCACTAACCGATATCAAGGCGCCTTGCACGATGCGCGCGCTGGCACGATCCAACCGCTCGCTTATGTGAGAGGACTGGCCAAGGCAGCTATGGCTGCTGGCGCAGAGCTCTATACGCATAGTGCAGTTGTCTCAGCAAAAGAGGAAAGCGCGAGCTGGCAACTTGCGACCGACAAAGGGACCGTCAACGCCAAAACAGTTGTGGTTGCAACTGACGCATACACCGTAGCTCCTTGGCCAGAAATTCGCCGTGAACAAGTGCATCTCCCCTACTTTAATTTCGCAACCCGCCCCCTCAGTGACAATATGCAGAAATCCATCCTTCGCGGTGGAGAAGGTTGTTGGGACACGAAAGAAGTCTTGAGTTCCTTTCGTTTTGACAAGGCGGGGCGTTTAATTTTTGGTAGTGTTGGCGCTTTGCGGGGGACGGGCACAAGCATTCATCGAAACTGGGCCAAGCGCACCTTGGCCCGCCTTTTCCCCCAAATTACTGAGGTTGAATTTGAAGCAGAATGGTACGGAATGATTGGGATGACCGCAAACAACCTGCCACGCTTTCACCGTCTTGCCCGAAATGTCTATAGCTTTTGCGGCTACAACGGACGAGGCATTGCACCCGGCACAGTATTTGGCAAAACCATGGCTCAGTTCATCTTGGGCCAAATCAAGGAAGCCGAACTTCCGCTTCCCGTTACCGCGTTGGATCAGCCTTCATTTAGAGCGGTAAAAGAAATATATTATGAAGCCGGAGCGCAACTCGCACATCTAGGCAGTTCTCGCCTCTGAACTCAACTGTCCGTGGGTTCAAAGTTCAGCACTGCAGTGTTTCCCATACTCATGAGTAAGCTGAATGATCAAATTGGAGATGTACCAATTTGCACAAGCATCCAATCACAGAAAATCTTGGCAAGCGCGTTATTGTGTCCGGTGGGGGTTACAAGGTAATAATTGTCGCTGGTTGTAAACGGTTTTCGGACCAACGATTGCAACGCGCCAGATTTTAACTCCTGCTCTACCAGATAGCGCGGAACCATAGCCGCGGCCAACGAAGCCTCCGCTCCAGCTATGATCATCGAGAACTGATCAAAATATTGCCCTTTCAAAAAGGTACCACCTTCAATTCCAACACTCTGAAAAAAATCATGCCAGACAGTCGGCCGTGACGACAAGTGCAGAAGCGGCGCACGCGCCAGTTTCTTCAGGGATGAGAGCCCGTGGACTCGAACAAAATCGGGTGAAGCGACAGGTATCATCACTTCAGAACATAGAAACCTCATGTCAGAATTGGGCCAGTTCTGTTGACCAAAGTGGATTGCAAGATCAAAATTTTCTTTCTCTAAATCAATAGGTTGAAGACGGGTTGACAGGCTAATTTCAGCTTGCGGATAAAGCTTTTTAAAATCAGAAAGTTTTGGAATGAGCCACTGGCTTGCGAAAGTTGGCAGCGTGGCCACGCGCAACGATTCACTCATATCTCCCACCGAAATGGCCCTCATCACCGTGTGACGAATATTTCCGAGATCAACGGCAAGATCACTTGCAAACTTCTGGCCAGCACGGGTCAGGACAACCCGCCGTCCAACCCGCCGAAACAGATCGACACCTACTATTTCTTCCAGTTCTTTCACCTGCCTGCTAATTGCACTCTGGGTCAGGTTCAGTTCCTTCGCTGCCAGCGTAAAGCTTTCATGCCTTGCCGCAGAATCAAAGCTTCTGAGAATTGGGTATGACGGGAGAAACCGTCGCTGAAATTCATCCATCATTCGACTCACCTTCTCTCCAAAATCCGCGTTTAGCCCGCAACCAATAAACTGGTCTTAGCCCAATTCGGCTATTCATTACAATTATGCATGAATTGATGAACATTCAACGGTTGTGAAAGAACAACGATCTGCGCATTTTCGGCTCAGTGCAAACTTGGCGTCACAGCCAATACAAGATGAACACATCAAACGAGCAGAGTGAAAAACATGGCATTGAAACCCAGCTACACTCCTTCTGAAAAAGAATCGGCATTTCTAGCGATCGTTCAGAATGGTAAATATGAACGCGACATCATCACCGGACTAAAGAAGTTCTATGATGGTTCGGTGCCGCAGGACATGAATGGTTTCTATACCAAAGATGAACTCGAGACCATCAAGGCACTCGACGGCACCAGAGAGGATTTGCAAGCTCGAATGCCTGTCAAGATTACGCGACATTATTTTGAACGCGCCAGAAATTCAAAACCACTTCAAATGCTCGTCAAAGCCAGCCCCAAGGAAACGTTCGACTTGGAGGGTGCAGAGGACCCAGGCAAGCAGATGAGTTACAGCCCGGTGGAAGGGTTGATCCACAAGTATGAATTGGGCCTCATCTATGTGGCGGCAACCTGTTCGGCTCATTGTCGTTTTTGCTACCGGGAAGAATTGATTGCCCGCAAAGAGATCACCCGTGAGGATGGCACCGTAGCCGCCAAGGGTTTGGCGCAGATTCATGAAATTGTAGCTTATATCAAGCGACACAACCAAATTGTCGATGCGAATGGCGGACGTCATCCCGAGACAAATCGTGAGCGCCTGCGTGAAATTCTGATGTCGGGTGGTGACCCGATGGTTTTGGGCAACAAGAACATTGCCCAATGGCTCGGCGCCTTGGCTGAAGCCGGTATTGAAAATATCCGCATCGGCACCAAAGAAATGGCATTCCATCCCAAACGGTTTGATGAAACATTCTTTGAAATGCTGGACGCTTTCCACGACGTCTATCCGCGCACCAACTTGCGCATGATGGTCCACTTCAACCACCCAGACGAATTCTTGGCGAAGGATTTGGACGGAAATTACATTCCTCATCCACAGGGTGGTTTAACCTGGGTTCCCGAAACACTGGAAGCCGCGCAACAGTTTAGAAAACGCCCGTGGATCAACGTTGATAATCAATCGCCAATTATCAAGGACATCAATGATGATCCAGATGCGTTGCGGATCATGCAGCGCGAACTGAAACGCAACGGCATTGAAAATCACTACTTCTTCTGCGGGCGCGACATCATTGGCCACAAGGCTTTCAACGTACCGATTGAGCGTGCTTGGGAGATTCTGAATGAATCTCAAAAAGGCTTGTCAGGGGTTGAAACCCATGCGCGTCTCTCCATCACCCACTACAAGGGCAAGACCGAGGTTGCTGCCGTGACGAACACGCCATTTCCCGGCGTCAAAGGTGGCGAAAATGGTGTGGTTATCCTTAAGCTCTTACGCTCTGCCGCGGATGCTTCTGACCGTTGCAAGGTTACAATTGTAGGGCGTAATCCAAACGCAATCTGGTTCAGCGGCTATGATGACCGGGTCATTCTGGATGAAGCTGAGCTTTATGCCATCTACGACATCCCAACACTTTCCAGTCCAAGACTTGCTGCAGAATGACCTATGTCGTTACCGACAATTGTATCCAATGCAAACACACGGACTGCGTGGCGGTGTGCCCAGTACAATGTTTTTACGAGGGGCCAAACTTCCTCGTCATTCACCCAGAAGAGTGCATTGATTGCGACGCATGTGTTCCCGTGTGTCCAGTCAATGCAATCTACAACGAAGATAAACTTCCAGACGCCAAAAAAGAGTTCCTGCTGATTAATGAAGTACTGTCGCGACTGTGGCCGCAAATCACGGATCAGAAAGAACCGCTTCCCGATGCCGTAAAATGGGATGGCGTAGAAAACAAACTTCGTAATTTGATTAAGTCTTGGGACTCTGCCTGAAATGACGCAGTTCGAAAAAAGTGCAGCACTTTATGAGCGTGCCAAACGCGTCATGCCTGGCGGTTGCAGCCGTAATACAATTCTGCGTAAACCTCACCCGATATATGCGGCAAAAGGTGAAGGCTGCTATGTCACAGACATTGAGGGTGTGAGGCGCATCGATTTTGCCAACAATGTGGCATCACTGATTCACGGCCATGCCCACCCAGCAATTCTTGCCAGCGTCCAAACGCAGATGGCACTGGGCACAGCTTTTACAGTCGGCACCGAGATCGAAGTTCAATATGCCGAGCAGTTGGTAAACCGTTCGCCGAACTTCGATATGATCCGCTTCGTCAATTCCGGCACCGAAGCCGTGATGAATTGCATCAAGGCGGCGCGCGCATTTACACGGCGTCCCAAGATTGCCAAGGTTGAAGGAGCCTATCACGGGCTTTATGATTTTGCAGAAGTCAGTCAAACGGCATCACCGGCAAACTGGGGAAATCTGAAAGGCCCAGCCAGTGTACCGGTCTCGCGAGGTACGCCACAGTCCGTCTTGAACGACGTGGTTGTCATTCCTTTTAATGACCCTGAAACGGCCATCGCCATTCTAAACGAGCATAAAGACGATATCGCGGGGATTCTGGTTGATCTTCTCCCTCACCGCATTGGCGTTATCCCCGCGGAGCAAAGTTATGTTGCGGCCTTGCGGAAATGGTCGACTGACAATGGAGCCTTGTTGATCATTGATGAGGTGATCACATTCCGCACTGATTTTTCTGGTGCGCAAAATTCTTATGGCATCAAGACAGACCTGACAGCCCTCGGCAAGATGATCGGTGGCGGATTTCCCGTCGGCGCCATTGCCGGGAGAGCCGAAGTAATGGACATGATGAACCCTCTCAACGGGCCTGCGCCTTTTCCACTTTATGGCACATTCAGCGCCAACCCAATTACACTGACCGCAGGATCGATCGCGATGAACCTTTTTGATCAAGCAGCCTGCGCCAAACTTAACGCCTTAGCCGATAAAGCACGTTTTGGAATCGCTGAAGCGATCAAGATTGCCGAAGTCCCCGCATGTGTAACAGGCCGCGGTTCAATGTTCCGCATCCATCTTAAGGAAAAGGCCCCAAACAATTATCGCGAGGCTTTCATTGGGCCGGAGGAACAAAAATGTTTGTCTGCGCTACTGGATCATGCATTCGGAAATGGCCTGCTCATGGTCGAGACCGGCGCAGGTCTGCTTTCAACGCCCATGGGGCAAAGCGAAATTGACCATCTTTGCGACACCGTCCTTAGCGGGCTCCGCAAAATCAAACCAATGATGTTAAAAAATTAAGAAGGTATTGTCGATGAAGTATCAGGAAATTCTATCGGCCTGCGGAATTGCCAAAAGCGACGGCGGAACTCTGGTTGTGAAAACACCAATTGATGGAACGCAACTCGCTGTCCTCAAAGAACACACTGCAGCAGATGCAACACTGATGATAGAAAATGCCAGAAACGCATTCTTGAGTTGGCGGCTTGTTCCAGCCCCAAGGCGTGGAGAACTTGTGCGAATTCTTGGCGAAGAACTTCGCGCAGAGAAGGAAAATCTTGGCCGCCTCGTTACTCTTGAATGTGGCAAGATTCTTCAGGAAGGCTTGGGTGAAGTGCAGGAGATGATCGACATCTGCGACTTTGCGGTTGGACTGTCCCGCCAACTGTATGGTTTGACAATTGCGTCTGAGCGGCCCGGGCACTCCATGCGCGAAACGTGGCATCCCATCGGCACTTGTGGTGTTGTGACAGCCTTTAACTTTCCCGTTGCACCCTGGTGCTGGAATGCTGCCTTGGCGCTGGTCTGCGGGAATCCTGTCATCGCAAAGCCATCGGAAAAAACACCGCTTTCCCAAATTGCAGTTCAAAACATATGTGACCGGGCGATGGCACGGTTTGGCAGTGATGCACCGCAGGGTCTGATCCAAACGCTAATCGGTGGACGTGAATTAGGACAAGCCCTTTCAGCCTCGAAGGATGTGGCGCTCATTTCCGCAACAGGCTCTGTGCCCATGGGCAAGTCGGTTGCCGGTGATATGTCCAAACGCCTCGGCAAAACCATTCTGGAGTTGGGTGGAAACAACGCAATGATCGTTGCCCCTTCAGCTGACCTTGACATGGCACTCCGGGCAATTGTCTTCTCCGCTGTCGGAACGGCCGGACAGCGCTGTACGACACTTCGCCGTTTGATCGTTCACGAAACAATTTATGATCAGTTGATTCCTCGTTTGGTCAAGTCCTACCAAGGATTGCCAATTGGTGATCCGCTGGCCGCAGACACAATGATTGGCCCATTGATCGACGTTGCTGCCATGATTGCGATGGAAAAGGCACTTGAAAAAGCCAAGGTTGAAGGCGGCAAGGTGCATGGTGGTGGCCAGGCACTGAAAGATAAATTCCCCAATGCCGCCTATGTGCATCCCGCAATCGTGGAGATGCCGCGGCAAACGGCCATTATGCATCATGAAACCTTTGCACCCATTCTCTATGTCGTGAAATATCGTGACCTCGAAGAAGCGATCACATTGCAGAATGAAGTGCCGCAAGGCCTGTCGTCTTGCATTTTCTCAACTGACGTTCGCGAGACGGAATTCTTTCTGTCAGCAGCTGGATCGGATTGCGGCATCGCCAATGTCAACATCGGGCCTTCGGGCGCCGAAATTGGTGGTGCATTTGGTGGCGAAAAAGATACAGGCGGTGGTCGCGAGAGTGGCTCCGATGCTTGGAGAGCCTATATGCGTCGCCAGACCAACACCGTGAACTATTCCCGCAAGTTGCCACTGGCACAGGGCATCAAGTTCGACATCTGAAATAGGTCTCTTGGATTCCCGCAACATAAGAAACGACCATGATCGACAAAATTTGCCACTCCATCGCTGAGGCGATCAAAGATGTGAAAGATGGCGCGACCATTCTCGTGGGCGGCTTTGGAACAGCAGGAATGCCGTTTCATCTGATCGACGCCTTGATTGACCAAGGTGCCAAGGACTTGACGATTGTGTCGAACAACGCGGGCAATGGCGATACTGGCCTTGCTGCTCTGCTCAAGGCTAAACGCGTGCGAAAGATTATTTGTTCATTTCCCCGCCAGACCGACTCTTGGGTGTTTGATGGCCTGTACCGGGCAGGAGAAATCGAGTTGGAGGTCGTGCCGCAAGGTAACCTCGCTGAGCGAATGCGAGCTGCGGGTGCGGGCATCGGTGCATTTTTTTGTCCCACGGGATATGGTACAATGCTGGCAGGAAACCGCGAGACGCGTGAGATTGGTGGACGGAACTACGTCCTAGAGTATCCCATTCATGGCGACGTTGCACTGATCAAAGCCCATAAGGCGGATCGCTGGGGGAACCTAGTGTACAGAAAAACCGCGCGTAATTTCGGACCCGTGATGGCTGCAGCAGCCAAAACCACGATTGTGGAAGTTGACACAGTTGTCGAATTGGGTGGTCTCGACCCTGAGAGTGTCGTCACACCGGGCATTTATGTACAGCGCGTCGTCGAGGCAATTCAATCACTAGCCAAAGCGGCGTGAGGCAAAACGATGCAACGACTGACACGTGAACAGATTGCCGCGCGGGTCGCCAAAGACATCCCAAGTGGTGCTTATGTCAATCTCGGCATCGGACTACCGACGTTGGTTGCCAATGCCTTGTCACCTGAACGCGAAGTGATCCTCCACACAGAAAACGGTTTGCTTGGCATGGGGCCAGCGCCAACCAAGGGTGAGGAAGACTGGGACCTCATCAACGCAGGAAAGCAGGCAGTCACAACGCTTCCGGGTGCCGCATTTTTTCATCACGCAGATTCCTTCGGAATGATGCGTGGAGGACACCTCGACATTTGCGTGCTGGGTGCGTTTCAAGTGTCCCAAAACGGCGATCTTGCAAATTGGCATACCGGGGCAGCAGACGCCATTCCCGCCGTGGGCGGTGCTATGGATCTTGCCATTGGCGCTAAGCAGACTTGGATCATGATGGAGCATGTCACTAAAGAGGGGCAACACAAACTGGTTGATGTCTGCACTTATCCGCTTACAGGCAAATCTTGTGTGTCGCGTATCTATACGGATCTGGCCGTGATCGACGTTACACCGCAAGGGTTTTCTCTGGTTGAACTCATTCCTGGTCTCGATCTGACTGCAATTGCGGCACTGACAGGTGCCACATTGTACGACGGACGAAAGAGTGGGGAGTGCAACTGAAATTATGGACGCTTTTATTTGTGACTATGTACGAACCCCGATAGGTCGATTTGGTGGAGCTCTATCCTCCATCCGTGCTGATGATTTGGGAGCAATTCCCCTGAGGGCATTGATGCAGCGACAACCTGCACTGGACTGGAATGCAGTCGACGAAGTGATCTTTGGCTGCGCCAATCAGGCAGGCGAAGACAACCGCAATGTCGCACGCATGTCACTTTTGTTGTCGGGTTTGCCGCATACAATTGCCGGAACCACCGTCAATCGCCTGTGTGGTTCGGGGATGGATGCCATTATTATCGCGGCGCGCGCCATCAAAGCTGGTGAGACAGACCTCATCATCGCGGGAGGAGTTGAATCCATGTCTCGTGCACCTTTCGTAATGCCGAAAGCAACCGAAGCATTTTCCCGTGCTGCGGAAATTCACGATACGACCATTGGATGGCGCTTCGTAAATCCAGTGATGAAGTTGCAGTACGGCGTGGAGTCCATGCCCGAGACCGGTGAAAATGTCGCCAGCGATTTCAATATTAGCCGTGTTGATCAGGATGCATTTGCGTTTCGTTCTCAACAGAAAGCGGCCTTGGCGCAGTCCAACGGCAGGTTGGCGGAAGAAATTGTGCCTGTCTCCATTCCACAAAGAAAAGGGGATCCTATCGTCGTTGTAAAAGACGAACATCCACGCGCGACAACACTTGAAGCTTTAGCAAAACTTTCGACACCATTCCGCAAAGACGGCACTGTCACAGCAGGAAATGCATCCGGTGTGAATGATGGCGCCGCAGCACTGATCATCGCTTCTGAAGCTGCCACACGTAAACATGGCCTGACACCTATCGCGCGCATTGTCGGCGGTGCGTCTGCGGGCGTTCCTCCACGCATCATGGGCATCGGGCCTGCACCAGCAACGGAAAAACTTTGTAAAAGACTTTCAATCAAGCCAGCGCAATTTGACATTATTGAACTGAACGAAGCCTTCGCCTCCCAAGCTATTGCCGTGCTGCGCCAGCTTGGCATTCCAGAAGATGCAGATCACGTGAATCCTAATGGCGGGGCCATTGCTCTTGGGCATCCACTCGGCATGTCGGGTGCCCGCATCATAGGATCGGCTGCTTTGGAACTCCGCAACAGGAAAGTACAGCACGCGTTGGCAACGATGTGCATCGGCGTTGGCCAAGGAATTGCAATCGCACTAGAGCGCGTTTGAGCCGCAATCGCTGCAAGCAACGTTCTAGTCATGTCGAG
>JANYHE010000116.1 GCA_025359215.1 Hyphomicrobiales bacterium
TTTAATGCCTTGGCCGAAAAGCTGTCTTTCCTTGTCGAGATGCGCCTTGATGGTTTCGCGGATTTGAATGCGGCGCATGTCGCGTTCCGACACATCGCCAATAGCTTCGCCCGCATTCAGAACAATGCCATTGGTGAACTCCACCGTGTTTTGCGTGTAATCGATTTGCGCAATCACAAAGCCATCATATTGTTCAAGCCCGTTGGACTCAGCTTTCAAATCCTTGCCAAATTCCAAGCGGCGCAATTCGCGCTTGATCTCGCCTGACTTGAGTTTGGTCTCCATTTCAATACGCGCTACCGGGGCTCTTTTGGAAATGTCGATGCCTTCAAGATAGAGATAGGAATTGGTGCCGGAAAGCCCACGCACCTGGATGCCGCGCACTGCAATTTTCTTCACTAGCTTTTGGTTATAGGCATCCAATGCATCAAGCCTGTGGATCTTGTTATGCTCGGATTTGTGGGTGGCAGAATAGCGCAGCGTCATCAGCGGCTTGAACTTGGGCAAGGCTTCGGTGGTGGCGCGGCCTTCCATTTTTTGCGGCTCATCGAGAATGAGAATGGGACGGTTGGAAGCAATCACATCAATGGGGCGGCGCGATTGAAAATCATCCAGCTCTTCATAAATGCGGCGGTTGTCAGCGCCGCGAGCGGCAAAGGCTTGAATGTTGATGATCATCACATTGATGCCAGAGTCAGATGAAAAACTTTCCAGCTCATGCAAGCTCTTGGAATTGTAAATGAAGAAGCGCACACGCTTGCCATAAGTCTCAACAAAATGTTCGGCGGTTATTTCCAGTGACTTGTGAACACCTTCACGAATGGCAATGCTGGGCACCATGATGATAAATTTGGACCAGCCATAGCGGCGGTTCATCTCGAAAATGGTTTTGGTGTAGCAATAGGTTTTGCCAGTACCCGTTTCCATTTCCACATCAAGGTTGATCTTGCAGGCGGCAGTGCCTGCCAGCGTGGCTGACAAAGTTAAGTTCTGCCGCTGCTGGACAAGTTTGATATTGGCCAGAACCGCAGCATCAGTGATCTGCAAATCCGCATTTTTGAAACCTTCATCCTGCGATGATGTTTGCGCAACGGAGCCAGGGTCAATCCGGTATGAAATACCAGACGCATGAGGCTGCCCCACAAAACAATCCACCACACTATCCATAGCGTTGGTTTGATAAGGCTGAACCTTGAATTTGAATTTCATGTGAAGGTCCATTTATTCTGCAACTGAAAAATTATTTTATTGGTTGCAAGATAAATAACCAAACAAAAACAAATAGTTGATAAATAATTGAACAAATTTATCCTGCAAAACGACCAATTTATCCTGCAATTCATCAGGCGAGCCTCCACAAAGGGGTCTTGCGAGGACCAGCGTTCACAATCCTGCCCGCCCGCCGCAAATTACTCAGCAAATTTGAAATCTTCTGCAGCTTTTGGCCATCGGTCAATGTTGTATGCAATAGGGTCAACAGCAAATTGTCGATGTCTTGACGGCTTGCGGTCCCATAAGTGGACAAAAACTCGATAATCTTTTCTGCATAAAAATCGTCGTGAAAAGGACGATTGCGAATGTAGTCGGCCCGTGATGCAGTAGCATCAGCCACTGCCGCAGATACCCGGTAGTTAGGTTTGCGGCCCTCAATTAGACTAGAGCGCTTCAGCCGCTTTACAGCATCTGGGGAGACCTCAAGTCCCTTTTGCACACGGTCAAGCGCAAGCACGTCTACAATCGGGAGACTTGTATTCTTCATAAGAAGTCTGGAATATGCCAGATCGATTACGCGCCCATAGACTGTCATCTGAACAGTCTTCTCACCCAGCGCGTATTCAGGCATCGGGAAAAACCGCTTGCGTTGAGCTTCATGCATCTGACGGATACCATAACCCATCCGATCAATCATGCCGAGTTCAGCCATGGCTTGAACCAGAAACGTGTTGCGATATTCCAAAGGTGTTTTGTGGTGAACCAAATATTCATATGGACTACCAACGAAGAAACCACCTGCATTCTCAAACAATACCCTGTCTGGAAGTTCCGTAACAACAATACGGGCATTCCGCGCATAGTCTTGATGGGCAACACAATTGTGCAGAGCCTCTAAAATGACTTTCTGATCATATTTTGAAACTTCGTGGGCAATCAACTCGTTCTCCGGAAGAAGCCTGATTTGCACGTTTCGAATACGGTTATAAATTTGGCTCGTCGTCAAAAAGAAAGGCGTTCGGAAAACTTCGTTTGCTTGTTCTTGCCCTTCTAACTTCCACACAAGTTCTGCAGGATGAGGATTGAGGAGGTGGGCCGAAGTCGCTCTGCCAAGCAGTAAAATGGCAGTCCTTGTGATCTTGCCATCTCGCGTCATTTTGGCTCGCTCCAGAAAGGTTTCCAAAGGCCACGATGAAATGTCTTCCGATGGAATCCGGTTGGCGTGCCTTCTGGCAAATTCTTGTCTGGCACGCGAGACAGCTTCCGAATCGAGGTCTGCAATAGATGCACCGTCAACAAATTGAGCCGTCCAGTCCCCAGATGCCACCGATTGTGCCCGTATTGTTTCCAGCTTATTCAGCTGCAGCGGATTAATGCTTTCACCAGACCGACCAAACCAAGCACCATTCCAGGAAATGGGGATGCCGCGTGGTGCAGCAGGCACCTCAAGAAGCAAAACGCGAGCACCATCATGATCCAAAACATGGATGTCGCGGAATGTTGTGTTCGGTTGGGTGCTCTGTGAGATTTGTTGTTTGAGACTCTGGAGCCTTTCAAACTCCATCCGGTAGTCTGTTCCAGTGACTGCGCGATCATTGTTGCGAACGCCGAAGATCAACCAACCTTGTTCTTTGCCGCGCAAGTTTGCCTCGTTCGCAAGCGCAGAAAAATACTTTCCGATATCACTCGTCGGATAGTTGTCATTCGCCTCTTTGAACTCCACAACTTCGCTCTCCCATTCAGCGATGAGTTTGTGCAGCAACGGTTTAAGTTCAGCCTGTTCCATGGCGTCAGATAGACTTCACATCGGTGCCGGGGGAGAGTTGGCGGAAGATTTGTTTGATGTTGATTTTGGTGTCGTCACGCGCAAGCCCCGTGTCGCGGAACACGGCGCGTAAAGGTTTGTGCTTGGTGAGGGTGGTCACCAGTTCTTCGCTGATGCCTTGGTCAAAACAGGCCACCAACGCATTTTCATCGACAAAGAAAACGGTTTTGCCCAACAGGGTCTGGCGGGTGATGGGCAAAGTTAAATCCACGCCCCAATCCACCAACACCTGAAACAACAAATCCTCTGGGGTGCGATCAGGCTTGATATTGTCCACCGCCCCCAGCAAATCTTCTTGTTGAAGGGCCTCTGGCGCATAATACACATCGCGCATGTTAGAGGTGTCAATCTTCAACACCCGAAACCCCACATCCTTGTTCCAATCGGGGTGACATTCCCCCCCAAGAATTTTCATGCCCGCGCGGCGGATGCGTTCTTTGGATATTTCTGCGATTGTATCGAAACCAGCTTCCTGTGCTGGTGAAGCTTGGTCAATCATCTCTGCAACTTGAACCAAAATGAACTTTGTATTACAACC
>JANYHE010000132.1 GCA_025359215.1 Hyphomicrobiales bacterium
TTCTTTGTTTTGGAATCAGCAAGGTTGCATGACGTTGAATTCAAAAAGGCTTTGGCGGTTGCTGCGGCGTTGGAGTGTGTTCACTGCTATTCATTGGTGCATGATGATTTGCCCGCCATGGACAATGACGCGCTGCGCCGGGGAAAGCCCACGACACATATTCAATTCGATGAGGCCACCGCCATTTTGGCAGGGGACGGGCTTTTAACTTTCGCATTTGAAATCGCCGCTGATGCTGGCCCAGAAATTGTTACGGCACTGGCCAAAGCCGCTGGCCCCGCCGGCATGGTGGGTGGGCAAATGCTGGATATTGAAGCCGAGGCTTTGGGCTTTAATTCAATTGCCGAAATATCAAATATGCAACGGATGAAGACAGGCGCTTTATTTGATTTTGCTTGTTCAGCGGGCCCCCTGATGGCCGGGGCTGATACAATAGCCCTGCTCCGCTATTCGCATGCGGTGGGGTTGGCATTTCAAATTGCTGATGATGTGTTGGATGTGGAGGCCACACCAGAGGCTATGGGCAAGGCAACGCAGAAAGATAAGGGCAAGGGCAAGGCAACATTTGTTGATTTGCTAGGTTTGGATGGCGCAAAAGCCGAAGCCCAAAAATTAGTGGGAGAAGCAATCGCCGCTTTAGAGCCATATGGAGCGGGTGCCGACACTTTGCGAGAAGCGGCGCGGTTCATGGTCAATCGCCAGAAATGAATTTGCGGGCTTGTGCATAGGTCTTAACCTCATGCACCCAGCCCTTTCGAATGACATAGGCCCATTCTAGTTTTGCAGACTGGGCTATATCTTCTGGCGTCACCGCCAATAATTCGTTGCGGTCATACTCATTTAACCCTTCGCGAAAAATAACATCTTGAGGGTTTCCGCCGCGGCGCTCTTGGGCTTGCAAAAAACCATATTGCACAAAGCCGCCACAAATAAATTGTGGTGGAATCCAATTGCGGCTGCGGCGCTTGGTGCGTTTTACGGCGTTGCTCATTGTGGAACTGGAACTGCCAAAAACCTTAAACCAACTTAACGTGGCGCTGAATAAAACAGTCAACCCAATTTTCAATGCGCGGTTGAAATCATATCCGGCATTCACATAGTCCAACATGATGCCGCCCACTTGCTTTTGAAACTCATCATCAGCCCAAGGTTGATTGAAGCGTTTGATGGCCATTTGATTGTGTTCAGATCTATTGAAAACATAAGACCGCAAGCTGGCGAGACCCACGCCATTTTTTACGCTCTGTATGAGAAACGTATTGTGAAAATGCTCGGCGGGTTTCGGCACCAAAAACACTAAAGCACAATGGCTGAAGGGACTGTTAGTTGTGAGCCGTATCAACCAACTGTAAAATGTTCTGCTGCGCGATAAAACGATATCACCACGCTGCAGAAACTGATCAGCGTGAGCCAGAAATTCATTCACACGCATGGGAAAATTTGGCGGCTCATCCCCAGCGTTGTTTGACATAATCTTCAACAATGGTTTGGAATTGGCCGGAGATATTTTGACCGCGTAAAGTTTTTACTTTTTTGCCATCGATATAAACCGGTGCTGTGGGTTGCTCTCCGGTGCCCGGCAATGAAATGCCAATATCGGCATGTTTCGATTCGCCGGGGCCATTTACGATGCAGCCCATCACAGCAAGCGAGAGGTTTTCAAAGCCTGGATAATTTTCACGCCATTCCGGCATTCTGGTTCGCACATAGGTTTGAATATCTTGTGCAAGTTCTTGAAATACCGTCGAAGTTGTGCGGCCGCAACCGGGGCAAGCAATCACCATGGGGGCGAAAGCGCGCAAGCCCATCGTTTGCAGAATTTCTTGCGCAACAATAACTTCTTTTGTGCGGTCGCCGCCGGGCTCGGGCGTGAGTGAAATGCGGATGGTGTCGCCAATGCCCTCTTGCAACAACACTGAAAGGGCAGCCGTTGATGCAACGATGCCTTTTGAGCCCATGCCAGCTTCAGTGAGGCCCAGATGCAGTGCATGGTCTGATCGTGCGGCCAGCAGGCGATAGACTGCGATTAAATCTTGCACTTCGGAACACTTGGCCGAGATGATTATTTTATCGCGGGACAATCCTAACTCTTCAGCATAGAGAGCCGATTGAATGCCCGATTGCACAATAGCCTCATGCATCACAGCGCGGGCGGGCAATGGGTTTGCCAGCTTGGCATTGTCATCCATCATTGCAGCCAACATGGCTTGATCAAGCGAGCCCCAGTTCACGCCAATGCGCACGGGCTTGTTATGCTTGATGGCCACTTCAATCATGGTGGCGAAGTTTCGATCTTTCTTTTCTTTGAAGCCCACATTGCCGGGGTTGATGCGATATTTGGCCAAGGCTTCCGCACAATCAGGATATGCTGTGAGCAGCATGTGGCCGTTGTAATGAAAATCACCCACCAGCGGCACATTCACATTCATCTGGTCTAATTTGGCGCGGATGGCTGCCACGGCGGCGGCGGATTCTTCGCGGTCCACGGTGATGCGCACCAGTTCTGATCCAGCGTGGGCAAGTTCTGCACATTGGCGTGCGGTGCCCTCAATATCGGCCGTATCCGTATTGGTCATCGATTGCACAACAATGGGGGCAAACCCGCCAACCTTGATGTGGCCAACCATTACGCCTTGTGAATTTCGTCTTGCGGTGATTGCTGAATAGGTCATGATTTTTCTCTAACTGCGCTGGCGCGTGGCCAAGGTCAAGACGAAGATGAGGCTGGCTGATAAAACAACAGACGGGCCAGCGATGGTGCCCCACAGGGCCGACATGATGAGGCCCGCAATCACCGCGATGCCCGCGAACAAGCTGGACCACAATGCCATGGCTTCTGGTGTCGATGAAACGCGGCGTGCGGCTGCGGCGGGAATCACTGTGAGAGCCGTGATAAGCAGTAGCCCCACAATTTTCATGGCGAAAGCTGTCATGGCGGCCATGGTGAGCATGAAGGCCAGTTCCACCCACGGCACATTCACACCTTCAGCGCGGGCTAAATCTTCATGTACAGAAATGGCGATAAGATCTCGCCACAGATAAATGATAACGGCCAACACAAGGGCCGCACCAACCCACACAGTGATCACATCATTGCGCGACACTGTGAGCACATCGCCAAATAAAATATCGAGATGGCCCGTGACGGCCCCCGTCACCAAACCCACTGTGATTAGACCAAGCGCCAGTGCCGTGTGCGAAAGAATGCCCAATAAAGTGTCAACTGCAATTTCACGCTGGCGTTTTAGCGCGAGCAATAGCAACGCCAGCAGCACAGCCGAGACCACGGCGCCCAGCGTGATATTAATATTAAAAAGCAAACCAAAACCAACGCCCAGCAGCCCCGCATGGGCCAAAGTTTCGCCAAAATAAGCCATGCGCCGCCACACGATGAAGCATCCGATAGGACCAGCGACCAGTGCAATGCCAAGGCCTGCAAGCAGTGCGCGGATGAAGAAGGATTCAGTGAGGATGCTCATATCAATGCCCATGGCTTTCATGGTCATGATCATGGTGGTGCGTATAGGCGGCAATCATTTTGGCGGCGGAGGGGCCAAAGAGTTTTAAAAATTCTGGATCCTTTTGCACAGCAGCGGGCCTGCCCTCGCAGCACACATGGCCATTCAAACAAATAACGCGGTCACTTTCCGCCATCACCATATGCAGATCATGGCTTACCATGAGAATGCCGCAACCCCTCCTCTTTCGGATGGTGGAGATGAGTTCGTAGAGCTTGAGTTCGCCATTAAAATCGACAGCTTGCACGGGTTCATCCAGCACCAACAATTCAGGCTGCCGGAGTAGTGCGCGAGCCAGCAAGGCGCGTTGCAATTCGCCGCCTGAAAGCTCTGCCACGCGGGCATTGACCAAATGCTCGATGCCTGTTTCTGATAGCGCCTGCATGATTTCATTATCAGCTGACTTTATGGTGAGCGTTAGCAGCCTGCGCACTGACAATGGAACATTGCTGGCCACAGGGAAACGCTGCGGCACATAACCTACGCGCAAATTTTCGCGGCGCTGAATGGTGCCGCTGGTTTGCGGTACAAGACCGAGCATCACCTTCACCAAAGTGGATTTGCCCGCACCATTGGGGCCAATGATGGTGACAATCTCATGCTCACGCACTGTCATGCTCACGTCATCGAGAAGCTTTCGATTGCCAATAGTGAGGCCAAGTTTGTGCGTCGTGATGAGCGGCTTGATCAGTTCAAACATGGGCACAACTGTTACAGGTGCCAGAGATTTCGATCACGGCGCGATTGATTTTAAAGCCATGCGCCTTGGCGGCATTTTGCAATTCAACGTTTGCGGGCTGCATAATTTCATCAACATTGCCGCACGCATCGCAAATCAATAGCGCGGGCTGCGCATTTTTATGATCACAGGCGCAAGCCACAAAGGCATTGCGACTTTCAATTTTATGAACCAGATTATGCTCCAACAGAAAGTCAAGTGCGCGGTAAACCGTGATGGGTGCTGGGCGTGGGCCGTGGACGGCCATGCGTTCAATCACATCATAAGCGCCCACCGCCACATGGCTTTCGGCAACGCAGGTGAGAACGTCTTTGCGTTGCTTGGTCAGGCGCGCGGCGCAAATTTGTTCTGCTCTTGCGATAAGGCTGGTCGTGCATTTGGCATGGTTGTGAGTCATATATGTTATATTATAACAGTCCGTAGATTTTACAATGGGAGAAATGTGATGATTGGAACTGCAAAAGCGACTGTGTTTATTGAAAACGAAAAAGTCATTGTTACGGAATATCGATTTCTAAAGCCAGGTGAAAACACTGGCTGGCACAGGCATGGGCATGATTATGTAGTTGTGCCGCTGATGGATGGAAAATTGAAATTGGAAACATCCAATGGTTCTTCAATTGCCGAGATGAAAAAAGGTGTTCCCTATTTTCGCAGCGAAGGTGTGGAACATGACGTGATCAATGCATCTGACGGTGAATATGCATTCATTGAAATTGAATTGAAATAGCTACACCATCGAAAGCAGCAAGGCAGCGGTATCAACAATATCTTCAACTGTTGCTCCGCGTGACAAATCTGAAACTGGTTTTGCAAAACCTTGCAGCACGGGGCCAATGGCCTGTGCTCCGCCCAAATATTGCAGCAGTTTATAGGCGATGTTGCCAGCGTCGAGATCAGGGAAAATTAGCACATTGGCGCAACCTGCAACGAGGCCCAGGCCATTAATCTTCCGCGATGCCACGGCTTGTGAAAGTGCGGCGTCGCCTTGCAACTCACCATCAATTATCAAGTGGGGCGACTTGCTCTGAACAATACGCAACGCTTCAATCACTTTGTCAGCATCTGCATGTTTGCCACTTCCCTTTGTCGAAAAAGACAACAGCGCCACACGCGCTTCGCCTAAAATTTTCTGTGCACTGACAGCGGCGGCCAATGCTATGTCGGCCAGTTGTTGAGCACTAGGTTGAATGTTGACGGCGCAATCTGAAAACAAAAGGCATCTATCAGGCCACTGCATCAAAAAGAAACTCGAAGGCGTGTTGATATTTTCGGCCAGACCAATTGTCATCAGTGCGGCTTCGATCACCCGCGCCGTGGGATTTCCCACGCCCGCCACCATCGCATGGGCTGCACCTGTTGCAACTAGTGCACCCGCTGCATAAAGCGGCTTTTGCAAAAGTTTTGTGGCGGTTGCATCAGTTAGTTTTTCACGCCGAGCGCGCAACATGGAGATCGCCGACGATGTTGGTTCTGGAGCGCTTGTGAACAATATTGGCTCAGCAAGTTTTTCTTGCTTCAGTAATCGTGCCGCTTTTACAATGCGCGGATCGTCGCCCTCTGGCATCACCAGTTTCAAGCCTTGGCCCTTGATTTTCGCTTTGGCGTCGTCGATCACATTGGTCATATTTCACCTAAGGTTTGGCCCATGTCAGCAGAAGAAAAGATTGAAATCCACCGTGGATTAAAAGGTGTCTATTTTGAACGTTCGTCATCGACTTTTATCGATGGCAAAGCGGGCGAACTGCGCTACCGGGGCTATTCTATTCATGATCTGGCAGAACACTCGACATTTGAAGAAACTGCTTATCTGTTGCTTCATGGCGAATTGCCCACGGTTTCGCAACTGGAAGAATTTGATACTGGTTTAAAATCGGCACGCCGCCTGCCCCCAGAAATTGTGTCTATCATCACAACGCTGAAATCTGCACATCCCATGGATGTGATGCGCACCTGTGTTTCGGCGTTGGCGGCATTTGATCCAGACGCATATAATAATTCCGTTGACGCCACGCGGGCCAAGGGCATTCGTCTGGCCTCACAAATACCAATGATAGTTGGCACGCATCAAGCCATCCGCAATGGTCGCTCTGCGCCAGTTGCTGATCTATCTCTTTCACATGCTGCTCACTTCTTGTGGTTGATCACGGGGAGCAAGCCATCGCCGGATGCGGCGCAATTGATGGACCGTGATCTTATTCTTCACGCCGAGCATGGCAGCAATGCCTCGTCTTTCACAGCGCGTGTGGTGATTGGAACGGAAGCGCCGCTGCATGGTGCGATGACGGCTGCCATTGCCGCCCTTGCTGGCCCTGCTCATGGTGGTGCCGCAGAAGATGTGATGCGCATGGCGCAAGAGATTGGTGAACCCGAAAATGCAGCCGCTTATGTGAAAGCAAAGCGGGCCGCTGGTGAGGCGGTGACAGGTTTTGGGCACCGCGTTTATCGCACCGAGGATCCGCGCGCGCGGCACATGCGCGATGGTGTTGAAAAACTTTCGCTTGAAATGGGCGAGCCCAAATGGTTTGCAATTTTGCAAGCCGTTGTGGAGGCGATGAAACCCTATTCACGGTTTGGTGTGAATGTGAATGTCGATTTCTATTCGGGCGTGATTTATTATCTGAATGGCATTCCACAAGATTTATTTGTCCCCATTTTTGCAGTGGGCCGGGTGCCGGGATGGACCGTTCAATGCATAGAACAGTTGCAAAACAATATCTTAATCCGTCCCCTTACATTGTATGATGGGCCAGAGCTTCGGCCCTACATTCCGCTTGCCAAGAGATAACCTTTTTACTGCCCCCTGATCGCCACAATCAGCGCTGAAAACACTTGCACGTTGCCGAACAGACACAAGTTTTTCTGCTCGCAATGGTGGGATGGCGCACAATTTGAAGAAGTGGAACAGGCATGAGAACGCTCTTGCCCGCTCTCGGGCTATTGGCTTTCTTGTCCGGCGTGGGATCAGCTTTTGCTGAGCAAAACAATACTAGAGTAGTTGGACTTTTGGTGGGGGAGCCTGAATGGCTTCAGCAGGCCACGACCCTTGCTAAAGCGCTCGACAATGAGGATCATTTGCGTGTGCTGCCGATTGTTGGCACCGGCGGTGTGCAGGCCTTGCAAGATCTTTCACAACTGCAATCTGTTGATGCGGCTTTGGTTGCAGCCGACAGCTTAACCTATTCCAATATGCAAAATCTGACAGCAGGAAAACTGGCTTACATTACAGCCATAGCACCCCTTCCCGTTGTGTTAATTGCACGGCACGGCATTGATAATGTGACAGCTCTAGCTGGCAAGCGCATTGCAACGGGACCAGCACAAAGTGCGGGCTTTGCCACAGGTGAACTGCTTTTTGGTTCACTGGAAATTCCATTTTTGCGTGTGCCATTGCAAGGTGAATCAGCGATTGATGCTTTAATCAGCGGCAAGGCTGATGCTGCCTTAGTGCTGGGTGCAGATGTTGGAAAATTTGCTC
The DNA here is from genome assembly GCA_025359215.1 of Hyphomicrobiales bacterium. Classification (GTDB taxonomy): domain Bacteria; phylum Pseudomonadota; class Alphaproteobacteria; order Rhizobiales; family Aestuariivirgaceae; genus Aestuariivirga. The sequence continues at coordinate 7,736 of JANYHE010000132.1, forward strand.
TTAAAGACGAGCGCTTTCACGTGTTGTCGGTTCCCTTAGCGCCACAACTTGCCGAGACTTATCGCGCCATAACACTGACGGTGAATGGCAAAAAGCTTGACACAGTGGCGACTTCGTTGGTGCTGGCTGTTTTCGATTGGCCGCCGAATTCGCCGCACTACGCCACGCTGCAGAAATTTGAAAGCCAACTTCTCAAAATTCCCAACGACGAAATTGCACAACAGTTTGAAAATGATGTGAGTGGTTGGACACGTCATTCATCAGTGCAAAAGCTTTTAAGTCAAACCCCATCACAACCAAACATCACACCGACAGGAGGCAAGCCTTGACCCATTTTCAAAGCCGCGCAACGAAAATTATCGATCCAGAATTGAATTCCGCAGACGATACAGCCATCGATGATGCTCAGAAAACGCCATCATGGTTCACGCGTGAAATTGTGCCTTCAACAGATGAAGATTTGGCCGAACATTACAGAACTTCGCGTCCTGAATCCCGCCTTGCTATCGAAACACCGGGGCCTGAAGCTTATGCTGATTATAAGCGCAAACTCGACGAAAGATTTTCTCAGGGTCAAAGGCTGTTTGATGTTCCTCCCGCCTCTACCACGGTGCCACGCAGGCCAACATTGCCGATGAGTGATATTCATGGGCGTCGAAGACTTTATGAAAAAGAACAACGCGCCCGACCAAAGGAAGAAGTTCCAGCGCGCAGTGCTGTGCCATGGTTTAAAATTATTGGCTATGGAATGATCGCCATTGTTGTTGGTGGCGGTGCTGGCTTTGGTTTTGCCAATAAGGACAGGCTTTCAACTCTGCTTTCTTCCGCCAGCGCAAGCGCCCAAACTGTGGTTGCAACTCTATTGCCGCAAGATGTTAAGGCTGTGCCTGATGCCAATGTGACGGTGATACAAAAAAAGACCGTGCAAACAGCTTCACTCGATGTGAATGATGTGCGCGGCACTTTGAACAGCATGATCCCGCTGATGCTCACCGCTCAAGCCGCTGATGGCGCTGACCCTGTGGCGTTAAAAATCATGGGCCTGCCTAGTGATGCTTATCTGACAGCGGGAAAAGAAATTACCAAAGGCAATTGGTTGGTGCAGCCTTCAGACATTGCAGGCGTAAAGCTGGTTGTGCCGCAGCTTGATAGCAACCAATTCAATATGGAAGTTGCCGCCATTGAGGAAAAGACTGGGGAACTTGCCGCCCCCATCAAGGCCATGAATGTGAAGGTGGATCAACCCTTGTTGGCCGAGACGCAGCCTGCAGAAGGCAAACAAGAACTGGCCGCCGTTGATCTTTCTGCCACGATTGCGCCTGCGAGCGCTCCGCCATTAAATTCAGGTTCAAACCAAGTGGCTGCGGCTCCCATTCCTGATGCTATGCCTGAAGCCAGCGCACTGATTTCAAAAGGCGATGTGTTGTTGAATGGTGGCGACATTATTTCGGCAAGGCAACTTTATTTGCAGGCAAACAATCTGGGTGATGCCAATGGCGCTTATGGCGTTGGCCGCACCTATGATCCACACGTGTTTACAACTTTAAACGTGACTGGTTTGAAGCCTGATCCTGCTAAAGCTGCACAATGGTATCAAACCGCGATCAAAGCTGGCGTGGCGGCCGCCAAAACCGCAATGAGCAGTTTGCAAGCCTCCCAATAGCAATCGCATCTCGACAGCCGCTTTAGTTGCAGGCATGAAACAGTTTGGAAGAATCTGAATCCAAAGGTGTTTCATGCGCGCAGCCGAAGTTATTGTTGAAAGTCTCAAAGCCCATGGCATTGAGCGGGTTTATTGTGTGCCGGGTGAAAGCTATTTGGCATTGCTTGATGCGCTTTACGGCAGTGGTATTGAAGTGATCATCTGCCGCCACGAAGGTGGAGCTGGTTTTATGGCTGTGGCCGAAGCGAAGCTGACAGGCAAGCCCGGCGTGTTTGTGGTGAGCCGTGGCCCTGGCGCCACCAATGGATCAATTGCGGTTCATATGGCCGAGCAGGACGCTGTGCCGCTGATTATGCTGATTGGGCAAGTGGCCCGCGATGAGCGAACCCGCGCCGTTTTCCAAGAAGTGGATTATGGCCAGTTTTTTGGCGGCATGGCCAAAGCTGTTTATGAAGTTCAACACGGTGTGCGGCTCAGCGAGATTATGCCTCGTGCCTTTCGGCTCGCTTCTGAAGGCGTGCCGGGGCCGGTGGTGCTGGCTTTGCCTGAGGACATGCTGCACGATGATGTCGAAGACCTTGAAATGCTGGTTTATCCGTTGGCGCAGGTTCACAACGCTCCAAGTGATATTGACCACATTCAAGACCTGATCGCACGGGCAGAGCGGCCCCTGGTGATTGCAGGCGGCCTGTTGCGCGGAACTGCAGGTGCTGAAGCTTTACGGCGGTTTGCATCGGCACAGCGCGTGCCTGTGGCTGTGACTTGGAAGAACCAAGATGTGTTTGACAATGGCTCTGATCTTTATGCGGGGCATTTGAATTTTGGCACTTTAGCCAGCCAGCGCAAAATTTTGGCAGGGGCTGATCTGATCATCGCTGTGGGCACAAGGCTGGGCGATGTGGCATCCTTGGGTTTTACCCTGCCCCATGCGCCGCAACCGGCGCAAACGCTGGTTCACATTTATCCCGATGGCGCACCCATTGGCCGCGTGATTCGCGCGGATGTGGGCCTGGTGGCTGATCCAATTGTTCTGCTCAACGGACTGGCGCAGTCGGCCCGCGTGGTTTCCGCGGTGCGCGAGCGCTGGGTTTCTGAAGTGAATGGCGTTACGAAAGAGACGCAGAAATTCGTGTCTCCCCTGCCGGATGACGGCGTGGATTTTGGCGCAGTCACTATGGCGTTGGAAAAGCTCGCTCCCGCTGATGCCATCATCACTATGGATGCAGGCAACATGACCACATGGGTTCACCGCCACTGGAAAATGACACCGAAAAATACACTACTGGGCGGCATTGTGGGTGCCATGGGTTTTGGGGTTCCGGCTGCCGTTGCTGCACAATTGGTTGAGCCAACGCGCATGGCGATTTGTTTTGTGGGCGATGGTGGTGTGTTAATGACAGGGCAAGAGCTGGCCACGGCCATGGCATATGGTGCAGCACCTAAAATCGTAATTTCAGATAATGGAATTTATGGCACTATTCGCTCGCATCAAGAGCGGCATTTTCCAGCGCGCGTGTCTGGCACAAAATTGGTCAACCCCGATTTTTCGGCTTGGGCAAAGTCATTCGGCGCTGAAGCTTTCACGCTGCAATTGGGCGATGATGTGGAGGCGGTGGTGGATGCATTTCTCAGCGCCAAGGGAGCCGCTGTGCTGCATGTCAAATCCAGCAAAGTAGCCCTTTCTGCGGGTGGCGTTTTGAAAACCTCTTAACTTGTTGGTCTGCCAAACAAGGCTTCATAGAGTTTACGATCGCGGCCATAAACATCGGTTCTGAATTCAATGCCGTTTTCGCTGGAAAATGCGGTTGCATAAATCAGATGCACGGGGATGGCTTGGGGCAAGTCTACCCTTGTATTTTGCCCGCCAGCCCAGATGGCATCAACTGCGGCGCGGTCCATGCCTTTGCGCTCTAACAACGAATAGGCAAGATCACCGGGGCGCGAAAGCCGAATGCAACCATGGCTGAAGGCCCGTGTGACGTTAGCGAACTTATCTTTGGCAGGCGTGTCATGGAGATAGATATTGAATTTATTGGGCAGCATAAATTTCACTTTGCCCAAAGCATTTTTAGGCCCGGGCAATTGCCGGAATGTGAATGGAAATGAGCCAGTGCCGCCATAGGAATTCCAATTGATCGAATTCCAATCGGCTAACCGACCGCCCGCATAAACTTCAAAATCACCAGCATATTGCATCGGGTTGGCTTGCAGCTTGGGCAGCATTTCTTTGGTGGCAATGTTATAGGGCACGGTCCAATAAGGATTGAGCTCAATATATTGCATTGATCCAGAGAACTCTGGCGTCTGTGTAGCAACAGCACCCACCACCACATCCATGCGGTCGACAATGGTGTTGGATTGCCAATGCTGCAATTCAAAGCCAGCAATGTTGATGAGGAAATGCTCATCGCCCAAATTATCGGGCATCCAGCGCCAGCGCTCCATGTTGAGAACAATCTGGCGCTGACGTTCCTCAGGCGAAATGTTCATCGTAACAATGGTTTGTTTGCCCAGCAGGCCCTTCGCTTCAAGACCGTGACGGGTTTGAAAGCGCTTCACGGCAATGGCCAAATTTTGATCATAAACGGGCGAACCCGTGTCTGCCCATTCAAAATCACCGGTGAGTGACAAGAGCCTGCGCACATTCGGCACACGCGGATCGCTGCCGCCGGGCTTCACTACAGCGCCCTGCCCGATTACGGGCCAAGCCATGCCTTCGTCGATTACTTGAGTATAAACCTTCAACATTTTCTTGAGGGCTTGATAGTGAATGTTTTTGGGCTCGAACGAATTCAGGAATTTGTTAGGGTCGCTCTGCTTTTTAAGATCGGCCAGCACCCGCTGCACATCAATGGTTTTTTGATTGCGGAACAAATTGGGGTCCACTTTTTGTGGGGCTACCCGACCAATTTTCAGATCAGCAGCATAAGACACAAGGAAGGCCGAAAATGTGAGCTCCGCCTGAGCAGCGGCCATCGGGTCTGATTCATTCAACTGATCTCGCAGAGCAATCAAACTTTCCACGGGATAGTCTTGCGGGTTCAGGCCATCAAACTTTGCATTTTGCAGGCGCTGAATAAACATATCCATGCGGCCCGTGCCTATCCAATAGATGCTTCCAGCACTGCGCACATAATACGCCGTGAGAGCGGGGCGGATGCGCTCCACCGGCAGGGCCATGCGTTGGCCACCGCTGAGCAACTGGGTAATTGCAACCTGAATCTGCCCCGCATCTTGCGCCCAAGCTGGGGCGCAATTCAGAAAAATGAAAACTGCAACAAATCGCAAAATGAAGCGCATGGAGACCCCGTTAAATTCGACTCAAGTTGCAGCTTAGCGCATTAAACGTTGAGCAACAAAAATTCCCGCTCCCAAGAGCTGATCACGCGGCGATAATGCTGCATCTCCTGGTATTTCACATCACGGTAAGCTTCCGAGAACTGTTCTCCAAGAACCATGCGCAGAGCTTTTGTATAGCTCAATTTATCCAAAGCTTCATCCAAGCTGATGGGCAAAGTGTGGGCATAGCGATAGGCTGAGCCCGTGACCGGATCAGACGGCTTCAGTTTTTCAACCATGCCTAGATAACCGCAGGCCAGTGAGGCGGCAAAAGCGAGATAAGGATTTGTATCAGCCCCCGCCACACGGTTTTCCACGCGCAAGTTGCTTGGATCAGACGACGGCACACGCAAGCTGACAGTGCGATTATCAATGGCCCAATGGACGTTGGTTGGGGCATCAGACTCAGGCACCAAGCGCCGATAGGAATTCACATTCGGCGCTAACAGTGGAAGTGCTGCCGCAAGATAACGCTGCAACCCTGCGATATGATTGAGGAATAGCTTAGAGTGAGAACCATCTTTGGTGGCGAAAATATTCTTTCCGGTTTTTATATCCATGACAGATTGGTGGATGTGCATGGAAGAACCCGGTTCATTTTCATGGGGTTTGGCCATGAATGTGGCATAGACATCATGCTTCAAAGCGGCTTGACGCACAGTGCGCTTGAAAAGGAAAACCTGATCGGCCAGCTCTAATGGGTCGCCGTGATTGAAATTAATTTCCAACTGCGCAGGGCCTGCTTCATGGCTGAGTGTGTCCACATCCAATTCCTGAGCCTCGCACCAATCGTAAATATCCTCAACGATGGGATCGAAATCATTGGCAGCATCAATCCCATAAGCTTGCCCACCAGATTCTTTGCGTCCAGAGCGGCCAACGGCTGCTTCTAATGGATAGTCGGAATCGAAGTTTTTCTTTACGAGATAGAATTCAAGCTCCGGCGCCACAACAGGCTTCCAGCCCTTGTCTTTATAAAGTTGCAACACACGCTTTAAAACATGGCGGGGCGAGATGGTGACGGGTTTATCATCCAAGTGATAAGCATCGCAGATCACTTGCGCAGTTGGCGCTTCATACCATGGCACAAAGCGAATAGTATCGACATCGGGCTTCATATAGATATCGATGGCGCTGTCACTCACGGCTTCGGTGTCAGATACGAACCTGCCATTGATGGTGAGTGTGAAAACTTCCTCAGGCACCCGCAGGCCTTTAGATTTATTACCGGAGAGAAATTTCTTGGGCGGCAGAATTTTTCCGCGCGCGGTGCCGGACATATCGGCGACGAGGCATTCTACCTCGGTGATTTGATTTGTAGATATGAAGTCTTCAAATTTGGATTGGCTCATGACACCCTGCTGGTTGATTTGAAGTCGCAGCTTAGCCCTTCTTGTTGACCTTTAGGAAGGGGGGCCGCTAATGTTTGATCATGAAAATCAACTCCTATTATCAAGCTACCGCCAATCGCATTGTTTCTGGGCCAGAACTTCAAGGCGATGTGGTTGCCGATGTTTGCATCATTGGTGCTGGTTACACGAGTTTATCGGCGGCACTCGAATTGGCGAAGGCGGGTTACCGTGTTGTGGTCCTGGAAGCGGAAACCATTGGCTGGGGCGCATCGGGGCGCAATGGCGGGCAAATTTGCACTGGCTTTTCCTCTGGCCAAGGCAAAATCATTGCCCAATTGGGCAAGGCCGATGCGAAGAAAGCATTTGACCTGGCGGAAGAAGCCAAACGCCTTATTGTGGACCGGATTGCTAAACACGCCATCGATTGTGACCTCGCATGGGGCTATATGCATTGCATTCCCAAGCCCCATCAATTTGCTGAATTGCAGGCCTGGGCGGATGAATATGCAGAACTTGGCTATGGCGGCAACACACTGCTGTCCAAAGCGGAGCTTGAAGCCAAACTGGGCACCACTATTTATCATGGGGCTTTGCGCGAACAACATGCGGGGCATTTTCATCCGCTGAATTATTGTTTGGGTTTGGCGGATGCGGCGCAAAAGGCTGGTGCGGTTATTCACGAACACTCAGCTGTTGTGGAAGTGGACACCGGGCCTAAACCTTGGGCGCGCACTGATAAAGGCAAAGTCTCTGCCAAATTTATGATCATTGGCGGCAATGCTTATTTGGGCAAAGTGGTAAAGCCGCTTTATGGCCGGGTGATGCCCGTGGCGAGTTATATTATTGCGACCGAACCCTTGGGCGAAAATCGCGCCAAGACTTTGATTGCTGATAACGAAGCCGTGGCCAACACGAATTTCATTGTCGATTATTACCGCCGCTCGAAAGACAATCGTATGCTTTTTGGCGGCCGCGCCAGCTATTCCGGCATGACACCCCCTGCCCTCGGTGAATATATGCGCCCGCGCATGACATCGGTTTTCCCGCAATTGAAAGACGTGAAAATTGACTATGCTTGGGGTGGAAATATTGCGATTACGTCCAACCGCATTCCCGATTGTGGGCGGCTTTCACCCACGGTGTTCTATGCGCATGGCTATTCGGGCCAGGGTGTGGCGCTGGCTGGCATGTATGGAAAACTGATGGCTGAATGCGTGCGCGGAGTAAGCGAGCGCTTTGATTTGCTCGCTCGCGTAAAGCACCTACCCTTCCCCGGTGGCGCATTACGCACGCCACTATTGGTGGCGGCGATGATGTATTACCGCGTGAGGGATGCGCTGAGTTGAAAAACACATGGCGCCCCAAACAATTGGTTCGACCAATCGCAGTCGCCATTATCAAACGAAATTTACAATTGTTGCTCTCTGCTGTTCGAAATGATCAAGGCGACGTCAAAGGTTGGAGACCTCTTGGTGGAGGAATTGAATTTGGTGAAACGGCAGAAGTGGCATTGCTGCGGGAGTTGCAGGAAGAGACTGGCGAAAACATTACGGTCGGGAGGCTGTTAGGTGTTCTCGAAAATATCTATCAGCACGAAGGTGTCACAGGACACGAAATTGTATTTGTATACGAAGCAAATTTTAGATCGCAGGGTGCATATGATAAACCGCAATATGAATTTGAAGATGGAGGGAATTCAAATGTTGCGACTTGGGTTGACATAAAAACATTTGCTCACCGAAAAGCCGAATTGTATCCCGAAGCTTTACGAAAAATTCTTGTTAGTTCCTTCTCCCCTTGAGGGA
>JANYHE010000051.1 GCA_025359215.1 Hyphomicrobiales bacterium
CATGAAGGCGTTGTGATTGATCCCACCATCAAGGACCAAGTGTGGACGGCACTGAACAGTTTGGTCTCTGCCCCCAAGCCCGAGCGCACTCTCACGGGACTGTCTTTGTTGCTGCAATCCAATCCACTGCGTCAGGCCTTACAACCCTATAGCTTGGAAGGGCCTTGGGGCAGCCTGCTCGATGGGGCCGATGACAGATTATCATTTTCTGACGTGATGCATTTTGAGCTTGAAAGTTTGATGGAGACCAAGGGGCTGGTACTTCCAGTTCTCACCTATTTGTTTCACAAGCTTGAGGCCCGCTTTGATGGCAGGCCAACATTGCTGGTCCTCGATGAAGCTTGGTTGTTTCTGGATGAGCCCTTGTTTGCGGCTCGTATCAGAGATTGGCTTAAAACTTTGCGCAAGAAGAATGTCGCCGTGGTGTTTGCCACGCAGTCCTTGGCCGACATTGCGGCAAGTTCAATTGCGCCCGCCATCATTGAAAGCTGTCCCACCCGCATTTTCCTACCGAATGACCGCGCCATCGAGGTCCAGATCAAGGACATCTATGAGCGCTTTGGTCTTAATCCGCGCCAGATCGAGATCATCGCACATGCGACGCCGAAACAGGATTATTACGCACAGACGGCAAAGGGCAACAGACTCTTTGAACTCGATCTCGGACCTCTGGCCTTGGCCATCTGTTCGGCTGCCACACCACAAGATCACAAGCTGATGGATCAGTTGTTGCGCGAACATGTCCAAGCTTCGTTTGTGACAGCGTTTCTGCGGGCCAAGGGCTTTGAGGCCGAAGCGGAGATGATTGAACTGGCCGATCATGCTGAACGGCAAATTTCGGTACATGACTCTGGCCCAGTACAGCCTTCATTTTTTCCTGACGACCGGGACGGCACATCCCCCTCAACCAAGGAGAGTAAACATGAGTAATTTGAAAAGAGTGAAGTTTGGATTGTTGACGGCGGCAAGCCTTTTGGTTGGCGTTTCCATGCATAGCTCAAGTGCCGCTGCATGGGTCGTCTTTGATCCATGGAACTACCAACAAAATCTGCTTACCGCCATTCGCAGTCTCGAAGAGATTCAGAATCAGGTGAAGCAGCTTACTAATGAAGCGCAGGCATTGGCCAAGATGGATCTCAATCTTGAACAGTTGGGATCATCGATTGGTGGCGATCTCAAATCCTCGATGGGCGAGATTAAATCCTTGCTCGACAAAGCCGATGGCATTGCGCTTTCCGTCAGTGCAACTGGTATCGAGATGAAGAAGCTCTTCCCGTCTGATTATGCTTCCGCCCTTACCAATGATCAAAGTCTGAAAGCCGCCAAGACCCGTTGGGATGAGACTCTCTCAGCCTTCAAGCGCAGCATGAGCTTGGAAGCGAAAGTCGTTGAAAACACCAATGAAGATGGCAATGCACTTTCCGATCTTCTGTCAAAGTCATCGACTGCCATTGGCAATCTTCAAGTGCAACAGGCGGGCAATGAACTGATTGGCCTTAGTGTGAAGCAACAGCTGCAATTGCAGAATCTGATTGCCGCTGACCAGCGGGCGCAAAGTCTGGAACGCGCACGCACTTTGGCGTCTCAAGAAGAGTCACGACTGCGCTTCAAGACCTTCGTCGGAACCAGCCAAGCCTATACGCCCTAACTGAATCACGTCCCGTTGCGCTTCAAACCTAAACGCGTGGGCCTCCCTCCCATGTGGCGGATGAGTATTGTTCATGAATGATCTTAATATCATTGATAAGTTCACCCAGACCTTTGTCACTTACATTGATTCAGGCTTTGGCCTGCTGTCGGGTGATGTCAGTTTTCTGACGACCACGCTGGTGGCGATTGATGTGGTGATGGCGGGTCTGTTCTGGGCTTTGTCATCTGAGGACAATGTCATTGGGCAACTCATCCGCAAAATTCTCTATGTCGGCTTCTTTGCACTGCTGCTGAATAACTTTTCTTCACTCGCAAACGTGATTTTCAACTCATTTGCCAGCCTTGGCCTGAAGGCCTCGGCGGCAACGATCACGGCGACAGATTTGATGCGGCCGGGCTTTGTGGCGGGGACCGGCTTTACTGCTTCACAGCCGCTGCTTGATCAGGCGGGAAGCCTGATGGGTTTTACATCTTTCTTCGACAATGTAGTGACCATTGTCGTGCTACTTTTGGCTTGGCTGATTGTGTTGCTCGCCTTCTTCATTCTGTCGGTCCAGCTCTTCATCACCATCATTGAGTTCAAGCTCACCACTCTGGCGGGCTTTGTGCTCGTGCCCTTCGCCTTGTTCGGCAAAACTTCATTTCTGGCCGAACGGGTTCTCGGCAATGTCATGACCTCTGGCATCAAGCTCATGGTCTTGGCCATCGTCGTCGGTGTCGGTTCTACTTTGTTTGGCACGATCTCGGCACCACCGACGGGCGACATCACCCTGGAACAGGCGGCGGCTCATATCCTTGCGGCCATTGCCGTCTTTGGTCTCGCCATATTTGCACCGGGCATTGCAGCGGGATTGATTTCTGGGGCGCCGCAATTGGGAGCGGGTGCCGCGGTCGGTACAGCTGCTGGACTAGCAGCAGCAGGTGTTGCCGGTGCCGCCGGTGCGGGAGCCTTGGCGCGCGCCGGAATGGCGGGAGCCGGACGCGCTGTCACCTCTGCGGCCTCTCTTTCAGGGGCAGCCCAAGCCGGTTTCAAACAGGGCGGGGTGGGTGGTGCCTTGCAGGCGACCATTGGCCAGCCAGCAAAAGATGCAGCTTCAAAAGCCTCTGCACCCGTGAGTGACGCTTACCGTGAAGGCTCAGCCTATGGTTTTCGTGCGGCAGGGGGCGGTGCTGCTCCTCCTTCTTCTTCAGGTGCCCGACCAAAGCGTGGTGCCGGTGGTGAACCCGATTGGGCCAAGCGTATCCGCAGACATGAACAATTGAGCCGGGCCAGTTCCGTTGCCAGCCAATCCATCCGTGAAGGGGATCGTGGTGCGTCCAATGAAGGCCCTGATCTTGATCCCAATAAATGATGCAGAGGAATGTAAAATGATCTTCAAACGAACCCAACTTCACTATGGTCAAAGCGAAAGACCCGTCACACCCTATCAGAAGGCCGCTCAGGTCTGGGATCAACGCATTGGCTCGGCCCGCGTCCAGGCCCGCAACTGGCGGCTCATGGCCTTTGGCTGTCTCGGTCTCGTTGGTGGGCTTGGACTTCAGCTTGCGGTGTTGTCAACAACCTCACGTGTTACACCCTATGTGGTCGAGGTCGAACGCGATGGGGCCATTCGCGCTGTGGCTCCGGCTATCGAACGTTACGATCCATCGGATGCGCAGATTGCTTCGGAGCTTGCCCGCTTTATCGAGAATGTTCGCGGCATCTCAATTGATCCTGTCGTGGTGAAACAGAACTGGCTCAAAGCCTATGACTAC
>JANYHE010000088.1 GCA_025359215.1 Hyphomicrobiales bacterium
TTTCGGCACCAAGTCTATCGCCGTTTCAACCGATGGGTTGTCCAAATTCAATGTGGGCGGGCAAATATTATCGCGCATCGCCAAAACCGAGAATATGGCTTCCACAGCTCCAGCCGCACCCAGCAAATGCCCAATCGATGATTTTGTGGAGGACATGGAAAGTTTAGGCGCATGATCGCCCAGCAGACGCTCCACAGCGCGAAGTTCAATCTCATCGCCCAGAGGTGTCGAAGTGCCATGGGCGTTAATATAATCAATGTCGCCCGGTGAAATGCCCGAGCGGCGCAGCGCCATTTTCATGCAGCGATAAGCACCATCACCATCTTCGGCAGGAGCCGTCACATGATGCGCATCACCCGACATGCCGTAACCAATAATCTCGGCATAGATATGCGCACCACGCGCTTGCGCGTGTTCGAGAGATTCAAGAACCACAACGCCAGCGCCTTCACCCATCACAAACCCATCACGGTCCTTATCATAGGGGCGAGAGCCTTTAGTGGGGTCATCGTTAAATCCTGTGGAAAGGGCTTTGCATGCGATGAAGCCTGCAATGCCAAGCCGGCAGATTGTGGCTTCAGCACCGCCCGCCACCATCACATCGGCATCATCCATCATAATAATGCGCGCTGCATCACCAATGGCGTGAGCACCTGTGGAGCACGCTGTTACAACAGCATGGTTTGGCCCTTTAAGGCCGCAGGTGATGGAGATGAGCCCAGACGCCAGATTAATCAGCGAACCTGGAATAAAGAATGGGCTAATGCGGCGCGGGCCTTTTTCATGCATCAGCATTTGCGTGGCGCTAATGCTGGGCAAGCCGCCAATGCCGGAACCCACCAGAACGCCAGCGCGATATTGTTCATCCGGCGTTTTTGGGTTGTAGCCCGAATCGGCCAAGGCTTGTTTTGCTGCGATTAAAGCAAACTGAATAAAATCATCAAAACGGCGCTGTTCTTTCACGTCAACATATTGGTCGCGGTTTAGCGTGTCATTCGTGCCGTCGCCCTCTTTTACTTCAAAGGCAATGCGGGCCGGAAGATCGGAGGCATCAAACTTGGTAATCGGTCCAGCGCCAGATTCGCCAGCTAAAATCTTCTTCCACGTGCCTTCAACCGAGGCAGCCAGCGGAGAAACCATTCCAAGACCCGTAATTACGACACGACGCATGATGAGACCCTATCAAAAGTGGAGTGCAAACATGAAAACGCGGAGCAAAAGGGTTATGTGCCCTGCCCCGCGCGGTATTTTCAATCAGCCTTTGGTTTCCCAAAGGCCAATGTCTTAAGCCTTGGCCTTATCGATGAACGAAACAGCATCGCCCACCGTTTGAATGGTCTCGGCAGCATCGTCTGGAATTTCAATGCCGAATTCTTCTTCGAAAGCCATCACGAGTTCAACCGTGTCCAAGCTGTCAGCACCGAGATCATCAATGAAGCTCGCTTCTGTTTTCACTTTGTCGGCATCAACGCCCAAGTGTTCAACAACGATCTTCTTTACGCGGTCAGCAGTATCGCTCATGTGTTCTATTCCTCAATTAACTTTTCAATGCACAGGGGAATGCCCAACAGGCCCCCACCTCTGTGCCGCGCAACTTCCCTAGCACAGTTTCTCATGCCGTCAAAAGGGGGAATATTTTGTCTGTGTGGTAAAGAATGGTTAGAACTTTAATTCCTACAATAGCAAATAAAGCTTGACACCGCACGGTGAACCCCCTAAATTGGCCATACTCCAAAATTCCGTCAAACAAGTCTTGCAAGCCCAAGAAGACGACGTTTGATGGGGGTGAATTAAATACAGTCCAGCACCGTCATCGAAATTCAAGAGAATTTCTTCTGACATAATATCTCTCTTCTTTAATTTTCTGACGGCTTGAATTGGGGGACCAAAAACACAATAGTGCCTATGAAACTGGTCAAACCAACAAACACATGTAGGCCAACCACCTGTTCCCAAGCGTAAATTTGTAGATCTGAAATTGAACTCTCAGAAAACCCAATTCTTGTCAACTTTAGGTGACTGAAGAAATAGATTGCTGTTAAAATCAAACTCAGTATCAGCCAAAGTGATTTACCGTAGTGTCGAAGTAGGTGTCCTGACGGATATTTTTGTATTGAGGATTCAGTTTTGAGAACTCTAAAGTTCCAGTTTATTGCGAAGACACTAAAAAAAACACAAACTACGATCAAGTAAAAATAGATTAGACCTGACCACAAAATATTATTTGCCTCACAAAATTGTTCAGTTGAAAAATGAGACGCATATTTTGAAAGCTGGGGCATGACAATGTTGCACCCAATGTTCAATTTGATGAATTTATAAAGATACAGACAATATGCTATGTTAAGTGCATATCCAAGAAAAATTGGGAGCACAACGGCACCCCTTGCGGTGCTTCGGATGATAGTTGAATTTGTCATGATTTTTCTCCAGTCTCAACTAAATCGGAAGGGCTGATCTTAAAACCACAGCCACTTGCGATGACCAGAACCCGATCAGTACGGTTATGATAGCTGATGATTGCGGGTTTTCGAGACTCAATGCATTAGGATATCTTGAAAGCCAGATAATCAAAACTACGGCAGGGATTGACCTTAGTACTTGCCACCAATTTAGTTCGAGTCTGTTTTCTTTAAGTTCTAAACCAATAGATGTGTAAGAAAATACTAAAGCTAGAGTAGATAGAATTAGGAAAAATACTCCAGCAAACAACGAACGACCCAAAAAAACTACAAAAAAAGTTTCTATTCCAGCCGCAATGATTCCCCAGATAAAACAAAAGCGCAGGAATTTCCCCAGAGTAACTGAAAATAAAATAACGTTAATGATTTTACCCATTTGCAAGATGCCCTTGAATTACAGTGACTTACGATAACACCCCTCAAACACCCAGCCCTACTTCTCAAACCACTCTACTCCCGGCAGACCTTTAAAATGCGCATCGCTGGTGAGCAGTGGCGCATCATGCATTTGTGCTGTGGCATAGATGATGGCGTCGGTGGTGTGCAGTTTGTGATTGCCAGCACAGAGTGCTGCTAGCGAGGCAATCGCAGTGTCAAGGGGCACAACGCTGAACCCACTTGTATAGGCAACAAGCTCTTGTGCCTTCTGTTCGCCGTCTTCACGAAGCGCCCATTTTGCCAATTCAAGTTGCACGATTGTGGGCACAATGATTTCAGATGCTGCGGTCATTCGTTGATTGAATATGATGCCTGACTTGCTGCCTAACAACATTTCAATCCATGCCGAGGTATCAAGGACTAACATCAATAGCGATCGTCTCGATCTCTATAATTGTTAGGGTTTGCTCCCTTCATGCTGCCAAAAATCTCTTCAGCCGTCGGCACTGGCACCAGCACATAATGCTTTCCATGCGGAACAAAGGCCAGTTTCTGGCCTGGTTTCCAACCCTCTTGCTCACGCACATGTTTTGGGATTGAAATTTGGAACTTACTTGAAAGGGTGACAGCATTCATGTTCTTACATTTCCTGATCGATCAGAAATCGTAAGATAACACAAAAAGTCAAGCCGTTCAAATCATCGCCATGCCGCCATTCACGTGCAGTGTCTGTCCTGTCACATAGCCAGCCTCATCAGATGCGAGATATAAAACCGCGGCTGCAATATCGTCTGGCCCGCCCATGCGGCCTGCGGGGATTTTTGCTAGAATGCCTTCTTTTTGTTTGTCGTTCAGCACATCCGTCATCGGGGTGGCGATGAAGCCGGGGGCGATGCAATTCACTGTCACACCTCTGGTGGCCAGTTCTTGCGCCAATGATTTGGTGAGGCCGATAACGCCTGCTTTGGAGGCCACATAATTCGCCTGCCCGGCATTGCCTGTAACACCCACAATCGACGTGATGTTCACAATGCGCCCTGCCCGCTTCTTCATCATGCCGCGCATGGCGGCACGGCACAGGCGGAAGTTTGCCGTCAGGTTCACATCAATCACCGCCTGCCAGTCATCATCTTTCATGCGCATGGCCAAACCATCTTTGGTGATGCCCGCGTTGTTCACCAGAATATCCAAGCCGCCCATGGCCGCTTCGGCAGCGGGGATGAGTTTTTCCACATCTTCGGCACTGGAAAGATTGCAGGGCAGCACATGCACATTTTGGCCGATTTGGGCTTTGAGTTCTTCAAGCTTTTCAACCCGTGTGCCGGAAATGGCAATGGTGGCCCCAGCTTTGTGCAAGGCCATGGCAATGGCCGCCCCAATGCCGCCACTGGCACCCGTGATGAGAGCGGTTTTCCCAGAAAGATTGAACATGATTATGATCCTTGTTTTAGAATGAGGGCGGCGGCGGCAATATCATCAGGCGTGCCAACCGCAAAGGCTTGTGCTTCAGGAGCATTCTTTTTTGCTAAGCCTGTCAACACTTTACCAGCGCCTATTTCAACAAACACATTAACGCCTTGCGCCACCATAGTGGCCACGCATTCACGCCAGCGCACGGTGCCTGTCACCTGCTCCACCAGCTTTTGGCGGATCATATCGGGGTCGGTCAATGGCCCTGCAACCACATTGGCGATGATCGGAACCACGGGTGATTTCATGGTGGCCTTGGCCAAAGCTTCGGCCATGGCATTGGCGGCGGGCTGCATTAAAGCACAATGAAACGGTGCGGAAACGGGCAACAGAATGGCGCGTTTGGCCCCCTTGGCCTTGGCAATTTCACAAGCGCGGTCCACTGCCGCTTTGCTGCCGGAAATCACCACCTGACCATCGGAATTATCATTGGCCGCTTGGCACACATCACCTTGGGCTGCCTCAACCGCAACCTGCGAAGTGGTTGCAAAATCCAACCCGAGAATAGCAGCCATGGCCCCCGTGCCCACTGGCGTTGCCGCCTGCATGGCACGCCCACGAATTTTTAAAAGCCGCGCGGTATCGGCGATTGTAAATGTGCCCGCTGCCGCCAGTGCGGAATATTCGCCCAGCGAATGCCCCGCCACAAATTTGGCTGTATTGGCCACGGTAATCCCATGCTCGGCTTCAAGCACCGCAAGGGCCGCCATGCTTACGGCCATCAATGCCGGTTGTGCATTTTCCGTGAGAGTTAATTCCGCTTCTGGCCCTTCCCACATGAGTGCGGAAAGCTTCTGGCCCAGTGCTGCATCCACCTCGTCAAACACCGCGCGCGCCGATGCGAAATTATCGGCTAGCGCTTTTCCCATGCCCACAGTTTGGCTCCCCTGGCCCGGAAATACAAAGGCAATGCTCATTGGTAACTCTCTCCCGATTCATTTTTGTCGACGAAACATGGGCGCACCTGAGGAGTCAAGCGCCGCCTATCTTTTAAACACACCCACAATTTCAACATGGGCTGTATATTTAAACTGATCGACGGGTGTCACCTTCATCAACTTGTATCCGCCACGCACCAAAATGGCGGCATCGCGTGCAAAGCTCAGCACATCGCAGGCCACTGAAACAACCAGTTTCACTTTTGATTTTGCCAATTGCCGCGCTTGCGCTTCGGCCCCGGCCCGTGGAGGGTCCATCACCACTGTATCGAATTCATTCAGTTCTGCTGGCACCAGTGGGTTATCAAACAAATCTCGCGCTTCAGCCGTCAGCGGCTTTAAGCCGGTGGTAAACCGTGCGGCTTGCAACATGCCGCCAATGGCTGCCTTGTCTAAATCAATGCCGTGAACTTTGTGAGTTTCGGCGATCTGAAATGTAAACGGCCCCACACCACAAAACAGGTCGATGATCTTTTTCGATTTCGCCATCGGCTCGCGCACCAGTTTAACCAGCGTCTCCTCGCCCAATGCTGTGGCTTGCAAAAAAGATTGCACCGGCAGCGGCACATTGGCCTTGCCCACACTCACCATGGGAATGCGGTCTTGCGCGGCCACCAGATTATTCACACTCACGCGGGCGATGTTGAATTTCGACATCAGCTCGTTGAAAGCAGAAATGCGCTTGGCCACGGCTTCACGCTCGGCTTTGATAGAAACATCCAAGCCATTATCCGCAGCGGTAATGGCCACATCGCAAGCCCCCATCAGCGGGCCAAAAGCTGCGGCGATGGCAAAAGCTTCATGCAGTTTCGGGTCCAGCACTGGGCACACATCAATGGCCACCAGATCATGCGACTTCGCTTCCATAAAACCAGCGTGCCACACGCCCTCAATCTGGCGCACATGCAGCGAAACCCGCCTGCGGCCTAATCCATGAGCATCCAGTAATGGCCCCACTTCAACATCAAGCCCTTGCGATTTTAATGCATCCACAACCAAATGTCGCTTCCATGCTGCATAAGGCGCATGTTGCCAATGTTGAAATTTACAGCCACCACAAGAATCATAAAACTTGCAGAATGCGGCGATGCGATCAGGCGATGGCGCGATAATCCGCACCAGCCTGCCGCCGATCAAATCCACAGTTTCGCCGGGCAAGGTTTTGCCCACAATCACCGTTTTGCCGTCTTCATTGCCCATGCCGTCGCCACGCGTGCCGATGCGGTCTATTTTTACAAGTGTCATATCAATCCAATGTGGTGGGATAAATTAAAACCAGTGCTGCACCAAAGCGAAGGTCAATGTTCACCGGACCCTCTACAACATTCGAAAGCGTTAGGGCAGACCCTATTGGCACATCGCGTTTGGTGAGCGGCCATTTCACACCGGTGATGGTTAAGGCCTTTAAATCGGACATAGGAACAATGCTAATGCGACTGCCAATGCGCACATCGTCAATCGAAAGCTCCTCCACCAAGGGGTAGGCCTCTTCTTGGCCAGAGGTCATAAAGGCCGCCATGCCGCGCCGCTCTAGCGCCACCAGAAATCCAGCATGGGCCAATGTGTGATCCAGCTGCCCACCTGAACCACCAACCAATATCAGGTTAGTTGCGCCCCGCCGCATGGCCTCAGCAATGGCCAATTCGCCGTCAGTAGCGTCCTTATCGACGGAGTGCGTTTGTCGTGGCACTTGAGGATAAGCCGCTTGCAATGCTGCATTCGAAGAATCAAAATCCCCAACCCATAGCTCAGGAACAACCTTCAATGCCTCTGCATGGGCCATGCCGCTGTCAGCCGCAATCACACGCGCACCCAACAGCTGCATTCGAAGTCGCGTTGTGGGCACCACTGTGCCCCCTAATAGGATCGCAAATTTTGACATGTGCGCTGTCTAGCAGATGCCACTTGCCAGCGCACCCTTTCTTGTCCTATTCATTGCCTCGCTCTCAACGGGGTGCGATTTATCGCTGAGAGGGGCACCTCGCCTCAACCCGCTGAACCTGATCTGGATTATGCCAGCGGAGGGATTGAAAGCGGGTTTCATTGTGAGGCCCACCCATCATTTCCACGCGGCCAATGGAGAAATGATGAAGAGATTAATTTTATGCCTTGCTGCCCTTTTACCATTCACCGCTGCGGCCCACGCCAAAGAAACCTTGATCGTTTACACCTATGAAAGCTTCACGGCCGATTGGGGCCCCGGCCCAAAAATCAAAACAGCCTTTGAAAAAACCTGTGATTGCGAAGTGAATTGGGTGGCACTGGGCGATGGCGTGGCCATGCTCAACCGCCTCAAACTGGAAGGCAAAGACACCAAAGCCGATGTGGTTTTGGGCCTCGACACCAACATCACTGATGAAGCCCGCGCCCTTGGCATTTTTGGCAAGCACGGCATTGATGTGACCCGCGCCAAGACTCCCGGCGGCTGGACCGATCAAGAATTTCTACCTTATGATTACGGTCATTTCGCCGTGGTCTATAATTCCGAGACTCTAAAAAATCCGCCCAAAAGCTTGGATGAATTGGTGAATGGAGATGCTTCCCAAAAAATCATTCTGGAAGATCCCCGCACCTCCACACCCGGCCTCGGCTTCATGCTGTGGATGAAAACCGTCTATGGCGATAAAGCCGCCGATGCTTGGAAGAAATTGAAGCCGCGCATTCTCACCACAGCCCCCGGCTGGTCGGAAGCTTATGCGCTGTTCACCAAAGGTGAAGCGCCCATGGTGTTCTCCTATGTCACTTCGCCTGCCTATCACATCGTTGAAGAAAAAACCGATAAGTATAAGGCTGCTGATTTCAGCGAAGGTCATTATTTGCAAATCGAAGTGGCGGGTTTGATTGAAGGCTCCAAAGAACATGCGCTGGCACAAAAGTTTTTGGACTTTATGCTCACACCTGATTTCCAAAATGAAATCCCCACAACCAATTGGATGATGCCCGCAGGTGAGACCACCGTGGCCTTGCCGGATGCTTTCAACACCCTCGTAAAACCCGCCAAAACTCTGCTCTACACACCCGAAGAGGTGAACAAGAATCGCAAAACTTGGATTGATGAGTGGATGAAAGCGGTGAATGAATAATCAGCTCATAAAATATATTGCGCCCGGAATTATTCTGGGCGCAATTCTGCTTGGGCTGGTGCCGCTGGTTTCTTTTGCAGGTGAGCGCGGTGGATTTCTAAATGCCGGAATCGATGCCGCTATTTTCCACATCCTATGGTTCACATTAAAACAGGCGTTCCTCTCCACGCTCATTTCAGTTGTGATGGGAGTGTTCGTTGCCCGCGCTCTTTCGCGTCGCCAATTTACTGGGCGTGAGATATTGCTCAGCGTGTTCGCAGTTCCGTTGGCCCTGCCCGCCATCGTGGTTGTTCTCGCCATCACCAG
This sequence comes from Hyphomicrobiales bacterium, assembly GCA_025359215.1. Taxonomy (GTDB): domain Bacteria; phylum Pseudomonadota; class Alphaproteobacteria; order Rhizobiales; family Aestuariivirgaceae; genus Aestuariivirga. The sequence goes on from JANYHE010000088.1 coordinate 8,638, forward strand.
TATTTATGGCGCACAAGGAATGTTTGGTGGGTCGTTCAATCTCTATGGATTAAACGGCATATTATTGGCGCATGTATTTTTCAACATGCCACTGGCCACACGGCTTTTGGCGGAAGCGCTGAACACCATTCAGCAAGAAAATTTCCGCCTTGCCGAGCAGCTCGATTTTTCTGATCGCGCCATATTTCAAAATTTAGAATGGCCGGTTCTGCGCAATAGCTTGCCACGCATATGCGGCCTTATCTTTCTGCTCTGTGCAGCAAGTTTTGTGATTGTTCTCACTTTGGGCGGCCCATCAGCCACAACATTGGAAGTGGCAATCTATCAGTCCTTACGCCAAGATTTTGATGTGGCGCGGGCCCTCAACCTTTCCACCATTCAAATTCTTTTGTGTTTAGTGTTGGTGTTTGCAGCTGGCAAAATGGCGCTGCACAATTCAGCATTATCCAGTTTTAAAACCACTACCATACGCCGCGATGGCCAATCCATCTTGGCAAGATTAATTGACGGGTCTGTGCTCGCATTCGCAGTTTTTTTTATTGCTCCGCCCATCATTGCCCTGATTGCTTCAGGCCTTCCCTATCTCAATATTAATTTTCAAGCCTTTCTCACGAGTATCGCCATTGCCGCTCCTGCCGCCCTGCTCAGTGTTAGCCTCGCGTGGGCTTTGGCGAGGGCAAATAATTTCTCAACTCAAGTTGCAGCGCTGGCCGCTCTCATCGTGCCACCCGCTGTGTTAGCTACGGGGTGGTTTCTTGCACTTCGGAACTTTGATCAATCATTGTTTGTCGTGGTGTTTAGTATTATCGCGTTGAACACACTTATGGCCCTGCCCTTTTCGGTTTCAGTGCTGGCCCCCGCCTTCGCGCAAATAGCGCAAATGCATGAGCGTCTGTGTGCTCAACTCAATATTGCTGGTTGGAATAAACTGCGCCACATTGATATGCCGATGATGCGCCGACCTTTGGCCCAAGCTTTGCTCATGGCCTTCGTGTTGTCGCTGGGCGATCTCACAGCTGTCACCCTTCTCGGCACCCAAGGCCTCATCACAGTGCCCAGCCTCATCCACCAGCAAATGGGCCATTATCGCGGCAATGATGCGGGCGGCACGGCGCTTTTATTAGCAGCCTTCTGCCTTGTTCTCACTCTCATTGCCCAACGTCTCGGAAAGCCAAATGATCAAAATTGAAAATGGCCGTTATGAAACCAAGGGATTCACTCTCGATATTAATGTTAATGTTCCAGCCGGAAAATTCTGCGCCGTGCTTGGCCCAAGCGGTGCTGGAAAATCCACATTGCTTTCCATCATTTCTGGCTTCGAAGTCTTAAAACAGGGCGAAGTTATCATTGATGGCAAGCTGGCCAGTCCATCACCCTCCGCCCGCCCCATCAGCATGATTTTTCAGGATCACAATGTCTTTGCCCATCTTGATGTGTGGAACAATGTGGCACTCGGGATTTCTCCTAATTTAAAACTCAACGACGAACAAAAGTCCGAAGTTGTGGCGGCCCTCACCCGCGTTGGCATTGCCCATTTGGCCAAACGCCACCCCGGTGAAATTTCGGGCGGTGAGCGCCAGCGCATTGCCATTGCCCGCGTGTTGGTGCGTAACAAACCGATCCTGCTGCTCGATGAGCCTTTTGCTGCATTAGACCCCGGGCTGCGCATTGATATGCTCAACCTCATCACTGAATTGCAGCGTGAGAAAAATCTGACGGTTTTAATGGTGACACATCAACCCGACGATGCCAAATTTGCGGCACAGAAAGTAATCTTCATTTCAGACGGCGAAGTTCAGAATTGTATTTCAACTAGTGAATTCTTCAGGTCGAAGAATTTCGCGGCGCTCAAGTACTTGGGCAAGCGCACCTAAATCACCAACCGCCGCCCCCGCCTCCACCGCCACCGCCGCCTGATGATCCACCCCCGCCCGAACCCGAAGATGAACCTGGTGCCGTAGAGGATGTGGACAGTGTTGATGCCAACCCGCGCCCTAAACTATCGCTCATGCCGTTCCAGCCGTTGTGGCTGGAGCCATAATACCACGTGGCCCCTGCAGCACCTGCTGCCGCAGCCGCAGCCAACACAGAGGCAAATTTTGCATTCCACGCATTCTCACAATCCAGCGCCATGGCATAAGGCAAATAACGTTCAAACAAAGCTGGCGTTTTTTCTGGCGGGTTTAACATATCCAACCGCTTTTCCTCTGCTGTTGTCATATAAAGCCTGAAGCCTTCAATATCATCCAGCACTTGGCGCCCTACCACAGTTGGCGCAGGCATTAGGAAATAAAACAGCAGATTGAGCAAGCCGATCGCCATCATCGAACCAACAAAAATGATGACCGGAAGCGAAATTTCTTCCTTCATAACCAGCGAAAATGGCCCGGCAATGCCCGCCGCAAAAAATGGCGCCAGACACACAAGAGCAATCAGATTCTTCAGTTTAGCAAAAAAACCATAGCCTGTGAAAAGGCCTTTGATCATGCCGCCGCCGATTACGAAAACAAAACCCCACACCACCGTGCAAAAGCCGCCCACAAACAGCCAAACTTTGCCTAGGTTATCAGGCATCAACCAACTTGATATGAATAAACCTAAGAGCGAAAGAGCAAGCCCGGTCACAAACCAACCATAGTTTTTGACAAACAGTTTTCCGCTAAAATCTGACACCAGACTTTTTTTCGATGCCTCCATAGCAGACCTGATTGTGGCGTTGTTGCTTTGCTTCAGTTCCAAACTGGCGCTTGGCAACCGATTAAAGAGTGCAGTCTCAGAGGCCATCATAGGGGCCCCACCCTCAAGTATTTTATGGATGGTATAAACGCCATCATTGTTCTCAATTTTCAAGCGCCCTTTCACCGCGAGCCCAACCAGAGAGGCTGCAACAGCACGATCATCAAATCCCTGCTTCCAAACGTAGCGAACCCCTGCTGCGCCCAGATTTTCCGGTGGATGAAACAGCGGAATGATGGTGCCTTTGGGCGGGTCACGACCCACTTTCGCCCATGCATAAAGAAAATATCCAGCCACACTGAGAAGTGTAATCCCCATGCCCAGAAAACCTGCATTATCGCGCAACATCCACAATTGTTGCTGACTGGAGGTGGGTGCAGCCACAATGCCCTTTTGCCATGCAACCGCGATTGTCAGCCCGTCTTGCGGTTTCAAAACCCTTGTGGTGCGAACGCGGTAAACATTGCCACTGGCGGCCAGCACAGTGGCATCATGGCCAGTTACGCCGTAAGCCCCCGTATAAATGGCGTTTTTTTGAATTTGCGCGCCCGCTGGCAAGTGAACAATTATACCCGCCTGTTCAATGGGAAACGACCAGCCATTGCCCGTAACATTCCAATAGAGTTCGTCGTAAGTGTCAAAAAAGCCGAGTTGCCGCGTCGTGTGATATTTAATGACATAGGTGTGAATGCCATTTTGCAAATAAACATCTTTGTCGCCAATTTTTATGCGCTTGCCATTCGAAATGGATTCAATTGCATAGTTTTCTGAACTGCCATCGCGGCTCACACCTTGAACAGAAAAATCCACACGGATGGTAAGGCCATTGCGGTCTTTATAAGTGGTCGGAAAATCACGAAAAATTCCGTGTCGAATTTCATTGCCTTCAGAATTCACTGTAATGGATTCAATCACATCCAATGATGAATCCTGATTAACCGTCACATCACTTTGGAAATTGGTAATCGCCTCTTGTGCCCGCGCCGAAAGCGACAGGCAGAAGAAACAAACAATCACCGCAAGAAGGCGCTGCATATTCAGCGCGCTTTAAAATCAACTTTCGGCACTTCTCGCGCCGCCGCATCGCCAATATCGAAAAATTCCGATTTCACAAAATGAAAGAAATTAGCGATCACATTGCTGGGGAACGATTCAATCTTGGTGTTAAAATTGCGCACCGTGCCATTATAATAACGCCGCGACATTTGGATTTCATCCTCAATACCGGAAAGTTTATCCTGCAAATCGCGAAAATTTGCGTCGGCTTTCAGCTCAGGATATGCTTCTGCGACGGCAAACACCCGGCCCAAAGCAGCGCTCATCGCCTGCCCCACTTGGCTTTGTTCACCCACACTGCCACCAGCAATGCTTTTGGCGCGAAGTTCAGCAATATCGCGAAACAGCTTATCTTCGTGTGAAGCATAGCCCTTCACTGTTTCAATCAGATTGGGAATAAGATCAGCCCGGCGCCTCAATTGCACATCAATGCCGCTCCAGCCTTCCGCAACCATATTCTTGTTTGAAATAAGCGCGTTGTAGGTGAAAATAAGATAGGCGATAACCACGCCCACTAAACCCAGTAAAGCATAACCGACTGTCATTTTGGCCTCCTGCTGACAGGTGTATTATCAGGCCTATGCCTTCGATACGCAAGCACTTGCACGTGACCTATAAATTTAAACAAACTGGTCTTTTGGCCAGATTGATCACATGATATGACAATCAAAAAACGGAGAGCGCAAAATGGTGAACTTTAACGGCCCGCCCGGCCAAGAAGATATGCCTTATCTTTTAACGCCAGGCCCGCTCACCACATCGCGCACAGTCAAGCAAACGGCATTGGCCGATTGGGGCTCGCGCGATGTTGAGTTCCGTCAAGTGGTGCGCGAAATTCGCGAACAGCTTTTAGCCCTCGCTGGCTGCGATCACACCTATGAATGTGTTTTGATGCAAGGCTCTGGCACGTTTGCCATTGAAGCCGCCCTCGGCAGCTTGGCACCTTCCAAGCGCAAGAAAACTCTGGTGGTGGCCAATGGTGCTTACGGCGAACGGGCGGCCCAAATTTTGGATAAGCTGGGGCGGCACAACCTCAAAATTAGTTTGAGTGATACAACACAGCTCGCACCTGAACATTTCATTTCAACTTTGGATGAAGATAAGTTCATAAGCCACGTCTGGCTAATCCATTGTGAAACCACATCTGGCATTGTGAACCCTCTGCCAGATTTAGCACGCGCCGTGAAAGAGCGGGGACGCATTTTTATGGTCGATGCGATGTCATCTTTTGGCGCCTTAGAGATCAACATGGTGCGCGATGATATTGATGTGATGGTCTCGTCATCGAACAAATGCATCGAAGGCATTCCCGGATTTTCTTATGTGCTGGTGAAAAAAGATTTGCTCATCGCTTCTGAAGGTGAATCACATTCCGTGGTGCTCGATCTGTTTGAACAATGGAAAGGCTTGCAAGCCAATGGCCAATTCCGCTTCACGCCGCCCACTCATGCGCTTGTGGCCTTTCATCAGGCTTTGCATGAACTCAATGATGAAGGCGGGGTTGCCGCCCGTGGCGCACGTTATGCCCGCAACGCTTCAGTGCTGCTCAAAGGCTTGGGCGCGCTTGGCATAAGACCATTGCTCAGCGATAATGAGTCAGGCCCCATCATTCAAACCTTCCTCACACCGCGCGATCCTAATTTTGTGTTCGATAAATTTTATGAGGCGTTACGCAATAAAGGCTTTGCCATTTATCCTGGCAAACTCACCAAGCGCGATAGTTTCCGCATCGGCACCATTGGCAGGCTTGATGATTCTGTAATGGAGCGGGTGGTGCAGGCGATTAAAGATGTTTTGAAAGAGATGAATGTGCGTGATTTGGCACCGAAAGATATTTGAATGAAACCTGTAACCGTCAATAATCGCACCTACAATTGGCCAAAAGCCCCTGTCGTGGTCATCTGCTGCGATGGCAGCGAACCTGACTATATGGAAATAGCCATGGCGCAGGGCCTTATGCCCAATCTTAAAGCGATCATCGCCAAAGGCGAAAACTTGCGCGGTGAGTGCGTAATTCCCAGTTTCACCAATCCTAACAATCTCTCCATCGTCACCGGCGCCCTGCCCGAAGTGCATGGCATATGCGGCAATTATCTGATTGATCCAGCCACCGGATTGGAGACCATGATGAATGATCCCAAATGGCTGCGCGCTCCCACAATCTTTGCAGCTTTTCAAGAGGCCGGTGCAAAAATCTGCGTGGTGACAGCAAAAGACAAATTGCGATTGCTGCTCAGCAAAGGGCTGAAATATGATGGCACGGCAGTCGCCTTCTCATCCGAAAAAGCCGACAAGGCGACGATGGCAGATAATGGCATCGATAATATTTGTGACTTTGTGGGCCTGCCTGCTCCAGAAGTTTATTCGGCCGATCTTTCTGAATTTGTTTTCGCGGCTGGCGTGAAGCTTTTAGCGCGTGACAAGCCAGACCTCATGTATCTTTCCACCACAGATTATGTGCAGCACAAATATGCGCCGGGCTCCGCTGGAGCCAATTCATTTTACAAAATGATGGATGAATATTTGGGCGCGCTGGATTCGCAAGGGGCAACCATCGTCATCATCGCTGATCACGGGATGAAGGATAAGCATTTGGCTGATGGTTCGCCCGATGTGCTTTATTTGCAAGATGCGTTGGATGAGAAATTTGGTGCAGGCACAACCAAAGTTATTTTGCCGATCACCGACCCCTACGTGGTGCATCACGGCGCACTTGGCTCCTATGCCACCGTCTATCTCAAAGGAGCAGCCCCAGAATCTGTGGCCGCTGCTATCGCAAAAATGCCGGGCATTGATGTGGTCTACACCCAAACCGAAGGCTGCAAGAAATTTGGCCTGCCACCAGATCGCACAGGCGATTTGATTGTATTATCGGGTGGGGCAAATGGTTCCAAAGTGTTAGGCACCAGTGCTGCAAAGCATGATCTTTCCGGCCTTGATGCGCCCCTGCGTTCGCATGGCGGATTAACCGAACAAGTGGTGCCCATCATTATCAACCGCAAAGGCCATAACCTGCCCCAACTCCTTCGTAATTTTGACGCGTTTTTCATCGGATGCAACCATGTCTAATATCATTCACGAAGCCATGCGCATTGGCGGTAAAAAAGTGTTCACTGATCAAGTGATCAATGTGCATTATCCGTATACGGATGAAATAATCGGCACCGTGCCTGCTGGCACTGCCGCACACGCCGCACAAGCCTTTGCCATTGCCGCAGGTTACAAGCCAAAACTTACGCGCTACGAGCGTCAACAAATTCTGTTCCGCACTGCTGAATTGATCCGCAGCAAAACCAAAGATCTCGCTCGCGTTCTCACTTTGGAACTGGGCATATCTCAAAAGGATGCATTCTATGAATGTGGCCGCGCTTATGACGTTTTCTCACTCGCAGGCCAGCTTGCCATCAATGACGATGGCCAAATTTTCTCGTGTGATCTCACACCGCAAGGCAAATCGCGCAAAATTTTCACCAAACGAGAGCCTGTGGGTATCATTTCAGCAATCACACCGTTCAACCATCCGCTCAACATGGTGTCGCATAAAATTGCCCCCGCCATCGCCACCAATAATTGCGTGGTGTGCAAGCCCACCGAACTTACACCGCTCACGGCCATAGCTCTGGCTGACATTCTCTATGAAGCGGGCCTCCCACCAGAAATGTTCCAAATCGTCACCGGCAACCCAGCCGATATTGGCGATGAAATGGTGACGAATAAACATATCAATATCATCACCTTCACAGGTGGCGTTCGCGTTGGAAAAATTATCGCTAGCAAAGCGGGATACACCCGCGTGGCGTTAGAGCTGGGTGGCAATGATCCTCTCATTGTGCTGGACGATTTGAACGATGATGAACTTGATAAAGCGGCAGAACTTGCTGTGGCAGGTGCCACCAAAAATTCTGGTCAGCGCTGCACTGCCGTAAAGCGCATATTAGTGCAGCCAAAAGTGGCGGATGCTTTTGTTGAAAAAGTTCTCGCCAAAGCCAAGAAGCTGAAATTCGGCGACCCCATGAACCCGGAAACCGATTTGGGCTGTGTGGTGAATGAAGTTTCAGCTGCACTGTTCGAACGCCGCGTTTTACTGGCTGCCGAGCAAGGTGCAAAAATTCTCTACCATCCGACACGCAAAGGTGCCGTGCTGCCGCCCATCGTGGTGGATCATGTCGATCCGAAATCGGAACTGGTTTACGAAGAAACGTTTGGCCCCGTCATTCCCATCATTCGGGTTTCTGCTGACGATGCAGAGGTCATCCGCATATCAAACTCTACGCCATTCGGCTTATCGTCTGGCGTGTGCACCAATAACTTGAATCGTATCACGCGCTATATTGAAGGCCTGAATGTAGGCACCGTAAATATCTGGGAAGTGCCCGGTTATCGCATTGAAATGTCGCCTTTCGGCGGCATCAAAGATTCTGGCAATGGCATTAAAGAAGGTGTGGCGGAAGCCATGAAATTCTATACAAATGTCAAAACATGGTCGCTTCCCTGGCCAAACTAGAGTGATTCCCAATCCATGAACCAAGGCACTGCCGTCATCGTCAATCTGCTCGGTGGCGTTGCTTTGTTGTTGTGGGGGGTGCGCATGGTGCGCACGGGTGTTATGCGCACTTGGGGCGAACGCCTAACTTTTTTTATTGAGCATCGTTTGGGCTCTCGCATTTCTGCTTTTGCAGCTGGTGCAATTGCCACGCTCATTGTGGGAAGTGGCACGGCCACCAGCTTGATCGTGACCAACATTGCTGTGACGGGTGCATTACCTGTGGCGCTGGGTTTGGCGGTGCTCTTGGGGGCTGACGTAGGTTCGGCGGCATTGTCATCAGTCGTGGCTTCAGGCTCTTCACTGGCGCTTTGGACTTCGCCGATTTTTCTGTTTGTCGGTTATCTCATGTTCAATGGGACGCGTGAATTTAAACCGCACAATATCGGTCGCATACTTGTCGGTTTAGGACTTATGTTATTGTCGCTGCGGCTGGTTTCCCAAGCCACAGCCCCCCTAAACCAAGCGACCCTTTTTCATGATGTCCTCAGCGCAGTAGGACACGAACCGTTATTAGCATTCATTGTGGGAGTGATGATGGCGTGGGCTTTTCACTCCACATTGGCCGCCATTCTGCTCGTCGCCTCCTTACTTTCAAATGGCAGTTTAGAATTTGCGGGGGCGTTTTGCTTTATTCTCGGGATCAATTGCGGCGGCAGCTTGCCAGCACTCACGTCATCTTTGGGCTTGCCCGCCATTGCACGGCGCTTGCCAGTATCCAATCTCATTTGCCGATTCATTCTCGGCATAGCGTTACTGGCCCTCTCAAATTACATCCTCCCTATGCTTAAGACTGTGCCGATGGATGCCTTGACGCTCACATTGGGGTTTCATGTGGTTTTCAATTTACTCATCGCAATCATTTTCTTGCCCATCACGGGTTTAGTCGCAGTGCTCGCTAAACGAATTCTCCCCGATGAGGCACAAAACCAAGACTCACTCGACACACCGCGTTATCTTGAGGCCACGGCATTGGCTTCCCCCACCATCGCTTTGGCCAATGCAACCATGGAAACAGCTCGCATGAGCGAGGTGTTGGACCGCATGTTCAAAACCGCATTGAAAGCCATGGCCACCAAAAGCTCAGAAACGCTGAAGCTTTTAAAGCAGCAAGACGAAAAGCTAAACTTCTACCAATCGGCCGTTCAAAACTATGTGTCCGAAATTTCACAAGAAGATCTCACACCCCAGCAGAGCAGGCGAGCTCTGGAGATAACGCTTTATGTGAGTAATCTCGAACACGCGGGCGACATTATACATCTCAACTTGTCTGATCGCATCAAGGCCAAACTTAAGGAAGGAGCAGCTTTCACGCTTGAAGAACAAGCCTCACTCGATAATTTGTGCCTCATCATTCATGACAATATTCGATTAGCCACCGCAGTTTTGGGTTCCGGTGACATCGAAGGCGCCAAAAGGCTGATCGCTCAAAAGGATGCTTTCCGCTTACTTGAAAACAAAGTGATAGACGAGCATTTCAAACGCGGCACCACCAACAAAAAAGCAGCGCTTCGCCGCAGCGCCTTGTTCATTGATATTATCAGAGACTTGCATAGAATAAACTCGCACATAGTATCTGCTGGCTATCCTATTGTGGACGCTGCTGGGCTTTTGCGGAGTTCGAGGTTGCGCCATGACAAAAATTAACCTGCCAATGCTGGCCGCCGAGCACGAATTGCGCGCCGCGTTGGAAATTAAGAAACACCCCGCCGCTGCATTTGCAGCACATGCTGCAATTTGGTTGGAGGCTTGCGATTATCCCGGTTTAAAAACCTTGCAGGAATCACTCAGTGATGTACCCAGCACATTCACCCTCAAACGCGGTATATTGGGAATTGATCTGCAAAATGTTTCCTGTGCCCTCATCGGAGAGCAAGTTGTCGCTGAAATCAACGCGAGAGGACGCGCCCTTTTAAGCAATGTGCGCCACGGATTATTTCTTTTGCCAAGCAGTGTGACCCAGAATTTCGGCATCGGCTGCCCGGTTGATCCAGGGTTTCCGTTGGGTGGAGAACGCACCAAAAACCCCTATATTGAAAAACTAGCTCTCGCTGCTGCGCAAGGCATCAATGTGGATGAAGATGTTTGGCAGAATTTGGTGAAAGCCGGATAATGGCTGGCCCTCTGAAAGGAATTCGCGTTCTCGATCTCACCCGCGTGCTTGCAGGGCCTTGGGCAACGCAAACATTGGCTGATTTGGGCGCGGAAGTTATTAAAATTGAAAAGCCCGGCGAAGGGGATGACACACGCGGCTGGGGCCCACCGTTTTTGGAAGGTGGCGACGCTGCCTATTTCGCATCTGCCAACCGTGGTAAGCATTCGGTGTGCATTGATATGTCAAAGCCGGAAGGTCAAAGCCTTATCAAAGGCTTGGCAGCCAAATCTGATATTTTAATTGAGAATTTTAAAGTGGGCGGCCTCGCCAAATATGGCTTGGACTATGCAAGTTTAAAAGCCACACATCCCGGCCTTATCTATTGTTCGGTCACGGGCTTTGGACAAACTGGCCCCTATGCCAACCGCGCCGGCTATGACTTCATGATCCAAGGCATGTCGGGCCTCATGTCCATCACTGGTGAACCAGATGGCCAGCCCATGAAAGTGGGTGTGGCCTTTGCCGATGTGTTCACGGGGCTTTATAGCGTGATCGGCATCTTGGGCGCGCTTCACCATCGCAATCAAACGGGCCAAGGCCAGTTCATCGATATGGCTCTGCTCGATACGCAAGTGGCGGTGCTGGCCAACCAAGGTTTGAATTATTTAGTGGGCGGCAAAGTTCCACAGCGTCTGGGCAATGCCCATCCTAATATTGTTCCCTATCAAACATTCGAAACTTCCGATGGACATATCATTGTGGCAGTGGGCAATGATCGCCAATTTGCAGAATACTGCCGCATCATAGGCGTGTCGGTCGATACCAAATTCGCTACAAACCGTGGCCGCGTGGAAGGCCGCGCCGAACTCATCCCCCTGCTCGTACCAGCCATGAAAAGGCAAACAACTGCCCACTGGGTGGCCGCCTTCGAATCCGCCGCTGTGCCCTGCGGCCCCATCAACACGATTGACCAAGTTTTTGCAGATCGTCAAGTTATGGCGCGGGGATTGCAAATTAATCAATCCCGCGAAGACGGCGTTCAAGTGCCGGGTATCACTAACCCGATTGTAATGTCCGAAACACCGATAGAGTATGATCGCGCAGCGCCCAAACTGGGGAGCGACACCGAAAAAATCCTCCGCGAGCTTTTAGGCGTAACAGACATTGAGGCACTACGCGCAAAACATATCATTTCCTAGGAGACATCATGTCCAAAACCACTGCCACTTGGAACGGTCACATCATCGCTGCATCAGAAGCTTGTCTGAGCGTTGAAGGCAACGCCTATTTCCCGCCAGACGCATTGAAACAAGAGTTCTTTAAATCCAACGATCACACCAGTGTTTGCCCTTGGAAAGGCACAGCAAATTATATGGACGTGGTGGTCGAAGGCAAAACCAACGCCAACGCCGCATGGGTTTATAACGATCCGAAATCCGCTGCTTCGCCCATCAAAGGCCATGTCGCGTTCTGGAAAGGTGTGGAAGTGAAAGGTGCGGAGTTTGCGAAGAAGGTTTAGGCTTTTCGCTCAGACTTGAGGCCCTGTCGTTTTTGCGCTACATGCCGCTTTCATAACAGGGCATAGAACTTTGATGGCAAATTTGATCATTACATATTGGCGCGACATTCCTTCAGCGGTTTCGGTTAAAATCGGCCGCAAAGAGGAAAAACGCATGCTGGACAACCGCTTTATGGAGGCCATTGATATGGCGGCCATGCGCTCCGGCGCCACTGAATCCGATGCCTATCTGGCAGATTGGCGGCGCGGAGAGCCGACAGTCGTTTCAGATGATATGATTGCCGAAGTTGAAAAAGCCAAAGCCCAGCTCGAATCGCATTATACGCAAGACCTCATCAAAGCCCTTATCGCCACTGGCGGGAAAGCCTCATCATGACCCACACTCTCGTTGCCTCTGCCACCCGCGAACACATTATCGGTTTTGATCGTCCCTTCACAGTCATTGGTGAGCGCATTAACCCCACAGGCCGCAAGAAACTGGCTGCTGAAATGCAAGCGGGCAATTTTGAAACTGTGATCAAGGATGTGCTGGCGCAGGTTGCTGCGGGCGCTCATATTCTCGATATCAATGCGGGTGTCACGGCAGTGAACCCCAACGAAACTGAGCCGCCTTTGATGCGCCAGACGTTAGAGATTGTGCAATCCATCACTGACATGCCTTTGTGCATTGATAGTTCGGTAACATCTGCTTTGAAGGCAGGCCTTGAAGTTGCGAAGGGTCGCCCCCTGGTGAACTCGGTTACGGGTGAAGAAGAAAAGCTCGAAGCAATTTTGCCACTGATCGCCAAATATAATGTTCCCGTGGTGGCCATTTCCAATGATGAAACCGGCATTAGCGAAGACCCTGATGTGCGCTTTGAAGTTGCGCGCAAAATTGTGAACCGCGCTGCCGATTTTGGCATTAAGCCGTGGGACATTGTGGTGGACCCGCTTGTTATGCCCATTGGTGCCATGGGCACTGCGGGCCAACAGGTTTTCCGCCTTGTGCGGCGCTTGCGTGAAGAGTTGAAAGTGAACACCACCTGCGGTGCTTCGAACGTTTCCTTCGGAATGCCCAACCGCCGTGCGCTCACTGGCTATTTCCTCGCCATGGCCGCAAGCCACGGCATGACATCAGCCATTATGAACCCACTCCACGATGAAGACATGCACGCGATTTTTGGAGCAAACGTGCTGAATGGCACAGATGCAAACTGCAAATTCTGGACAAACAAATTCCGCGAAATGACGGCAGGACCATCTGCCGCCGCTCAAGCGGCTGGCTTGCAATCATCGAACGAAGACATTGAAGCCCGCCGCAAGGCCCGTGAGGAAAGGCGTCGTCGCTAGTGTCTGAGGTTAACCCGCTAATTGTTTTCACACCTTCAGGCAAACGCGGGCGCTTTCCATTAGGCACACCCGTGTTGCAAGCCGCACGCGCGCTGGGCGTGGACATTGACTCCGTCTGTGGTGGTCGCGCCATTTGTGGGCGCTGCCAGATCAATGTGGGCGAAGGCGAATTTGCCAAGCATGGCATCATATCAGCTGCCAACCATGTGAGCGCATTCAGCCAGGTTGAAGAACGTTATGACCGTTTGCGCGGGCTAGCCTCTGGTCGGCGCTTGTCGTGCCAGACCAAAATCGAAGGCGATCTCGTCATTGATGTGCCGCCGGAATCCCAAGTGCACAAACAGGTGGTGCGCAAGGAAGCCGATACGCGGGCCATCGAACTCGATCCCGCCACCAAACTTTATTTCATCGAAGTTGAAGAGCCCGATATGCATAAGCCCTCCTCCGATTTGGAGCGGGTTTATATTGCATTGAAACAGCAATGGGGCGTTGAAAACCTGTCTTGTGATCTCCCCATCATCGCCGCGTTGCAAAAAGCACTCAAGCAAGGTGAATGGAAAATCACCTGCGCGGTTTATTCCCGTGCCCCCGGCGGCGGCAATCGTCTTGTGGCCATCTGGCCAGGCTTCCATGACAAAGCCTTCGGAATTGCCATTGATGTGGGTTCCACCACCATCGCTGCCCATCTCACCAATCTCTCCACGGGTGAAGTTGTTTCCAGCGCTGGCTTGATGAACCCGCAACTCCGTTTCGGCGAAGATTTGATGAGCCGCGTTTCATATGTGATGATGAACCCCGGTGGTGAGGAGGAAATGACCACTGCCATCCGTGTGGCCTTGCAGCAGCTTGCTGAAGAAGTA
>JANYHE010000047.1 GCA_025359215.1 Hyphomicrobiales bacterium
AACACATCCTGCAAATCTGAAAAACCTTGATAGCCCAGGCTCTGCGCAAAACGCACCAGGGTGGAGGGCTGAACATCTGCGGCCACTGCAACTGAAGCCACTGTTCCAAAGGCTATTTCATCGGGATGTTCCAGCGCATAAGCTGCCACTTGGGTGAGCCTGCGCGGCAGTGTTCCCACTCGCTCGGCAATGCGGGTTTTGAGATTGGCAAAATCGCGCGGAATATCGATGTTGGTCATAGCGCACTAAAACACAGGTCTGTTTTAATGCCAAGAGAATTGGAACAGATGTTCTATGGTGAAATAAGCGCGATCAAAACAGAAATTAATCCTAACCTAGCTTAGCCGCATGCAGGGCGCGATTCTGGTGTTGGGCTAGAGGGGTAGCGACCAGCCGTCAAAACTCGCCCTACACAGCTCTAAATGCGATTAAAAGCCTATTATGGAATTGTATTAACTTTCGTCAAACCCTCGCGCGCGATACGGCCTGCGCCGTGCGGTGTTGATGGCAGGCAAGGCGCTTTCGTCGCCGCCAACCAAGGCGCGTTTGAGTTTGCGTAAAATTACACCGCGATCTTTGTCGGTGGCGGCATTTTTCAGGGTATCTTGCAAATCCATGATCAGGCTTTGGGTGTCGTTGTGCCAATCGGGTGTTGCTACTGCGGCGTGATCGATGCGGGGTTTTACGGTGGAAGTGATGATCTGGGCTAAGTCACCGCTCAGATCATAGGCCTCGTCCAAAGCAGGGCGAATGATGCGATTTTCTGCTACAAAAGATTTAACATCATTGGCAAGGGCCAAGCTGCTTTCTTCCTCGCCATGAGTGAGGAATAGGTTTTTAGCAATGGGCAAGCGCTGCTTGATCCAAGCAACCAGTTCAGGTCCATCAGCATGGCCGGAATAATCTTCAATTCTGCGGATGGTTGCAGCAACGGCCACTTGCTGGCCCATGATGCGCACATTCTTTTCGCCCTGTTCCAACATGGCACCCAGCGAACCCCCAGCTTGGAAGCCGACCAGCAACACGGTGGTTGATTTTTGCCAGAGGTGATTGAGCAGGTGGTGGCGGATGCGGCCGGCTTCCGCCATGCCAGAAGCTGCAATGATGATGTTGAAGCCCGAGAGATTGTTCAGGGCTTTACTGTCGTCCACTGTTTCAGTTGCTCTCACCAAAGGCGAGGCAAAAGCCTTGGCAAGGTCGGCACCATTTTCAATTTCAGGTGCGTGTTTGCGAAAAATTTCTGTGGCTTTATTGGCCAAGGGTGAATCGATGAAGATATTGGCCGAAGGAACAGAACCATGATCCATCAGATATACTATATCCGTCACCACTTCCTGCGTGCGCTCTACGGCGAAGGATGGAATGAGCAACACGCCACCGCGGGCTGCAGCATCTTTTAATTCATTTGCCAAAATCTCGCGGCGTTTTTCCAAGCTGCGTTCGAAACGATCACGCCCGCCATAAGTCGATTCGCAAATTACATAGTCCCATGCGGTTGGTGCTTCAGGGTCTTGTTCGAGCAATTTATTGTCGGGGCCAATGTCGCCCGAAAAAAGCAGACGCGTGGCGGGCTTGCCCGTCTGTTCGATTTCAACCTCAATTGACGCTGATCCCAGTAGATGGCCCGCATTCCAATAACGTGCACGGATGCCTTTGGCAGGGCTCATCCAGGTTTCATATTCAACAGGTGAAAAATGTTTCAATGCCTCGGTCGCATCCAGCAAAGTATAAATGGGCTCCACGGGATCAAGCCCGCGTTTGGCGTTGCGCTTATTGAGCTGTTCAACATCGGATTCTTGGATATGGCCTGAATCGGGAAGCATGATCTGGCAGAGATCAACTGTGCCGGGCGTGCAATAGATTTTACCTTTGAAGCCATTTTTAGTGAGCTTGGGAATAACTCCTGTATGATCAATATGCGCGTGGGTGAGCAACATGGCATCAATCGTCGTCGGATCAAATGGGAAGGGGCGATAGTTCAGCTCGCTCATAGTTTTTGAGCCTTGGAACATGCCGCAATCCACCAGCACTTTGGCGTTATCAGTTTCGATGAGATAGCAGGAGCCTGTAACCGTTCTGGCTGCACCGTGGAATGTGAGTTTGAATGTCATGATTACTCCTTAGGAACATACAGGCCGCGCTCAACCAGCGCATCCCACGCCTGTTGCGGCGTATCGGCAAATGTGAAGAGATCGAGATCTTTTGGATTAATCAGCTTCTCTTTAGCGAAGTGTTCAAAGTTAATCGCCGATGTCCAAAAGTGTTTATCAAACAACACCACGGGCAAGGGCTTGGTCATTTTTCCAGTTTGCCGCAGCGTGAGAAGTTCAAACAATTCATCCAAAGTTCCAAAGCCGCCGGGGAACACCACGAGGGCCGCCGCCCGCATGGCAAAGTGCATTTTGCGCATGGCGAAATAGTGAAAACGGAACGTAAGCTCTGGGGTGGAAAAGGGGTTGGGTTCCTGCTCCATGGGCAGTGTGATATTATAACCGATGGATTTTGCGTCGGCATCATAAGCGCCGCGATTGGCGGCCTCCATAATGCCGGGACCGCCGCCTGTGGCAATCACATTATAACGAGCCGATTTGTGATTGAGCTTGGCACCGCTATTTTCCGACGACAACTTGGCAAAAGCTCTGGCCTTTTCATACCAGCCATTCACATCACCCTCTTTCACACGCGCTGAACCAAACACCACGATGGTGGATTCAATGGCCATAGCGCGCAATGACTCTTCGGCTTTTTGATATTCCAGTTGAAAGCGCAAGCCACGGGTTGAATCGCCCAGCAAAAAATCTCGATCTAAAGCTGGCAGGCGAAAAGCGCTGGAGGCCATTTGTGGTTTATTTGAAGGACGGTCGGACACTGCGATTCCCTATAATTTATCTCTGAGATAGGCCTAAGCGTATCGCCCCTTGCAATCAAGTGAAGTCTAGGCAAGCTTGTTTACAGCCAAAAGGAAGTGCGGAATGTCATTTGCTGAGAATTTTAGTGTGAGACCCGGAACAGGTGTTGATCTTTCCAAACATGATCCTCGTGATCAAAGCTCATTTAAAGATAAAGACACAGCCAAAGCGCAGACTGTAAAAGACGCTGAAACCATCGATGTGTTGCAGAACAAGCTTTATGCGGAAGGCAAACGGGCCTTGCTGGTGGTTATTCAAGGCATTGATAGTTCGGGCAAAGACGGCACGGTTCGTGCTGTGTTTAACGCGTGTGGCCCGATTGGCGTGGTGATGACATCTTATAAAGGTCCATCTGCTGATGAGTTGGCGCATGACTATCTTTGGCGCATTCACAAAGCTTGTCCGCCGCGTGGCATGATTGGCATATTTAATCGCTCACATTATGAAGATGTGTTGGTGGCCAAAGTGCGAAAATTTGCCAGCCCTGATATGATTGAGCAGCGCTATGAGCAGATCAATCATTTTGAAAAAATGTTGGTCGAAAACGGCACCACTGTTTTGAAGTTCATGCTTAACCTTTCAAAAGAAGAGCAGGCGGTGCGCTTGCAAGACCGCATTGATGATCCAACCAAGCGCTGGAAATTCAATCCCGGTGATTTGGATGACCGGGCTTTGTGGGATGATTATACCAAAGCCTATGAAGCGGCCTTAGCGCGCTGCTCCACCAAACATGCGCCATGGCACATCATTCCAGCGGATCGCAATTGGGTGCGCAATGGTGCTATTGCGCAGATTGTGCGCGAAAAGCTGGAAGAAATGAACCCCCAATTTCCTGAGCCAAAAGGCTGGGATCCAGCTGCAATTAAGATTATCTGACGGCAATTTACGACATGTGCATCTGGCCTGGCAACCTGATATAGAGCGCTTGCATTAAATGAATGTGGTGAATTGAGTTGATGAAAATTGCTGTTATTGGAACGGGATATGTGGGCCTTGTCTCTGGGGCGTGCTTTTCGCATTTTGGCTTTGAAGTTGTCTGCGTTGATCAAAATGCGGAGAAAATAAAGTCTCTCGAAAAGGGCGTCATTCCAATTTATGAGCCGGGGCTCGACCACGTTATTTTGGAAAATCGGGACAAAGGTCGGCTCACTTTCAGCACCGACTTAAAATCATCGTGTGAGAACGCAGTGGCCATTTTCATTGCAGTGGGTACGCCAACCGATGAGGAAACGGGACAAGCCGACTTAACATCAGTTTTCGAAGTTGGTCGACAAATTGCACCCCTTCTAAAAGCCTATGCCGTTGTCGTTATAAAATCGACGGTGCCGGTGGGCACGGCTGTTCGACTTCGCGATGTGATTTTGCAAACCAACCCACATGCGCAATTTGATATTGCTTCGAACCCCGAATTCTTGCGGGAAGGCAGTGCGGTTGAGGATTTCTTGCATCCTGATCGTGTTGTGATTGGTGTGAATACCAAAAAGGCTGAGACGGTGATGAGACAGCTTTATATGCCGCTTTCAGATCAGGCCGTGCCCTTGGTAATTACATCATCTGCTTCAGCAGAAATGATTAAATATACAGCCAATTGCTATCTTGCCATGCGGATCGGCTTTGTAAATCAGGTTTCAGATCTATGCGAGGCTGTGGGTGCTGATATTGCTGAGGTGGCTTTGGGCGTTGGCTTGGACAAACGCATCGGGAGACATTATTTTGCCCCGGGGCCTGGCATTGGGGGATCGTGTTTTCCCAAAGACACACTAGCAATGGTAGGCATTGCACAAGACCACCGTGTTTCAATGTCGATCATTGAAGAATTTATTGTTGCCAATGATAAGCGACGTGAGGATGTGGCGCACCGTGTTGCGGCGGCCCTCGGTGGTGATGTGCGGGGCAAAAAAATTGCGATATTTGGAATCGCGTTCAAAGCCAATACCGATGATATTCGAGATTCAGCTGCAATCATCGCAATTCCAAGTTTGCAAGATATGGGCTGCGCAATTTCAATTTATGATCCGGCTGCTATGGAAAACGGAAAAACATTGTTTAAAAATATTAAGTGGTGCGATGACCTTTATGAGGCGGCGCAAGATGCTGATGTTGTTGTTGTGCTGACAGAGTGGAAAGAATTCAAAGATGTCGATTTTGCTGTGCTGAAGAGCAAAGTGGGGGTGCCGTTGATTGTTGATTTCAGAAATCTCTATTTACCTGAAATCGTAACTCAGGCGGGGTTTACATATCATTCGTTAGGACGCGCCGCGAAAGCTGCCCAATGAACGGCTGCTGACCCGTTGACAAATTTCAAAAATTAAGAGACTGGTGCGTCCGTGCTAAAACAGAGAGCCCAAAAATTCGCATGATGAAGCCCCGGCAAGACTTGGTTGTTAATAGCTTAGACTACGAGCAATTGCCATTGGTGAAAGCCACTGGCTTTCGTGAATATGATGCGCGGTGGTTGTTTGAAAAAGATGTCAATCTTTATGGCATTCAGGCCATTGGCCTTGGCCTTGGAACACTGATGCATGAGCGTGGCGTTTCTCCTCACATAGTTGTTGCGCATGATTTTCGCGGATATTCTTCTGCCATTAAACATGCGTTGATGGTTGGTCTTATGAGTGCGGGCTGCACGGTTCATGATATTGGCATGGCAACAACGCCTATGGCCTATTTTGCACAATTTGCATTGGATGTGCCATCGGTTGCGATGGTCACTGCGTCTCACAACGACAATGGTTGGACGGGAATTAAAATGGGCATGAACCGGCCCTTGACCTTTGGTCCGGATGATATGCTGGCGCTCAAAACAATCGTGATGAATGGGCTTGGCAAATCCCGCGCTGGTGGTGCTGTGCTGCGCGTTGAAGGTTTGTATGAAAAATACAAAGCTGATTTGATTAAGGCCGGGCCTTTGAAGCGTAGGCTTCGGGTGGCAGCAGTGTGTGGCAATGGCACAGCGGGAGCTTTTGCACCTGAAGTGTTGCGCGCGATTGGTTGTGATGTGGTGGAAGTGGATTGTTCTCTTGATCACACGTTCCCAAACTATAACCCCAATCCTGAAGATCTTAAAATGCTTCACAAGATGGCTGATGCTGTGAAAGACCATGGCTGTGATGTTGCCTTGGGCTTTGATGGCGACGGTGATCGCTGTGGTGTGGTTGACAATGAAGGCCATGAAATTTTTGCCGATAAAGTGGGCGTGATGCTGGCGCGTGACATTGCAGCGCAAGTTGCCAATGCAAAATTTGTGGTGGATGTGAAATCAACCGGACTTTTCAAATCAGACAGTGTTTTGAAAACACTGGGCGCCCATGTCGATTATTGGAAGACGGGCCATTCTTACATCAAGCAACGCACCAATGAACTTGATGCTTCGGCAGGTTTTGAAAAATCGGGCCACTTCTTTTTCAGGGCTCCTTATGGACATGGCTATGATGATGGCATTGTTTCGGCCATCGCCATAGCCCGCATGTTGGACCGTGCGCCCAACAAAAGCATGGCTGATCTTTACCGTGCTTTGCCGCAAACCTTTGCAACGCCCACCATGTCTCCGCATTGCGCGGATGAAGAAAAATATGGGGTAATTGAGGCTTTGATTGCGCGGATGGAAAATCATTCAAAGAGCGGCACGTTAATAGCGGGGCAAGCTATTTCCGAAATCAACACAGTGAACGGGGTTCGTTTTGAATTTGCCGATGGCAGCGGGGGGCTGATGCGCGCTTCTTCCAACAAGCCTGAACTGGTTGTTGTTTGCGAAAGCGTTTCGTCGGACGCGCATATGCGTGAAATTTTCAAGTTTGTAGAAAGTGAGCTTGCTCAGTTTCCGCAAATTGGCGAATTCAATCAGAAGATTTAGCGATGACCAAACAACCCATCATTCCAATTATTTTGAGTGGCGGTGCCGGCACAAGGCTTTGGCCTCTTTCCAATGAGGCAAAGCCGAAACAGTTTTTACGGTTTGGGTCTGACTTTTCGCTGATGCAGCAAACAGTGCTTCGATGTTCTGGAGAGGTTTTTGATGCCCGCCCCATTATTGTTTCAGGCGACAG
>JANYHE010000064.1 GCA_025359215.1 Hyphomicrobiales bacterium
ATGCGAGCCTCTTCCGACATACGGCTTTGGTCCCATGGGGGATCGAACGTAATTCTAGCTTTCACACTGGCCACACCGCCCACTGTTGAAACAGCATTTTCCACCCAACCGGGCATATCGCCAGCCACTGGGCAGCCCGGAGCAGTGAGAGTCATGTCTATGGCCACATTGCGATCATCATCAATATCCACCTTATAGATAAGACCTAACTCGTAAATATCGACAGGAATTTCAGGGTCATAAACGGTTTTGAGTGCAGACACGATATCGTCCGTCATCCGCGCCAATTCATCAGCGGGAATGGCAGACATATCAGGGGCATTGGCGATCAAAGTGTCAGTCACGTGAATATCCTCTGTGCAGAGATAAGCGCTTCGGCCAATTTATCAACCTCGGCCATGGTATTGTACATAGCAAAAGACGCGCGGCAGGTGGCGGTGACGCCGAACCGCTGAAGCAGCGGCTGCGTGCAATGGGTGCCAGCGCGCACGGCAACGCCCTGCCTGTCAATCACTGTTGCCACATCATGCGCATGAGCGCCGTTCATGGTGAAGGAAATGATGGGGCCTTTATGTTTGGCTTGACCATAAATTTTAAGGCTGTTGATTTCGCGAAGCCTGCTCATGGCATAATCATGAAGAGCATTTTCATGGGTCGCAATTTTATCGAGGCCAATCGAAGTCATATAGTCCAAAGCCGCACCCAAACCGATAGCTTCGACAATGGCCGGTGTGCCTGCTTCAAAGCGGTGCGGCGGCTCGTTATAAATGATCGCATCTGTAGAAACTTCTAAGATCATCTCTCCACCGCCTTGATAAGGCGGCATTTTCTTCAAATGTTCGGCCTTGCCATAAAGCATGCCAATCCCCGTGGGGCCGTAGGTTTTGTGACCTGTGAAAACCACAAAATCAGCATCCAACGCCTGCACATCAACATGGCCATGGACGGCTTGTTGGCTGGCATCCACCAAAACAGGAATTCCATGGGCATGAGCGATTTTTATAATTTCGGCCACGGGCACGACAGTACCTAACGCATTTGACATGGCCGTGACAGCAATCATCTTGGTGCGTGGGCTGATAAGTTTCATGAATTCATCGAGCAGGAAGTTGCCTTCATCATCAATCGGTGCCCATTTGATCACAGCGCCCCGGCGCTCACGGTGGAAATGCCATGGCACAATGTTGGAGTGATGTTCGAGAATGGAGAGAATAATTTCATCGCCTTCACCAATCACCGTGCCGCCAAAGCTTTGTGCCACAAGATTAATGGCATCAGTCGCATTGCGGGTGAATATGATTTGGTCTTTGGAGGGTGCATTGATGAAGCGGCGCACAGATTCGCGGGCGTCCTCGAAACTTTGCGTTGCGGCGTTGGAAAGGAAATGAAGCCCGCGATGCACATTGGCATATTCTTCCGTCATCGATTTCATCATGGCATCGAGCACGGCTTTGGGCTTTTGCGCCGATGCTGCATTGTCGAGATACACCAGCGGCTTGCCATAAACCTCACGCGCGAGAATGGGGAAATCTTGGCGGATGCGCTCAACGTCAAGCATCACTTCGCCTTCCTCTGCGTCAACCAATTTTCAGCAAAAGCCACCATCGCCTCGCGCATCACATCATTTACAATGCCGTCAAAGGCTTCGCCCACAAATGCGCCGATGAGCAAAGACTTGGCTTCCGCTTCGGGAATGCCGCGCGACTGCAGATAGAACAGATGGTCGTGGTTGATGTCGCCTGCTGTGGCGCCATGGCCGCACACTACATCATCAGCGTAGATTTCAAGTTCGGGCTTGGCATTGAATTCAGCATTTTCGGATAGCAACAAAGCGTGGCTGGATTGTTTACCATCGGTTTTTTGCGCGTGTTTGCGCACGATCACTTTGCCCTGGAAAATGCCGCGCGCATTATCATCCATCACGCATTTGAACATTTCGCGGCTGGTGCAATGGGGAACTTTGTGGTCCATCACAAGCCGTGTGTCGGCGTGTTGTTTGCCGTTCAACAGATAAGCACCAGCGATGAGTGCGTTGGCATTTTCACCAGCGAAGAGATAATTTCCGTTTTGACGGTTGAGGGCTGAACCCGATGTGAGTGTGAGTTCGTTCAGCTTGGCATCTTTGGCCAAAGTGCAATCAATGTAAGAGAGATGTGTTGCATCGTGGCTTTCCAATTCCACTTTCACACGGTCGAGCCGTGCACCAGCGCCCACATGAATTTCGGTGACGGCATTCACCACATAATCGCCTTCGCCCACAAAAGTTTCGATGATGGTGGCCGATGCGCCCTCGCCCACTTCAATGCGGTTGCGCAGTGCCATGGCGCGGGCTGCACCTTGAGTGGCGATGTGAATGATTTCAACAGGCACATCCATGCTGGCATCAAAGCGCAACGTGAGGCCTGAGGGTTCAATGGCGCTGTTCAAATGAATTACTGGATCATCAACAGCTGAAGAAGACGGCACACCCAATTCAAAGGTGAGGCCTGCAAAATTAGAGTGTGCTTGATCCAAACTGCCATTCAAAAACACAATGCGATGCGTGGTGAGTTTGGCAAAGGGCGAGGATGCGATGAGGCGTTCCACATCTTTGTTCGCCGCAACCACATTTTGGTGGGGCGGATATGGCTTCACCAAGTTGCGGCGCAGATCTGTCCAGCGCCATTCTTCCATGCGGCGATGCGGCAAGCTTATGCCGAAGGCTTCCTCTGCTGGGGTTTTGGCAAGGGCTTGAATCACGCCACCTTCTCCACAAATTCAGCATAGCCATTGGCTTCGAGTTCCAACGCCAAATCCTTGCCGCCAGATTTCACAATTTTGCCCGCCGACAAAACATGCACAAAATCTGGCACGATGTAATCCAGCAAGCGCTGATAATGCGTGATCACGATCATGGCGCGATCTGGCGAACGCAGCGCATTCACGCCATCCGCCACCACTTTCAGCGCATCGATATCAAGGCCGGAATCCGTTTCATCCAACACGCAGAGCGAAGGTTCCAGCACGGCCATTTGCAAAATCTCAGCGCGCTTTTTTTCACCACCAGAGAAACCCACGTTTACAGGACGCTTGAGCATTTCTTGGCTGATGTTCAGTTTAGCGGCCCGCTCTTTGACAAAGCGCATAAAATCCGGAATCGACAATTCCTTTTCGCCACGGGCTTTGCGTTGCGAATTCAACGCAACTTTTAGAAACTGCATGGTGGCCACGCCGGGAATTTCGATGGGATATTGAAAAGCCAGAAACACGCCCTTCGCGGCGCGGGTGTTGGCATCCATGCCCAGCAAGTCTTCGCCTTTGAAAGTTACGGCACCTTCGGTCACCTCATAGCCTTCGCGGCCAGAGAGCACATAAGAGAGCGTGGACTTGCCCGAGCCGTTCGGCCCCATAATGGCATGCACTTCACCGGGTTTCACGGTGAGCGACAGGCCCTTTAAAATTTCGCGCGGTTCGTCTTCGAGTTTGACGTGGAGGTTGGTTATTTCGAGCATTGCTAGTCCTGACAAATAAGTTCGATGCGATTGCCAAAGCAATCTTCAGTGTAAAATCTCTTGGTGCCCGGAATGGCATGATCGTCAATTGTTGGGTAACCTGCGTTTGCAAGTTTTTCGCGCAATGCGCTTGATTGTGAAATGCACAATGCTGGATGTGCCTTCTTCGCTGCGTGAAAATCTTGTTCTACGCCCAAATGAACTTGCGCATTGCCTGACACAAACCATGCGCCGCCACGCTTGGCCAATGTTGGTGGCTTTTCCATTTCTGTCATACCCAGCACACCGATATAGAAACCCCGTGCCTCAGCTTCCCGACCTGTTGGCATCGCAAGTTGTACGTGATCGAGTGCTGTTATCATCCTACGCTCCCCTCCAAACTGATCCCAATCAGCTTCTGCGTCTCCGCCATAAATTCCATGGGCAATTGTTGCAGCACATCGCGCACGAAGCCGTTGACGATGAGGGCTACAGCTTCTTCTTGGCTGAGGCCACGCGACATGCAGTAGAACATTTGATCGTCGCTGATTTTGCTTGTGGTGGCTTCGTGTTCAAATTGCGCTGTGGAGGTTTTTGACTCGATGTAGGGCACGGTGTGCGCCCCGCATTGATCGCCGATCAGCAGTGAATCACATTGCGTGAAGTTTCGTGCATTTGTGGCTTTGCGGTGAGCGGAAACCAATCCGCGATAGGTGTTATCGCTCCGCCCAGCGGCAATGCCTTTGCTGATGATGCGACTGGAAGAATTCTTGCCCAAGTGAATCATCTTGGTGCCGCTGTCCACTTGTTGGCGGCCATTGCTGATGGCGATGGAATAAAATTCACCTCGCGAGCTTTCGCCGCGCAAGATCACACTTGGATATTTCCAAGTGATGGCACTGCCTGTCTCAACTTGTGTCCAAGAAATTTTAGAGCGAGCGCCGCGGCAATCACCGCGCTTGGTCACGAAATTATAAACACCGCCTTTGCCTTCAGCATCGCCGGGATACCAATTTTGCACGGTGGAGTATTTTATTTCGGCATCTTCATGGGCGATGAGTTCCACTACGGCGGCATGGAGTTGGCTTTCTTCGCGGGTCGGTGCGGTGCAGCCTTCGAGATAGCTCACATATGCGCCCTTATCAGCGATGATTAACGTGCGTTCAAACTGGCCCGTGTTTTTGGCGTTCATGCGGAAATAGGTTGAAAGCTCCATCGGACAGCGCACGCCGGGCGGCACATAAACAAATGAACCGTCAGAGAACACAGCGCTGTTGAGCCCTGCATAAAAATTATCGTTCTGCGGCACAACGCTGCCCAAATATTGCTTCACCAGCTCAGGGTGTTCGCGCAGCGCTTCTGAGATTGAACAGAAAATAACGCCCGCTTTAGCAAGCTCAGCTTTGAAAGTGGTGACAACGGAAACTGAATCGAACACTGCATCAATGGCCACACGGCCTGCAATGATTTCATTGCCTTCATCATCCAAACGGCTGGGCTCGCCTTGCTTTCTCACGCCTGCGAGGATTTCTTGTTCTTTCAGCGGAATGCCAAGCTTGGCATAGGTTTCCAAAAGTTTGGGATCGATCTCATCCAAGCTTTTGGGTGCCGCCATCGATTTTGGCGCTGCATAATAATAAAGATCCTGAAAATCTATTTTGGGATAATGCACTTTTGCCCAAGTGGGCTCTGCCATTTCAAGCCAAACACGATACGCTTCCAAGCGCCATTCCAGCATCCAAGCGGGTTCATTTTTCTTGGCAGAAATAAAGCGCACGATATCTTCGTTCAGGCCTTTGGGCGCATAGTCGGACTCGATATCGGTTTCAAAGCCGTATTTATATTTATCGACTTCAATGGTTTTGACGAGATCGATGGTGTCTTGGTCGGCCATATTATGCAGCTTTCGCTTTGGAGCGTTGATTAAGTTTGCGCCACACGGCGATGAAATTTTCTATGTCTTCGGCTGTCGTGTTCCAGCCCAGTGATACGCGGATGGCGGACGCAGAGATTTCAGGTGCGACACCCATGGCTTCTAAAACATGCGAGCGTGCAACCTTGCCTGATGAGCAAGCCGAACCTGATGAAACGGCAATGCCTTCAAGATCGAAGTTCATCAAAGCCATTTCGGCCTTCATGCCATCCATGGCAAAACATGTAGTGTTGCACAGGCGTTCGACGCCATCGCTGAATATCACGCTGCCTTCGAGTGCAGCTTCCAGTGTGTCATTCAATTTATAGGTATCGAGCTGTGCTGCTTTCGCCGTGGCTGCAAAGCCTGCAATGGCGATGAGGTTTTCAGTTCCTGCACGGCGGCGCAACTCTTGGCCACCGCCTTGCAATAATGGTTCGACAACTAACCCATCACGGATGATCAATGCGCCAATGCCTGTGGGGCCACCCACTTTGTGGGCACCAACCGTCATAAGATCACAGCCGATCAAGCCAAAATTGACAGGTCGCTTGCCAAAGCCTTGCACCGCATCAATGTGGCTGAGGCCCCCTGCCTTGGCGGTGAGTTGAACAACGTCTTGCACGGGCTGCACAACGCCCGTTTCATTATTGGTCATCATGACAGACACTAGCGCTTTTGGGCCGCTCAACATGCGCACTAGCGCGTTCAAATCGACACGGCCAAATTTATCGACGGGAATGATTTCGACAAGTTTGCCGGAGGCTTTGGCAGCGGAGCGCACACTGTCGTGCTCCACAGCCGAAATCAGAATGCGGTCTATATCAAGCCCGCGCAGTGCCATATTATTGGCTTCGGTGCCGCCGCCCGTGAAGGTGATCATTTGCGGAAGACAACCAAGATTAAAAGCGATTGCCTCGCGGGCATCATCCATCAGTTTGTGGGCTTTGCGGCCTTCACTGTGCACGGAAGACGCATTGCCGGAAATTTCCATAGCC
This sequence comes from Hyphomicrobiales bacterium, assembly GCA_025359215.1. Lineage (GTDB taxonomy): Bacteria > Pseudomonadota > Alphaproteobacteria > Rhizobiales > Aestuariivirgaceae > Aestuariivirga. The sequence goes on from JANYHE010000064.1 coordinate 6,381, forward strand.
GCCACCATCGCCTGCTTTGCCTCAGGGCGCAGCGGGCTGGTGGCGTTATGATCGAGATAAGTTCTCACGACAGCACTTTCACGTGACGATCTTTGGCTTGGCGAATGGAGGCGGCCAAAGCGAGGTTGCGGTTTTGCACAACGTCTTCAAGGGTGATCGCATCGAGGAAATTCATCATTTGGCGGCCAAGCGATGTCCATAAGTCGTGCGAGTTGCACCGTTCGCCCTTCACGCAGCCGGGCACAGCATCACCACCGCAGCGCGTGGCGTTCAGTGTTTCATCCGCCGCGAGAATCACCTCGGAAATGTTAATCTTAGCAGCATCACGGGCCAGCATATAACCGCCGCCGGGCCCACGCGAACTGGTCACCAGTTTGGCGCGGCGTAATTTTCCAAAAAGCTGCTCCAGATATTCTTGGCTAATGTCTTGACGATCGGCAATTTCGGCCAAAGACACGGGTTTGCCTTGGGCGTGTTCGCCAATATCAATCATCGCCATCACGGCATAACGACCTTTGGTGCTCATTTTCATGGGCTTTTGCCTGTTCCGTTAACGAAAAGCTTGCTTTTTGCCCCCTGCATCGTGCTAAAGGCCGCAAAGCTGAATGCGTTCCTTTATTGGAACCATTCTAAAAAGAAACTACTAAATCCGACTAACGGAGTCAATTACTCGCTTCGGCTGAGTTTTATGATTCTTGCGGCGCAAAATTGGGATTAATTATGCCAGAAGTGATATTTAACGGACCCGCAGGCCGCATTGAGGCGCGCTATCATCCTGCCAAAGCCGTGGGTGCTCCGATTGCCATTTTGCTGCATCCGCACCCCACATTTGGCGGCACCATGAACAACCCCATTGTTCATGCGCTTTATCAGCTGTTCCAATCTCGTGGTTTTGCCGTGTTGCGCTTTAACTTCCGTGGCGTGGGCCGCAGCCAAGGCTTGTTTGACAATGGTGCTGGAGAATTGGCCGATGCAGCATCAGCACTCGACTGGTTGCAAGCCTTGAACCGCGAATCGAAAATCTGCTGGATTGCAGGCGTTTCCTTCGGCGCTTGGATTTCCATGCAGCTTCTTATGCGCCGCCCAGAAATTGGTGGCTTTATTTCAATTGCGCCTTTGGCCAAACATTATGACTTCTCGTTCCTTGCTCCCTGCCCTGCTTCTGGCCTGTTCATCAATGGCGGGCAAGACCAAGTTACGGCCCCTGAAGCGGTGCACACTTTGGTTTCAAAATTGAAAACCCAAAAAGGTATCACCATCGAACACAAAGTGATCACCGATGCCAACCACTTCTTCCAAGACCGGATTGAAGATCTGACCAAGATCTGCGCAGATTATTTGGATAAGAGGCTGACGCAGGAAGTTTGATCAGTTCAAACGTATTTGCTCCAGTTGTGTTGCTCTTTAAAGCCCAACACTTCGCGAATTTTGCGGTTTGAAATTGGCCCTTCAAATTCATCCATTTTGCGGGTGATCGGCGTGGTGGGGCAATGCTTGGCCAAAAACTTTTCGGTTGGCATATCGGCCGTGATGGTGTCGTTCACAGCATTGAACACCTGAAAACCCAAGCCATCTTTTTGCAAACACAAGTGAACGATTTCACCTAAATCGCGAGCATCGATGTAACTCCATGCATTGCGCTTTCTGGTTTCGGGATGGGCGATATAGCCCGGAAAACGATCATATTCATGGGGCTCGATCACATTGCCAATGCGCAACGCGTAAATGTCGGCCTTATAACGGGCCGCAAAGGCGCGGGCTGTTTGTTCGTTGACCAGTTTCGATAAGCCATAACTATCCATCGGATCAATTTCATAAGCCTCATCCAAGGGGAAGCTTTTGAAATCTTTATCGCCTTCCGCAAAACACACGCCATAGGTGGTTTCGCTTGAAGCAATGATGATTTTGCGCACGCCCAATTTAAGTGCTGCTTCAATCACGTTATAAGTGCTCATCACATTGGCCGCGTAGGTTTTGTTATCGGGTTCAATCAACACGCGTGGAATGGCGGCAAAATGCACCACAGCATCGGGTGCTTTTGGCGGGTGGCCATCGTTATAGCCATCAAAACCAAAATGGGTTGTCAGCGCATTAAACACTTGGCCGCTGTCTGTCATATCGGCAATCAGCGTGTTCACGCCGGGCTGATCGAGTGGCTTTAAATCAACATTGAGAATGGCATACCCTTTAGAGACCAAATGTTGCACAGCGTGGCGCCCTGCTTTGCCCGTGCCGCCTGTAAACACAATACGTTTCGTCATTCAATGCTCCTGCTAACCAAAATGCCGCCAGTTTGAGGAGAGGTTACACCTGTTGTCGATGGAAATGAAATTGCTAATCCGCGCAGGCTGCGCACGGCAAGATAAGCCCAGGCTTCTGCCTCCAGGCTATCGCCGTTAAGGCCAGCCTCCTCGGCCGATATTACACCGTGCAATTGGTTCTTTAAGCCCGCCATGATCGCCGCATTGTGCCGCCCGCCACCGCAAATGATCCAGCTTTTGACAGGGGTTGGAAACCACTCGGCAGCTTTCGCGATGGCTTGCACGGTGAATGCGGTCAAAGTCGCTGCACCATTCTCAAAGCTGAGATCATCGAAATTCAAAGTGGCAAAGCTATTGCGGTCCAATGATTTGGGCGGGCGCTGCCGAAAGAAATCATGGTGCATGGCCGATTGCAAATGACCGAGAGAAACCGTTCCACGCGCAGCAATCGCGCCGCCTTCATCGTGAATGGCACCTATGTGCTTGCCCACCCAATCATTGATCAAAGCATTGCCGGGGCCGGTGTCAAACGCCAATAATTCGCCATTTGCCCCCACATACGTGACATTGGCCACACCCCCAATATTGACGAAAGCGACGGGTGGATTTTTGGCCAGTGCACTGTGATAAACAGGAACCAGTGGTGCGCCCTGCCCGCCCGCTGCCACATCTGCAGCGCGTAGATCATAGACTACTGCAATGCCAAGTGCTTTGGAAAGTGCGGCACCGTCGCCCAATTGCACTGTTATAGCCTCTTCAGGTCGGTGGATTACGGTTTGACCGTGAAAGCCAATTATATCGATGTTTGAAGGCTTTAGCGCACAGGCCTGAAGAAACTTCTGAACGGCCAAGGCATGCCAAATTGTAAGATTTTGCTCCAAGGTTGCAAGACCGGCGGGCCGTTCACCTCGTGATCGAATGGGCAGCGCATCCACCAACCCCTGCCGCAGTGCTGCTTGTTGCGCTGCTGTATATTTAAAAGTCTCGGCTGGCCCGCATTGAACGAAGCTCTCACCATCGGTTTTGATCAATGCCACGTCAATGCCATCGAGTGATGTGCCCGACATTAATCCCAAGGCTGTGAAGGTTTTTGACATGAATCAGTCCTGTGTTAAGAGGCCCTATCATGACTCATTTCAAATCAGAATTCCTTAACACTCTGGCCACCCGTGGCTTCATTCATCAATGTTCAGACAATGACGGGCTGGACGCACTGGCCGCTGCTAAAAAGCTAGTTGCCTATATCGGGTTTGATTGCACAGCGCGTTCGCTGCATGTGGGCTCGCTGGTGCAAATTATGCTGCTGCATTGGCTGCAAGCTTCGGGCAACAAGCCCATTGTATTGATGGGTGGTGGCACCACGCGGGTGGGCGATCCTTCGGGGCGCGATGAGAGCCGCAAGATTTTATCGCTGGCTGATATTGAAGATAACAAGCGCGGCATACAGCAGGTGTTCGATAAATTCTTGAAATTTGGTTCGAACAACTCTTATGCCATGATGGTGGATAATGCTGAGTGGCTGACAGCGCTGAACTACATCGACATGCTGCGCGATGTGGGCAAGCATTTCAGTGTGAACCGCATGTTGGCCATGGATTCTGTGAAGCTGCGCTTGGAGCGCGAACACGAACTTTCGTTTATCGAGTTCAACTACATGGTTTTGCAAGCCTATGATTATTCAGAATTGGCGCGTCGTTATGGCTGCAATTTACAAATGGGGGGCAGCGACCAATGGGGCAACATTGTCAATGGCATTGATCTTGGCCGCCGCATGGGCACGCACCAGCTTTATGCCCTCACTTCGCCGCTCATCACTTTGTCATCGGGCGCCAAGATGGGCAAGACTGCCAATGGCGCAGTGTGGCTCAATCCTGATATGCGCAGCCCTTATGAATATTGGCAATTCTGGCGCAACACCGAAGATGCTGATGTGGGCCGATTCTTAAAGTTATTCACCACTTTGCCAATGGATGAAATTGCTAAGTTGGAAGCGTTGGGCGGGGCAGAAATTAACGAAGCCAAAAAAGTTTTGGCCAACGCCGCGTCCTCTCTTTTACATGGGGCTGCTGCTGCAGACGATGCTGCCGAAACAGCGAGAAAGACTTTTGAGGAAGGCACATCTGCCGCGGGCTTGCCCACTGTGATGATCGATCTTTCGCATGGGGTTGGCATTCTGGCTGCTTTGGTGCAAGCGGGGCTAGCCAGCTCCAATGGCGAAGCGAAGCGTTCCATTCAAGGTGGGGCGATCAAGGTCAATGATGTTAGCATCAGCGATGAGAAGTTAATGTTGCAGATCTCAGACCTACAAGCTGGCGAGGCGATTAAACTTTCGATGGGCAAGAAGAAACATGTTTTGGTCAAGCACCCTGCTTGATCAATTCACACCATTTGTGCCTGAAGTGTTTTTTCTAAAATCAAAGAAACGACGGAACAATCCGGGCGCCAACACAGAAATGGGATTAACCCGCACATTCGGTTTAGCCAGCGAACCGCTCATGGCATAGGTCATACCGAATATGCCTTCGTTATTATTGCCGCCCGTAAGAATATCGCCAATCAATGGTACATTATTGAATATTCCTGTGAGCCCGCAAACTGGGACAACGGTTCCGGTGATGTCCAAAGCGCCGTCTGCTTTACGGATCACACCGCTAGCTGTTGCGCACATGTCAGCGCCGCGGAGAATGACGTCACCCATGCGCACAAATTGTCCATCAATGGTAAAGGGCAACCAAAGTTTCTTGAAGGAGAGGCCATCCTTGCGAGGGCCGGACTTTTTTGGCATTCCGCGTTGGTCAAGCTGCGCCAAGGCTGCTTCGTTACGGACTTCAAAATTCTGCACTAACAACCGTCCGTTGCGCACGGGAGAGCCCGCCTCATTGCCAATGAGGGCCGCAAATTGCAACGCGCCGCCTGCCATTTTAGAATAAAAATTGGCGGCACGAATGGCAGCTCCGCCATCGCTGGTGTCAACGCGCAAATCTCGACCCTCGGGAAGAGGCGTCACTTTTATAGTTATAGGTTGGCCACTCAAAAAATGGCCGGTAATATTCGCTTCAGCAATTTTGCCAGCACGCGCTCGCAAAGTAACTGAAACATCATCCACTGCTTCTCCCCGGTTGGCGGTGACGTGATCAAAGTGAGCCTGAAGCGTGAAGTCTGCTCCGCCTTGGCTTTGCTGGGCTGCAGTGGTGCTGGATTGAACGGGGGAAATGAGATTCTTGATATAAGGCCTGGCATCAAAATTTTTACCTCGCACGCTAAGATCCGTTGTTCCATCGCCCGGCACCACTTTTGCTGAAAAAACATTGTCTTGATCCAAGCGAATTTCGTCCATTGTCACAGACGAAAGCTTTCCACTTTTGGTAATTTCGATATTGCCGCGCAACCCTAAGCCATCGCCATCCAACTTAAAGTCACTCACTTTGCGGCTGCCATCTTTATTAGTAGTGAGCAAAAAAGATGCCGTGGTGCCGTCAACTGCATCTCGTTTCCAACCAAGTGCAGCCAATTTCATTTTTACAGTGGATAAATCTGCATCGACGTCAACTTGGTTTTCGCCTGCGTCGTTTTGCGAGATCGTAGCCTGTATTGGCATAGGGCCAGACATATAGGCGCTGAGCTTGATACCCATTTTTTCTCGCAATTGCTCGTCAAGTGTCGCTTCGATTTTGGATATAGCCGGCCCTCCTCCGCGTGGCTTTTCCCATGATATTTTGGCAGGTAAGCCGTTCACTTTTGCGGGGCCAGAGACTTTAATTTTATCTGCACCCACTTCAACAGCCAATTCGCCATCCGTCAGATCAACCCCGGGTAAAATTTCATCAACCGATGCCCCGCTAATGCTCACATCAGTGGTCATTTCCACGCGTGATTTCGGCACATCTTTAATCAGTGGAAACTGCAAATCGATAGTGGCATTGGCAGTGCCAGCCAATTTCGGCATGGCTTTAAAATCAGATTTCATCAAATTGAGATCAGGCAGGCTTGCCAGTTCCAGCATGGCTGTGATGGGAGCCGAAAGCTCCGCAGTCACTGTGCCGGGCACCTCATCCAGCAAAAGATTGTGGGCGCCGAAACTACCTTTTTTCAATGTGACGATTTTGCCGGAACTTAAAACCGATTGGCCTTCTGTGAGGTTTAAATCAAAATCATTATCTTTTTGATGAGCCTCGGCAGAGGCATGTTCCAATAGAGGTAAATTCTTGAAATAATGCGTGGAGACATCTCGCAATGAAAATGTCAGGTCAATCGAATTATCGGGGATATGTCGATCGCGCTGGGCCTGATCAAGAGCATTCACGGGTAGATTGATTTGAAACGTGCCTTCCGAAACGCGGCCATCAATGACATGGTCGTTCACCCAATTGCGGG
>JANYHE010000078.1 GCA_025359215.1 Hyphomicrobiales bacterium
TCACGGCAAAATTTAGCGCTTCATGGAAAGCCCCGATATTGGTCGTGCCATCACCAAAGAAGCAAACAGACACATCCTTCTCACCCAAATATTGGGCGCGCCAAGCTGAGCCGCAGGCAATCGGCAAATGCGCGCCTATAATAGCGTATGATCCCATCACGCCGTGTTCAACCGAAGTGAGATGCATGGAACCACCTTTGCCGCGCATTAAACCAATATCGCGCAGCATGAGTTCTCCAAGCATGGCTTCCATAGGTACACCACGCGCCAATGTGTGGGCATGACCGCGATAGGTACAAAAACTCTTGTCGCCTTTTTGCATGGCCACACCAAAGGCCGCTGCAATGGCTTCTTGACCCAGTGACAAATGGCTGGTGCCCTTGATCAGATTTTGCAAAAATAGATCATAAGCACGTTTTTCGCAGTCACGAATTTCGACCTGCTTGCGCCATAGCTCAAGCCGTTTGTCGTTGCCGATATCGTCGTTCTCGATTGCTATGGATTGAGCCATAGGCACCCTCGTCCAGCTATCGCGAGATAGACTTGTAATTTATCGATGAGTTGCAAACGTCATCTCCCATATTTTTTATGCTTTTCCACACTGTGCCAAAATTTTTGAAATAACGTTCCACAAAAATTATCAAATTGAGAATTTTTAATAATTGCAAGACGCTGCGTTTGGATAGGATGAACGCAAAATAAGAGTCTACGAGATTGGGAGGATTGGTGATGAAAGCTGTGAGGTTTCACGCAGCAAAAGATATTCGCGTTGAGGATGTGCCCGCACCTTCTAAGAAGCTTGGCTCCAATGATGTTTTGATAAAGCCATTGGTCACCGGCATTTGCGGCACTGATTTGCATGAATATATAGCCGGCCCCATCGTTACTCCAGTCACCCCCCATGTTTATACTGGGGTGACCAATCCACAAATTTTGGGTCATGAATTCAGCGCCGTGGTGGCTGACAAGGGCTCTGCGGTTTCAAATGTGAAAGTGGGCGATCGCGTTTCTATTCAGCCGCTGATTTCACCGCGCGATGATTATTATGGCCGCCGCGGCCTTTATCACCTCAGCCCCAGCATGGGCTGTGTTGGCCTGAGCTGGGCTTGGGGCGGTATGGGTGAAATGGCCGTGGTAAATGATTACAATGTTGCTGGTTTGCCCAAGGGTGTGAGCGACATCCAAGGTGCTATGATTGAACCAGCCGCTGTCGCGGTTTATGCAGTTGATCGTGGCAATGTGCGATCTGGCGATACCGTTTTGGTGTCAGGCGTTGGTCCCATTGGCGCTCTCACATTGCTGGCCGCAAAGGCTGCTGGGGCGGGGCAAATTTTCGTAAGCGAGCCAAATGCATTCCGCCGAAAAATGGCGAAAGACTTGGTGCCTTCTGCCATCGTAATTGATCCGATGACGCAAGACGTAGTTCAGATGATCAAAGACCTCACCGAAGAAGGTGTGGGCGTTGGTGTGGCTATTGAATGCGTTGGCTTAGAGGCAAGTTTGAACACCTGCGTGAACGCTGTGCGTAGTCAAGGCAAAGTGGTGCAAACCGGTTTGCATATGAAACCCGCCAGCGTTGATCCGATGACATGGGCTTTGAAAGATATCTCAATTGAAGCCACATGGTGTTATCCCGTGCAATGTTGGTCGCGTATTATTCGCATGGTGGAAACCGGTGGTTTCCCGATTGAAAAAATCGTCACTGCCAATATCAATTCTGACCATGTCGTAAAGCAAGGCTTTGATGCACTGCTCGACAAATCCGTCAACCATATGAAAATTCTGGTGACAGTCTAATGAGCACGCCTGTTAAAGTTGCAATGATTGGCCTCGGTTGGTGGGGCAAGAAGATGACCGCTGTGCTCAAGAAGGCAAACAGTGACATCGAGATTGTTTGCGCCGCAGAGCCAAATCCGGCGGGTGCTGAGTTCGCCAAAGAAAATGGCTTTGCATATTATACAAACTACAAAGATGCTTTGAAGCATCCTGATGTCGAAGCTGTCATACTCGCTACGCCGCATTCGTTGCATGCCGAGCAAATCAAACTCGCCATCAAAGCAAAAAAGCATATTTTCTGCGAAAAACCTTTGGCGCTGACAAGGAAGGGCGCGGAAGCAGCCGTCAATGCCTGCAAGAAAAACAAACTGGTTCTGGGCATGGGCCATGAGCGGCGCTGGGATCCGCCCGTTGCTAAAATGTTGGAAATGGCACGCAATGGTGAACTGGGTCGCATCCAACAGGTCGAAGGCAATTTCAGCCATGATAAGTTTACCACACTGGACAAATCCAACTGGCGGTTAAATAAGAAGGAAGCACCGGTCGGTGGCATGACTGCGACTGGCATCCACCTTACAGATTTATCAGCAGCCTTGTTGGGGCCGGCAAAAGACTTGCGCGTGTCCTGCGAGAAACTTTCATCCAAAATTCCGCAAGGTGATACGATGAGTGTGCATATTCGTTTCAAAGGTGGTGGTACGTCTTACGTTTCAGCCTCGCTCGCCATGCCATTTATTTCTCGCTTTGCAGTGTTTGGTTCAAAGGGCTGGATCGAAATTCGTGATAAGGCTCATGTCGAAGCGCCCGATGGTTGGGTGGTCACATCGGCCATGGCTGGTGAACCAATCAAGGTGGAAGTTCTTCCACCTGCTGAACCAGTAAAAGATAACCTCGTGGCCTTTGCTCATGCCATTCGCAAAATTGCGCCGTATCCGATCACCGGAAAGGATCTCGTGAATAACATTTCGATCCTCGAAGCCATCATTAAGTCTGCCGCTAAAAACGGCGCGGTTGTAAAAGTTTAGGAGGCCCACATGAAAGCCCTCGTTTTTGAAACACCAGACAATCCAATCATCTTGGATATGCCAGTGCCTGAAATAAATGACAGTGAAGTGTTGATCAAAACCAGCACGATTGGCATTTGCCATTCGGATTATGAACTGCTGGCGGGACGCTACATTATTCCGATTTCTTATCCCGTGACGCCCGGCCATGAGTGGTGCGGTGAGATTGTTGAAGTAGGAAAGAACGTCAAGAACTTCAAACGCGGCGACCGCGTTGTGGGCGAATGCGTTGTGCGCACGCCAGAACGCTTGCATCATTTCGGCTTTTCCATGAACGGTGCTGACCGTGAATACTTCAACGTGAATCCGGATTGGTTGCACAAATTGCCGGATGGTGTTGACGACAACCGTGGCGCTTTGATTGAACCCTTCACCTGCGGTTTCTATGCAGTGTTGCGCTCAGGCGGCACCAACGCATCTGAAACTGTTGTTGTCTCCGGTGGCGGCACAATCGGTTTGGTCACAGCTGCTGCCGCCATCGGCATGGGTGCGCGCGTAATCGTGGTTGATCCCATCAAACGCCGACGCGACATAGCTTTAAAGCTGGGCGCTGCTGAAGCCGTGGATGCTAATGAAAATCCCATTGAGCGCATTAAGGAATTGACTGGCGGCAAGGGCGCAGAGTTAGTCGTTGAAGCTTCCGGCCATGATACTTCAGTCGCCAATGTGTTTGAATATGCTCAAGAGAATGGTCGCGTGTCCATGGTGGGCCTGAACATTGGTCGCAAAGTCACATCAACACTTGGGCTACTGCAATTGAAGAACCTTACTGTGCGCGGCTGCATTGGCTCGCCGGGTGTCTGGCCCGCTGCGATCAAATTTTTAGAACGCACAGGCATTGATCTCTCCCCTATTCAAACGCACCACTTCAGCCTCCTTGAAGCCAAGAAGGCATTTGAACTCGGCCAAGATGCGCAAGCCTGCATCAAAGTTACACTTTCAACCAAAGGACTAAACTAATGGAACGCCATGCTCTCATCGCCGGTGTTTCTGGCATCATCGGTCGCCACTTGGCCGAGCACTTAATCGATAAGGGTTGGGCTGTGACTGGCATTTCGCGCCACAAGCACGATCTGCCGAAGGGTGTCAAACACATCGCTGTTGATCTCACCGACGAAGAGGCCGTCAACGCTGCATTGAAGCGCGTGAAGCCCACAGATGTGTTCATCACCACATGGTTGCGCCAAACCACCGAAGCCGAAAACTGCCGCGTCAATGCCGGCATGGTGCGCAATCTTTTAAATGCAATGGAAGGCAAAAAAATTAAGCATGCCGCATTGGTGACGGGCCTCAAGCACTACATGGGTCCATTCGAGGCCTATGCTAAATCCAAGATGGTGACACCCTTCCGCGAAGAGCAACCACGTCTGCCCTATCAAAACTTCTACTATGATCAGGAAGATGAACTTTATGCCGCGGCTGAGAAGCAAGGCTTCACATGGTCGGTGCATAGGCCACACACGCTGATCGGCTATGCGCAAGGCAATCAGATGAATATGGCGGCAACGCTGGGTGCCTATGCTGCAATCTGCAAAGAAACGGGTCGCCCCTTTGTGTTCCCCGGTTCGCCGCAACAATATGAAGCCTGCGTGGATATCACTGATGGTCGCATCATCGCCAAGCATCTGCTCTGGGCCGCAACCAAACCAGCCGCACGCAATGAAGCATTCAATATTGTGAATGGTGAAGTGTTCCGCTGGGATTGGATGTGGCCGAAACTCGCCGCACATTTGGGCGTTGAAGCTGCCAAATATCCCGGTCACGCACAACCGCTTGAAAAGCAAATGGCGGGCATGGAACAGGCCTGGGAAAGGATTGTTGCGAAACATGGCCTGCAACAGAATGCGCTCTCAACCGTAGCCTCATGGTGGCATTCCGATGCAGACCTTGGCCGCGTTATCGAGAATTTTACTGACATGACCAAGAGTCGTGACAAG
>JANYHE010000082.1 GCA_025359215.1 Hyphomicrobiales bacterium
GCTTCAACAATGCGACGAATATGCAAGCCTAGAAATTCGCGCCTTACGCCCGTCACCTTGTCTTGCGCAGTAATTGCTAACTGCGACATGGCTACCGCTGCGCGTTCCATGTGATATTTAGATATGGTGTTATTTATTTGCTGCGCGCAGTCCGAGCGACCGAAACCGCCCACGCCCATGTTGTACGCAACAGAGCAACACGCACCGAATTGATAATCATTAAGTGGCGCGGTGATATATTTCGCAAGCCCGCGCCCCACTTTTTCAAGATCGGTTTTCAGGACTTCGCTGGCATAGGCTTCGGTCCATACCATATCAGGCGTTACGACCGGATCGCCGATTGTCGAATGACCATAGCCGCAAGCAAGCTTGCCGCCATTGTCAAGATAAGGCGTGGCAACGAAAGTTTCCCATCGCTGCACTAATGCCACTGCTTCAGGCAGGATCACATTCATTCCGTGACGCCACCCATAGAGCCGCCGTGATCTTTGGCCAGTTCATCAAGCTTGGCCGTAGAGGCCGCTAGATCAACGCTCATGGCTTCCAATTCGGCTGGCACTACCAGTGCAGCGGCGGCAAGTTTAGCCTCAACACGCTGGATGGCTTGGTCTGTGGCGGCCTTGTTCGCGGCAATGGCTGATTTGAGATTGTCGAGTTCTTGCATGATATGGAGTTCCGTTTTTTCGATGTTGTTCATTCGCTGTCCGAGCAAATAAAATTGAGCGCGAACGTTACTCAATTCTGTTTTGAAAAATGAAAGGCGTGACAGCCACTTCATAGGTTTTTGCCAAAGATAAAAGGCTGAACGCTTAGCCACTCTTCTGCAGAAATGGCCTCACCATAAACCATGCAGCCCGCATCAAATATCGCATAGCCAACACGACTGTTTTTTTCTTGGTTGGTATAAGTGCCAACGATCACCACATCGCCATGCAATTGCAGGTGCGCATATTTGTTCACAAACTCTACGATCAATTGCGCCTTGATCGGCACAAGTTTTGTTACGACAAGATCGGGAAATCGTGCGCTTTGTTTTTCGACAAAAGCATCAAGCCTTTGACACTCGCTTGCATGGCTAGGCATTGAAAAAACCATCATGCCAAAACAAAAAAATGTTGCCGCGACAATAAGTGCAAGTGCAATTTTCATGGTGATGCCCTCTTGATGGCGCTAGTTGTCCGCGTGATCCAAAGGTAAGGCCCCCAGCAATGATGGTCGGTCACGATTTCCATTTTGTGTCCGATCCAAGCCCCAGCCCCTATGATTTTCCAATCGACTTTGAATTGGCCAAGCGGGCGTGAGAATTGCGCGAACCGCGTCTCAATAGTGAATTTGTCTTTGAAATTTTCATCAAAATAGACGTACCAATCCACGGCCACAAATTCGCAACTGCGCTGCTTCTCAAATGTCATCGTGATGGCGAGGTCATTGCCTTCAACAGATTCGCTCAGCACAGTGTAGTCTTCCGCAACAGGATAAATGCGTCCCTCAATAGGTCCCGCAAAAATAAAAACGAATGAAACAGTAATCCCGTAAATTAAAATTCGGCTGGCACGTTTGAAATATCCGATCATTTCAAACCCCGCAATTTTACCGCGACGAGGTTTACCAAAGCATCATAGACAATGTTTCCGAGCAGCCCGAACACATAAGCCGAAACGTGCGCCTGTTGGATTTCACCAACGACCCAGCTTTGCACAAATGGGGCCGAGGCACCTTCGAAACCCACACCCATAAGAGCGCCGATCCCCACGCCGCAAAGGCCATCAACCAAGCCACATTTGAGTGCAAGCCATCGGGTAAGCCCACCAAACATGCCATAAGCCATAAGGTCAACATTGAAGGCCGGAATAGCGGCTATCACCACGGCAAACGGGATGGACCAAGCCAGAGTTGCCGCCGCGTTTTTTACCGCGACAAATAATGCCGATTTTATCGCAAAGATTTCAAACATTATTTTTTACCATTTTTGCAAAGTGCTTGCTGTAAGACGCGCCGTTCGCGTAGTAGTCGATTTGAACAATGCCGATCCCTTTGGCTTGCCAGTGCCGTGCTTCATAAACGCGCTTTCCAAACAGTTTGGTTTTGCCGAAATTATAAAATGTCTGCACGTTATGGATCACAGCAACGTCATTGAAAGTGAGGCCTGCCCCATTGGTGAACGACGGCATAACATCGATCAAAGTCGTTTTGTTTTTGCCGTATTGACCTATGAAAGGATAAACCCCTGTCGAGGCCGAGAGGTCAATCTCGACATCATTTTCAACAGTCTCGCCGATTTCCATTACGCCGCCCCAGAGAAGTTCTTTCCCATAGCGGAAAAGTGAAATGTGACCTTTGGGGTAAATGTCTCCAAACTCAACCACGCCACGCAGTTCTTTTCTCAGCAGCCACGCGTCGTTCCATTTTCCGTTTGGATCAAATTCATCAATGCGTAAAATTGGTTTGCCCGCAAATTCTGCCGAGGTGTAAACATTGCGCTTTGTCGTTATCGGTTGCCCTGTTTGTGACAAATAGCAGTCAATGATTTCAATCGGCGATCCCCGCTCTGGCGAGGGCCAATATGCGGCCAAATCGTGTTGCATCAAAACACAACATCAACACTGGCTAAAAACACCTTGTTGATTTGATCAACCGTAAACCCACCCGCCTTGCTTGCCAGAAACTTGGCCAACACACCGTTCAGTGAAATCGTTTGAGCTTTTGCCCACGCCAAGCCAACAAGTTTATCAGCCGACTGCTTTACAGCTGCCTCAGCTTTATCGAAAAGATTGGCATTGATCAAAGCCGCTTGAAACTGGGCATTGTTGACAACGACTGGAACGTCAACAATCACGTCTGGCAATTTTGAAACAATTTCGTGATCTGAAAGCACTTGGTCTAGCTCGGTATTCGACTCTTTGCCGTCTTCATCTTTTGGCCAAGGCGTTGCCATGTTACCAGCGTCCAGCCAACCCAAATACTCAGGATTGTCGGCTTTGATGATCTCTTGTTTGGCGGACGAGTAAACTTCGCCATCGGATTTAATCCAATACCAGTTTGAGGCTTCATACATGCAATTATTCTCCGATTAAATTAAGCGTAAAGTCCGCCGGTGGATGTGCCGCCAGCAGCGTTGCCAGGCAAATAAGAGGCTCCACTGCCTTGTGTTTGAATGATGGAATTATAGCTGGCAGAATAGCGCGGACCCGTTGCGGCCCCAGTCAGCGTGACAACAGAGGGATAGAAATAGATCAAGCCGCAATAACTGGCGGCGGCAAAAGCCCCAGCCCAAGAGGGCGTTCCACTGAGAGTTAGCGCCAACGAGTATGTGACATTGACGTCGGTGTAGCCCATCGAGATATAACCGCCTGATCCCGAAGCAATAAAACTGTTGCCGTTTCCGCTGTAGCCGCATGTCCCTGACAGCAACAAGTAACCGCCAGCAGTGCAGGAAATTGCGGGCGCAGCCGACGTGAGATAAGAAGTTGGCGCTGAAAAGTTGCAACTTGCACAATAGATTGTTGAATGCTGTGAAAGAATGTTTTCATAATAGGCTTGGAAGGCAATTCCGCTAACGGAAACAACCACGCCGCCCGTCGCATTGCAGCCACGCCCGCCTGTTGCTGTGGCGTTCACTAAAACCGAATTGGGGTTTGCGACGTTGCCAATAACAGCCCAAGACGAAACAAATGACGGCGCAATGGTAAAGCCCTGATACGAACCGTTCGCAATACTGACAACGACTTGGCCCGTGCAAAGGTAGTTTTGGGAAATCTTGTTGATGGCACCTTGGATGGTTGCAAAAGCGTTGCCCGCCGCCGTGCCAGCGTTGCTATCGTTGCCCGTGCCACTGTTGACGTAAAAAGTGAGGTTGGCAGGGGCTTTTATGATTTGTGGGTAGCGTACGTCTAGCTGCGCCAAAGTTGGAACCGCTGGCAAGGCCACAAAGAAGGGCGCTGTTGCAATCGTAGCAATGTTAGGTGACGTGATTTGGGTTTGACCGTTCACAACCGTGATTGCATAAAGGCCCGTATAGCCGGAGTCGGCTGTAGGTGTGGTTTGCGAACCTGTTGCGGCGGCAACACCTGCTTTTAGCGTAACCACACAAACGCCTTGGCGGTTTGTGAATTGCGCTGTTCCACTGTTGTTGGGACCAGACCATGGCACCGAGGGGTTTGCGGCATTGTAGTAGGGCAAAACCGTATTGCCAGCGTCCACGTCACTGTATTGCGCTTGAACAAGGTAAACCTGACTGAACCCTGCCGTAGACGGTGGCGAAATCGTCAATGTGGCTTGGGCGGCAAGTATGCCTTGCTTGATAATGTTGGTGGCGTCGATGCCGAGTGAACCATAGGAAGACGCGTCGACCTGCCCGTAGGTGTAAATGGAACCGGGTGCGATATTGACTTGCAATGACGGAACACCCGTCGGAGTGCAAGCAAGGCCCGCAACCACAGTGCCAGTGCCTAACATTGCTTGCGCCAAATGGCCTAAACCAGTGACGGCATTTTTGTTCATTTGCAAAATGTCAGCACCGCGCGGCAACGCGCCTGGATAAACGATAGCCCGATCCATACCTTATTCCTTTTTTATTGAAGTTTAGTCCACGCAATCGTACCCGCAGCGCGATTGCTGTTGATTGTCGCGTAAATATCCAAGTCGGTGACAGCACCCGAAATCATGCTTGCGTCGGTGTAAGAAAACGCGCCGATATCCCAGCCGCCGCCCACACAATCAAAACCCGATATGAGGGGCACACCTTGCAAGCCGGGTCGGTAAACGGTCAGAAAAAATTGGGCAGGCAAGTTTGTATCGCCCCACCCGCCTGCACCACCTGAGACGATTTCAGCATAGCCACGAGGAATATCATAACCCCACGCATTAATATCCCAGCCCGCCGCCGCGTCATACCCGCCGCTATTGCCTGTTGCCGGATTTTGCCCCGCATAGGCAAAGCCGCCCACATCCCATCCGCCCGCATCGCCTGTGTTCCAAGGTTCGAAAAAAATCGGCGCTTTACCCGTCAAGTCTTTGAGCGCCTGTGATGTGGCCCCGCGCGAAACACGAGGCCGCAGAACTTCCGCACGGATGCGTGCGCTTAGACTTGTATCAGTTTCATTTTTAAATCTGCGAAGGCGAGGCCCAAAAAAATCAAAAGCGGCAAGATCAAGAAATCCGTCGGTGGCTGTCAGAATGCGGGTTTGCAATTGGGTGTAAACCAGCAAACCATAACCCCATGAGGCAACCGTGCTGAAACCTGAGAGAACACCATCCAATACCGGACTTGATGCCGCCCACCACGACGGCAATACAGCTTTCAGACGGCTTAGAATATCACTTCTATCACCCGTCGCCATTATGCCACCGTGAGACTTGTAAGCTTCAATACCGAGCGCGGATTTGCAGCAATATCAACAACCGCCCCGTTCAACAAAAGGCTGCTAATCGTGGTGATTCCGGGGGTTGCGTCGTAAATAATCTGTGAAAGCCTGTAGAATGAAAGCCCTTGGCCAACAATCAGGTTATTGAGAAATGTCGAAAGTGCGGAATTCACAATACCGATGATGGTGTTGCGATCATAGCCCGCCGCCGTTTGTAGTGTGGTTGAAACTGTGATTGTGGTGATAGTGGGAGCCACAACCGCCATCTGAATTCCACCCGCGCGCACGTTGTTGATTGCAGCGCCGACGGTAGTCAAAAGCGCGTTCGATGGCGCTCCTGTGCCGTCATCAACAGTGACCGTGATAAAAGCCATGACAGCCGCCCCAGCGGGATCGACATTCTCCAATACCGTGCAGTTGAGGCCAAGCTGTAAGCTGCTCACCGCATATTGAATGGCTGCGATAGTGCCCTTGCTGAGGGAACCGATATAGTTGACAAATCGCGTCCTGAGAGCCGCGTCCGATTCCGCATTGGCCCCGCCCGTGAAAGCCAAGGCGTTGGTGACAGTATCAACACCAATGATGTTTGTGATGACGACATTGACGGAATTTGCAACTACGTTGGCCGCCGTGCTGCTGTTCACGCTTTGCACTGGCACGGTTCCGCTCGCAACCCCGATTTGTAAAACATAGGCATTCAAGGCCGTCACCCAAAGGGCATTTGCAGGATCGAGCACAACTTGAAAAATTTGCGTTCCATCGGTGGTCTGCACCTGTGCGCCGAGCGGTATGGTTGCCGCCGATTGGGGTGTAAAACGGGAATAGGTAACGCTGCCATTGGCAACAGCGGCGGCAAGGCGCGTCACGCCCCAGTCACTAACCCAACTATCAACATCAACACCCTGAGACGTGGAGAGACGGGTCATCGTTAGAATTTTCAGCGCTAAGCCCTGAAGCCACATGCCAACGGCAGAATTTGCTTCCACAAGGGCACGCATGATGCTGCCCGTTGTGAAGTCAAGAATTTGTGCTGTCTTAGCCTGAATGGCCGCCGCTTGATCTTGCACGAGCTGCGAGAATTTCTTTGTTGTGAGGGGCATTAGTTGCTCGTGTCAAATGATAGGGCAATATGCTGCCCCGTGATGGCGCTTGTATATTTTATATAGGCTGAAACACCATTTAGAATTGGCGTGACTGTAATTTGCGGCGCGGGCGTTGTGGCAACAGTTGCCTCTTTTCGAACTTGCGCCGAAATCACTGCTGTGACGACATTGCTGTCAAGCGTGTCCCCGATGCGTTGTGGAATGCCAGCACCGTATGATTGGTGGAAAATGTAACCACGAACGGTTGTCAGCAAACGCCGCAACAGCCGTTCGCGCGTTAAGTCATCGCCGTCCACAAGGTTTAAGTCACCGCTAGGGGTTAGCGTGAAATCAGCGCCCCACATTTGTTGGATGTCAGGCATTATTGTGGAACACCTGAAAGCCCGCCGCCGGGTGTCACGTTGGTATGCAGATGCGTGTCGTCGATAAGATGGCCTTTGCTTTTCACATAGCCACCCACAAAATCAACGTTTCCGGTGATGGTGATTCCTGTGGACGTGATCTTTATGGTAGCGCCGTTGCCGTGCTGGATCACAACCTCGCCTGAATTGGCAACTGGCGGCTGTTCCTTATCCGAATGCAAGCGGCCCAGATGTACCGGACTATCAATGTTGCCACCCAAAAAACCAACCATGATTTGGTCGCCGACATTCGGCCCCATGACAACGCCGAAACCATTGCCAACATGACTTGTGCCCATAGGAAACCAGCCGGTTTCGATTCCGTCGGGATGCAAGGTTGCTTTGATTGCGTGGCGCTTAGGATCATAAGCAGAAATTTCAGCGGCTTTAATGCCTGCGTGACTTGCGAGATGGCGCTCTATTTCGGCGTGAATATAATCAGCAAGATCGCTCATCACCCGCCCCGCTTTTTAGATTTTGTTTTTGTTTGAATACTTGTGACATAGCCGCCGAGGGCACTTATTTTGTGTTCGACGGATGTAATTTCGTGCTCTTGATCCCATGCGCTGGCCGTACCACTCAAAAGAACGTTCATGCGGGCTTTGATGTTGGGATCGCCGGGGACTTCTATTGAAACTTCCATTTCGTGCTTTGCCGCTTTGGCGTTGTGCGCCTTGGCTTTGGCTGTTGCCTGTTCTTGCGTCATACCGGGATGGTGCAATGAATATTCTATTGTGCCCCCTGCTCCAGCCTCAGTGTGCGTTCCTGAATATTTCTTCTGATTTTTATGATTCCAAGTTGAGACGGTTGTCTTGATGGATTTTCCCAAAAGCACATTGCGTTTGGCCGTAACGCGGATGGCGTTACCGACGCCTAAACCAGAGGTATTGGGCGGAGAAACAAAAACCGGATAGACAGGAAGCTTTTCAGGGATTTTCTTGAAATAAAGTTTTCCGGTCGTGGCGTAGGCGCTCATTCCGTGATGTTCAGCTATGTGCTGCACGGCATGCCAGTCCGACATACGATGTATTAGCGCAACGTAGTCGATTTGAAAAGTCTTTCCTGCCTTTTCTTGAACACTATCGGCTTCACAACTCAAACCATTGTCACTGGCATATTGTTGCACGATTTCATGGGGTTTTTTATTGAGGTGTTTCTTGCTGGATTTCTTATCAAGCATTTTAGCACTTTTGTCGCGGGCCGAAATCCGAACTTTGCCTTCACTAAAATCACAATCCACACTGTCCACATAGCCGTCAAACAATTGGGCTGAATTGCCGGAGCCGTCTGAAATCTGACATTGCACTGGCAAAGGTGTTTTCGAACTCCAAAAACTGGCATTAGGCCCAGCGCCAAATAATGCGACCGTGGCCTGTAATGTGTCTGTTTTGGAATCGCGCGACAAGTGAATTGAAACCTCTTCGCATTGCACGGTGTTGCCAGAAACTGATAGCATCGCATTCGGATGGCGGGTTTCACTCATGTCAGAGGCCTAAAATTCCACCGTTACCAGTTCCGATCGGCGTCGGAACCTTTAAGGTCATAGGAGCCGCAAACCATGGGTCTGTCATGTTGTTCAAGGCCGCAATTTCGTTCCAGCGCGTGGCGTCATTCATGTATTGCGCGGCCACGGCAAAGAGATTGCCGACGGTGACTGGAACCAAAAGGTAGGTGACAGGAGCTTGGATCATGCTTTCACCGCTGCGATGTTGGAATTGACGCGGGCTACATATCCCAAAATATCAAGCGTATCGGCCTGAACAAGCGTTCCTGCATTTTGAGCCAAAAGCCACGCCGAAAGGTTTTCAGCAAGGTCAAGTGGCATTGTTTTTCCTAAAGTCGCATCATTGGCAGTTACGGCAAGCTGCAAGCTCGTTGTTGCGGTATTTGCGGCAAGGGCTGCTGTGGTGCGAGAGGCCGCTGTAGCGCCCGCCAGAGGCCCTATGGTGCTGATGGCACTGCTAAGCACTGAAACTAATGAGGATGCCGTAGGATTAGCGTTGAAGCCCGTGGCTGCAACAATATCGCCACTCACGAGAGCATCAATGCTTTGAAAAAAGCCACCAAGGCCGAAAGCCGCATCGTTTACAACTTCGCACGTAATTTCATACGGCACTTCATAAGATTTTTCAGTGTGTGCCGTAAAACTGACAACGATAACCGACCGGAATAAATTGAGCCATGCCAAATCAACTTGGCTGCCAGCAATTCGCAGTTCGTCAATTTGCTGGGCGCGGCCTATGGCGCTGGGCCCGCGAAACCGCCCCTTCCATTGGATTTGATCGGGCTTTCCACCCATGGCGTCGAGAACGCGCCCGCCGCCGATAAGCTGGTGCACGGTCACATTGTGTTTGCCGCCAAAGTTTATTTCGTTCGGAATTTCAAATCCCGAAAACGAAACACCGCCCAAAACAAGCCCCGCCATGATTAGCGCGCCCCACCAAAGGACGGCGCAAATTGTGAAGAATTGTGCATCGGCGCTCCCGTAGGATGGTTCACAAGGCCTGATATGGATTTGATCACCATGTCAGAGACATATTTGGCCAACATGCGACCGTCAATATTGATGGTATTTGTTGCCGTGATTTGCGGTGTCATAGAGACATTTACGGGTTGAGAAGGATAGCGGGCCGCATTGATTTCTCGTTCGCTTGGACCACTTGCAAAATCTCTTGCTTTCATGCCGCGCTGTGAGGCGGTTAACAAGTTTTCTGCATTTCTATTATGAGGTCCGTTCATATTGCCGTAACCAGCGGTTCCCGCAATTTGTCCAAACTGATAAAGCTTTTCTCTATTTCCAATAATTAAATCCGGGTTTGACCCTATTGAATATCCAACAAGCCCACCAAGAGCGCCAGCTCCTAAAAATCGCCCGAGAAGCCCACCACCAGCGAGCCCGCCAGCACTTTTTAATGTGCCACTTGCGCCCAGCGCAACAGCGGCCTCAGATAGCATTGCAGCGGATGTATCGAGAGCCGCCGCCGATCCCATCAAGCCGCCCTTGCCTAAAAGGTTCATGGCAACGCCGCCAAGCTTGTATGTGCCATAAGCCATAGCAATAGCGGCAAT